>JAGLXM010000132.1 GCA_023132915.1 Candidatus Bipolaricaulota bacterium
GTACTTTTTTAGTGAGGCAATGCGCGGAATTGTAACACTGCGACATTAATCGTACGCTGTCGCGGGGGTGTAGCTTTTGGGGTCGGCAGTCCTCAGGTAGATGAAGCCCGAGGTGACAATGCACCCGTGAGCTGGCTGATCAGGGCTGCCAGATTGACGTAGCGAACGTCTATCCCTTTGTGATGCCGACTGTATGAATGGTCTACATCCGTTGCCACCACCCAATTGCGGCCTTTAGGGTATTGACGTCGAAAAGCGAGCAGATTCCTGGGATCGAACTCGTCGGCTGACCATTTGCATTCGATCGCATCGGGAGGCCTCCCTCGCCGGCAATACACAAAGTCGATCTCGTGTTTGTTCTTGTCGCGCCAGTAGTCGATTTCTCGTGTCTGCAGATGCGCGTGAAGCTCATTGAGCACGAAATGCTCCCACAGGGTGCCGAGATCCTCCCGGCGCAGCGCATCCCAACCGCGCAGATAACAGACGAAGCCCGTATCAAATGCGTATACCTTTGGCGCTGACACGATTTCTGTCGACCGGTGTGTGCTGAAAGGACGCACAACGTGAGCAACGAGGGTCGCTTCGAGAACCTTGAGATAGTTGGCGACCGTTTGCCGGCTTATCTCACACGGAGCCGTGAACCGCGTCGCTTCGAAGATGCCGCCGCTCTGCGCGAAGATCAATTCAAAGAGCTTCTGAAACGAAGCTCGCCGTTCCAGGCGGAACAATTCTTGGACGTCTTTGGCCCAATAGGAATCGACCCATTCTTGGAAGTCTGATTCTGGCATTGTTTCGGAGAGGAAGAACGGGGGCAGCCCTCCGCGAAGAAGCCGGTAGGCAAGATCATCCCTGTTAAACGCAACAAGATCGGCAGTGACCATCGGCGTGAGCCACACCGTCCGCTTACGCCCCGTCAATGTGTCACGAAACTTTGCAGAAACACCGAGCGTGGACGAACCCGTCGCAAGGATCTTGATATCTTTGTAGTGGTCGGAAGCGATTTTTAGGAGCTCCGAAGGATTCATGAGCCGATGAATCTCATCGAGCACGATCCGTTTTCCACGGACCTCACTCAGAAACCCTTGCGGATCTTCGAGTAGGCGTCGTGTTCTTGGAAGCTCGCAATCGTAGTACTCCGCGTTCGGCAAGAGCTGGCTCAGAACGGTCTTCCCCACGCGACGTACCCCTGCAAGCCAGACGATGGTCCGTTCTTTCCAGGCTGTTTCGATCTGCTTCAACCAGAAGTTTCTTAAGAACATACGACAGTAGTTTAGCACATGGTGCTACCAAATGCAAAAGCTGTGGCATCTGGCCTTGACCGCCGTGCTCGGCGAAAGGGAGGTCACCGTCACCCGGATCGTCACGGAACTGTACACCGACGACAATCCTAGCGTGCCAGAAGTGCAAGAATGTGATTCAACAGCCATTCCGTTGAGCATCACCCCCCTCTTCATCGAGTGATTTGTGATTCTTCTGTGTGGGAATTCGACGAGACTGACCACAGTAAGGTGTGAACGCAAGTCACTCTGGTCGCAGAGGGAAGGACCTGATTTTATTGATTCTCTTACTTGACCAGACTTGAGCAGATCGCTATTCTGTTGATATGTGGTATTCCATTGAATTGCTAAGGACGCTAGCCTGGCCAGCAGTTGTAGTTCTCCTTCTCGCCGTGTTCTTCAGGAAACCGCTTGCGAGACTTGTTGAGAGAATAACACTCTTCTCAAGTCCGTTCGTTTCGTTCAGAACCTTTGGCCAAACAGCGTGCGAAGAGAGAGAAGAGCCACATCCTCCCGAAGCAAGCTCTCCCTCTCAACCCTTCCGAGAGCGTCTGAACCGCCCCGGGATTGCCGG
>JAGLXM010000133.1 GCA_023132915.1 Candidatus Bipolaricaulota bacterium
GCAGCCAGTCCGAGGAGACGATAACTCCGGAGGAATTTGCGGCGTTTTTCCAGATCTGCTGTAGACCACCTGCGATTACAAAAGATCATCTACGCTATATTGACCAACTCCCGGATTTTGGGACAGATACGATGGACGCTCTGGAAGAAGCCGTGCCCATTACAACTGTAGAGCAGCTGGAGGCCGTTGAAGGGATAGGTCCAAAGAGGAGCTTCATCCTACAAGCCCTCTTCGATCTAAGTGCTGAAGCCAAGCCGACCGAGACTGGCCTGGAGAAAGTGATCGATAGGGTTGAAGCACTCGGAACCCAGCTACAGAAGCTATCGAGAGCGATAGATGATCTCAGGGATGAGGTCGGCGACTTAGAGGATAGGTTGGAAGAGCTTGAGGACAACGTGGAGCAAATAGGCTAGTGGTCCACACCTTAAGAAGAGGCATTGTATGAGGCGATTATTACGTGAGGAATGGAGGCCATGTGAACGGCAGTTTTAACAATTAACTGGACATCCCCGTGCATAATGCGTTCTTTGATCGCAGTTTCAAGGAGGTGGAGAAATGAAATTTCATTACTATGAAGAGACCGACTCCCTATACATCGACCTTTCGGAGAAGGTGAGCGCAGACTCGCGGGAAGTCGCTCCTGGGGTGGTGCTCGATTTCGATTCCGCAGGGCATCTGGTTGGCATCGACATCGACCGTGCGAGTAAGATTGTCGATTTATCCCGCCTCGAGGCGGAAGCATTGCCAATCGCCCGCCTTTCGGTGACGAAATCTGAAGTTTGATTGTTCGTAAGGTCGCGATTATCCTTGGTGTTAACGGACGGGGATGGGGATGTCGACCGCACCGAAGCCCAGATCCTCGCCGAGTACCTCATCGGCATCCGGGCCACGCTTCCGTAAGGGGTGGAAGATAGAAGGGAGTTAACTGTCTAGGAAGGCTTGATGGGGGCAAGGATACGCTTGGTGGTAGTGGGCTTGCTGGCGGTGGGGCTAATCCTCGGCATTACTGCCTGCATGGGAGGCTGGTTCACCCCACAGCAGGTGGCAACATTGATCGTCGGCGATCCGGTGGCAACAGGGGGGAAGTACGAGGTGCTGATCTCGGTCGCCAACATGCCGGACGGGGGCCTTGCCTCAATGGCCGTGGACGTTGACGGGATGACCTACAACACTACCAAGATCTCAAATATCGTGGCGACGGGGTTAAACGGGTTTATGGTCCCGGCGAGCGAGTTCAACGATGCAACGGGCAAAGGCCGCTTCGTCATCGCCAATCCGAACGCTGGGAGCGTAGGCGGAACCGTGGCCAAGCTCACCTTCGATGCAAATGCTGCCGTGACCTCGGCTGACATCGGAAGTTCAAGGTTTACCAAGAGTAAGATCACGTTGGGCAGCGCGCTCAATACGCTGATCACCACGTGGGATCTGTCCTCTAACGCAGCAGACTACTACGCCAAGTGAGGGGGTGAGACGAGTGATAAAGCGAATGCTCATCGTTGCGATGATGATGACGCTCGTCGGGCTCACCCTCCTGGCAGGCAATTCCTTCTCCGGCAGTTGGTCGAGCGAGATCACGTTCGAAAAGGGAGATATCAACCCGTTCAAGAGTCTGGATTCCGTTCTCGATCTTACCTACTCCTTCGGTAACCTCCTCTCGACGAGCGAGTCGGAGTTTAAGCTCTTTGGCTTCATCTGGCAGGAGTTCGGGGTCACGGGCGCTCTTGGCGCGTTTAATATTCGGGGCGACGTGCTGTTCGGCCCCTCGACCGCGGACTTCATCTACGCGCAGGGGATCGCCTCTTTAAGCATTGCCGGGATCGACTTCGGGTTCTACTTTGCTCAACTAAGTGATGCGGTGCTCCAGGGCCCGGCTGATGGGTTTGCCATTCGTGTGGCGGGAAGTTCGGGCGCGCTTGACATCACGAGCATCACCGAGTTTGGAGC
>JAGLXM010000134.1 GCA_023132915.1 Candidatus Bipolaricaulota bacterium
TGCTGCGGCGTGTTCGGAAGCGCAACCCCGAGAAGGGCATCTACGGCGGAAGAGGATGGGCAAACTACGCTGCCACTTACTTCAACGACTGCGACAGGTTCTTCAGGGTCACGCGGCGCGTGATGAAGCCTGGTGGATGGGTCGTTGTCGTTATTGGCAACAACATTGTGCAGGGGGTTCATATCGAGACGGACCGCTTCCTTGCAGAAATCGGTGAAATGCACGGCTTCGAGCTTGAGGGCATGCACCGAGTGCGAAAGAAGCGCACCGGGTCGAGCATTGTCAATTCGTCCGTGCGGGCCGGGGTTACCCAGAAACGAATAGAGTTATACGAAACGGCCGTCGAGCTAAGAGCCCCTGAATAGCCAGTCCTCGCTGGTCCGGGGCTTCCGGAGGAAGTCAATCCTCCTGTTTGAGGAAGTCCTGAAGCCGTTGCAAGACCTGCTCAAAGGACTCCTCGGCCGTGAGCTTGGCTGCCCACGGCCTGCCAGGATGAAGAATATCCCATCGCGGCCTTTTCATCGCACGCCTCCCTGCGCCGGGGTCATGGTTGCCAAAACCATCTACAACTACGTTCCAGACAGGCTTGTAGTGCTCTACCAAGAAACGCTCTGCCAACGTAATCCAAACTGGGACAACGACGAGATAGCGACACGTGAAGTGATTCAGTTCCAGGTTCTTCACCTGTTCGACATTTTTGGCATGCTGCTTCAACCTTTGGTAGAGTTCACGGCCTCCTGATGGCCGTCGCCCCCCTTTACGAGCACCGGCAGGCACCGCCTTTCCCACATAGATTGGTGGGGGAGAGTCCGCTTTTACAAAGCGAGAGTAACCTGTAAAGTCACCGTGGTAGTAAATCGCGTAGACGCCTGCACCTTCGAAGGTTTCGGATGGCGGAAGTTGTACCTGAGGTCCGCTGAGCAGCGCTTGAACAACACTCCTCGCAAGATTCTCATAGTCTAGCGGATCATATGCCTGCATTACCCATCCCCCATCGCCGCGCAGATTACAGTATCTTCAGTAGACGGGATAGTGTCAATCAGGGGGCATAACACCTATTTCTGATCTTTTCGCTTCCAGGAGAACGCGCCCCCGAAGCAGTCGTGCACCGCCCAGGACGCCAGAATCCTTGCGTAATCGATCCGGGAATAGCCGGAGCGGCCCTCCGCGATGATGTCTGTCACGTTCTCGCGGTACTCGTGCGCGTAGAAGGTCGCCGTCTTGTCCCAGTGCCGCCGCATGAACACCGTTTGCCTCTAATCGAACCGTCCGTGCTTCTGCGGATCGATCGTGTAGGGAGCAACGTCAACTCGTTTTACCAAAACAATCACCTTCCCGTGTAATCGTTGACAGTGATTCACGTATCTTGCACGACGCAAAACGCCGAGTCAATGGCAAGAAGTCCTCTTCGCTCTAA
>JAGLXM010000135.1 GCA_023132915.1 Candidatus Bipolaricaulota bacterium
TACCTTCGCGACCGCATCGGCCAAGCACGCTATCTTGGCGAAGGCCTGAAGGAAGAAGGAATTCCCATCGTCGAGCCGATCGGCGGTCATGCGGTGTACATAGATGCCCTTGCGCTCCTGCCCGGTTTTCCGCAGAGGGAGTTTCCCGCACTGTCGTTTGCGGTGGAGCTCTACGTGGAGGCGGGTGTACGGGCGGTTGAGGTGGGAAGCGTGATGTTCGCCCAAAAGGACGCGAAAGGAAACGAGATCTACCCTAAGCTCGAGCTCGTCCGGCTAGCCATTCCACGACGGATGTATACCCGCGAGCACCTGGACATAGTGATCAAGGGAGCAGCGGCGATCGCTAAACGGAAGGGGACCCTCCTAGGCTACCGAATCGTCGAGGGCGAAGGCCCACTGCGTCACTTCATCGCCCGCTTTGAGCCGATTTGACGCAACTGACCTAGCGTGAGCAGGAAGAAAAATCACGTGGCATTGCCTACGGGAACCTTCTCAAAAGGCTCCAGCATTGTTATGAAAGCTCTTTTCACTTCCTCTGAAGGCTTGACAATGGAGCATCAACACGAGTATTCTGAGAATACAAAATCAATATAGGAGGGAGGGGTAGAAATGGCCGTAGGTTTCTTGAACAAGTACGATCTGGATACCCCGGCATTGATCATCGACCTAGACGCGTTGGAAACAAACATTAAGACAATGGCTAACTATTTTAAGACTGTTAAGCCAGGGCTACGCCCACACATGAAGACACACAAAATACCTATGATTTCCCATATGCAGCTAGAAGCAGGTGCAATAGGGGTGACGTGTCAAACCCTTGGCGAAGCTGAGATATTTGCACAAGCAGGGATCAAGAATATCCTTGTGACTAACCAAATTGCCAACGATGAAAAGATCCGCCGCCTCGTGGGGATGTCGCGCTGGGCTGATGTGACTGTGGGCGTTGATGCTCTAGAGGTCGCCAAACAGATTTCGCAGGCGGCATTAGCTGCAAAGCTAACCGCAAAGGTTGCTGTTGAAATATCGATGGTCAGGTGTGGCTTGCAAGCTGGAGAACCGGCTCTAAAGTTTGTCAAACAGCTGGTGCAGCTCAAGGGCTTAAAGTTCATGGGATTGTGGGCCCATGAGGCAGGCGCATCTTCCTCCTTCGAGCTGGGCATGGAGGTAAGCTGGCAGAAGCGGAAGGAAGCTCATTATAGGGCGCTCGACCGCTTTCGGGAGGCAAAGCACCTGATAGAGAAAAGCGGCATACCGGTGAAGATTTTCAGTGCTGGCTACACCGCAACTTACGATATAACAGCGGAGTACCCGGAAATAACCGATGTTCAAGCTGGCACATATGTGTTTATGGACTGGCCATACCGACAGTTGGAAGGTCTTGACAGGTTCCAACAGGCATTGACGGTGCTGACCACGGTGATAAGTATCCCTCCTCACCAAAAGGTTCTGGCCTACACTGATTGTGGCACAAAGAAGATCTCCTCGGAGCACACCTGTGATTATTCAATAACCGTTTTTCCAAAGATAAAAGGCGAGCTGGGAAAGCACATCGAAGTGACACAACTTTCGGAGGAACATGCGCACCTTAAGGGTGCAGTGAACAATCTGAAAGTGGGAGACAAGATAGAGTTCATACCGTCGCACTGTTGTACCACACCTCCTCGTTACGATGCTGCATATGTTGTGAGCGGAGAAAGGGTTGTCGGAGTTTGGCCAATTCTCGCTAGAGATAGGCACGGTTAGCTTCTGGACCAAAGACTCTTGCTTGTTGAAAAGATTGGGGATAGGCGATGAGTCCTAAATAATTGAGATCTGTGAACGGAATGCGCAATTAATAAGGCTTAACAATCGAGCACAAGCGGATGGGAAGATATGGCCTACGGGCGTTCCATTCAATAGCAAAGGAAGATTCGACTATGTCCTGTGGGTATTGGAACAAGGTGTTGAGGGTTGACCTTTCCTCTGGCGCAATAACAGTGGAAGACGTACCTAATGAAGTATGGGCCCTTTGCATTGGGGGAGCTGGATTCGGTGCAAAGGTGTTATTGGAGGAAATGGACTCTGATACCGATCCATTTGATCCAAATAGTCATCTTGTATTTGCGTTGGGCCCGTATCAGGCGGGAAATAACCCTGGAAATGCAAAATGGACAGTTGTTGCAAAGTCGCCCTTGACGGGTACCTATGCTGATTCCGCTGCCAGTGCCAATTGGGGACCTGCGCTCAAGAGGGCTGGGTATGATGCCCTCATCGTAGAAGGGAAGGCCGAAAACCCTGTTTACTTGGTAATTAACGAAGATATCGCGGCAATTAAAGATGCCGCGTCTTTATGGGGGCTTGATTCGTATGAATCAGTTGAAGCCGTAAAAAAGAAGGAAGGGAAAGATTTCTCAGTCGTCACTATAGGCCCTGCAGCAGAGAGACTTGTAAGATTCGCATGCATTGTCGCGGACATTCACAGCTTTGCGGGTAGGTGCGGCATCGGTGCCGTCATGGGTTCGAAGAGGTTGAAAGCCATAGCAGTGAGGGGTACCAAGAGAGCGGTGGTCTACGATCAGGAGGGCCTTAGCCAGCAAGCTAAGCGGAGGTTCGGGGAGATTCTCACTGCTTCAAAGAGCGGACTTAGACTCCATGGGACTCCAGAGCTATGTGTCACGGCAGAAGGTTTTGGAGATATGCCGATCAAGTACTGGACTGGAGATACGTGGCCCGAAGGGGCCAAAAAGTTAGGGGCACCTAATTACACAAAGGTCCTACGAGCACGTCCTTTGCCCTGCGCTAATTGTCCTATAGGATGCCATCGGAGTATCGATGTAGGACGTGGACCCTACGCGGTAAAGGGGCCAGGTCCTGAGTATGAAACGCTAGGGATGTTAGGAACCAATCTACTGATAGACAACCTTAAGATGGTTGCAAAAGCTAACGATATCTGCAACCGTCTCGGCATCGATACACTTTCAGCTGGAGCTTGTGTAGGACTGGCCATGGAGTGTTACGAGAGGGGTTGGCTGACAAAAGAAGGCACAGGGCTCAAGCTAACATGGGGCAATGCTGACGCAATGATCGAGCTTCTTAAAGAGATTGGAAACCGGGAAGGTTTTGGTGCCATCTTTGCTAGCGGCGCACTTGCAGCAGCAAGGAAGATTCACCCGGAGGCCGAATCGCTTGTGGCTCACGTCAAAGGATTGGACCTCCCCGCTCATGACGCGCGCGCCTGCTGGAGTCTGGCTGTGAACTACGCCACGGGCACCCGAGGAGCGTGCCACTTTAGGGGAATAACAGAAGACGTTGAGATGGGCGGTTTATTGATCCCTGAACTAGGAATCACTGAAGGCTGGACGCATTTTTTCTCATGGGAGAACAAATCCGAACTAACTGTTAAACTGCAGAACTTTTGCGCGTGGATGAACTCGCTTGTGATTTGCATGTTCATGGCGGATGGTGGTGGCCTTAGTTTTTCCGCACTGTTGGAGCTCTTCAATCTGGTAACAGGATGGGATTGGGACGTCAACGAGGCGATAAAAAGCGGTGAGAGAATATTCAACTTGCAAAGACTGGTTAACCTACGCGACGGTCACGGGCGACATACCGATACGATTCCTCTCAAGATGACTATCCCTGCACAGGAAGGTTTTAGAGCGGGCAAAACGCCAACGCCTTTTGAGCCCCACCTTGAGGAATACTACAAACTAAGAAGGTGGGACGTAAACGGGAAACCCACTCTCGAATGCTTGAAAGAGCTAGGTCTGATCAACTATGGGAAACGCGTGGGGCTTCTTTAGAGCGAGAATCTGCTCTTTGAAACCCGGAGCAGGTCATCTATTTACCCTTTCCTGTAGTGAGAAGTGTCTCGCAGGCTGTTTGATGACAGTTGCTCCTGAGCAAAGTGCCGTATTGCGTTAAATCTAGCTGTGACCATTCTTGATAACGTTTCTCCTTCGGCAATTCGTGTGTTTGATAAACGGCCCGAAAGATGCTAAATTATTGCATGAAACGGATAAGAAATACTACAAAACAATAGATGTTTTAGTTCGTATGGTTTATATTTGTTGCCGCTGACGATAAAATACAATTTGAAGAGGAACCGATACTGGTACAGGCAGGACATGGCTCTTCAATAATGGGCGGCCGGGTTTTACGAGACTAAAGTTGATGGTTAAGCATGGGAGGATTTGTGCAGTGTGTTTCACCCATAGTGGTCGGGATAGTATCTGCTGGTAAAGCAGGGTTTTATCTGAAAGAGGAGGGGAAATCAATGCCTAGCTCCGATATCACGATACGCGATATTTATCTGGCCAGGAAGAGGATCGCTGGGATGGTTAGAAGGACGCCTTTGGTTACGTCCTCCTTACTAACTGAGTGCGTTGGGGCGGCCGTCTATCTGAAACTTGAAAGCCTACAGGAGACCGGTGCGTTTAAGATCCGAGGAGCCCTCAACAAGATATTTAGTCTCACGGAGGACGAGAAAGCAGCTGGGGTCATCACTGCCTCCAGCGGTAACCATGGTCGGGGGGTAGCATATGCGGCTAGGAAATTAGGCATTCATGCCGTGATCTGCCTCTCGACGAGGGCTCCGAAAACTAAAGTGGAGGCTATCAGACGCCTTGGTGCTGAGGTGGTGGTATATGGCAAGGGTTACGACGATGCTGCGGAATACACTTCTAGGCTTCAGAAGGAGCGGGGATTGACCCTGATCCACGGTTTTGACGATCCCTTCGTTATTGCTGGAGCAGGTACTATTGGCTTAGAGTTACTGGAAGACCTTCCGGAGATCGATACCGCAATCGTTCCACTCTCGGGAGGTGGTGCTCTATCGGGAATCGCGCTTGCCCTAAAATCTGCGGACCCTGCAATTCGAGTAATAGGTGTCACGATGGATCGCGCTCCCGTGATGTACCACAGCTTAAGAGCTGGCAAACCAATGGAAATGAAGGAAGAAGAGACCATTGCCGACGCTCTGGCAGGTGGTCTGTTTGGCCTCACTCCGGTCAATCACTATACCTTTCGCATGTGTCAACAATATGTCGACGAAACTGTCTTGGTTTCAGAGGAGGAAATTGCCGAAGCTATGACCTTTACGTTAGAGCAGCACCATCTCGTTGTTGAGGGGGCTGGCGCTGTAGGGATCGCAGCCGTTTTGCATCAGAGAACGAGCAAGATCGGACAAAATGTCGTTGTGGTTGTTACTGGAGGTAATGTAGATCTCCCGTTGCTCTTAAAGGTGGCTCGGAGCCATAGTGGCAAGGAGGCTGACCTACATCCAATTTGATAGGTAGTTATTCTGCGGTGATTAGTTGGTTTTTCACTGCCGCCAAGGAGGTGGAGACGGCGCTCCCCATGTTGATGTAACTCTCTACTTACTCGTGGTGCAAACTTAGGGGGCAGGCTACTGCCTCTTCCGTTTGTTTATCTTTTGCGCGCCCAGTCCCGGAATGGCTACCCTTTTTTCTAGCATATCGAGCAGTTGGGTGAAAAAGAGTACAACTACTAAATATAGCACCGCAACAATCGAGAAAACCTCCAAGTACCTATAGTTTCTAGTGCCAATCATTCGCCCCACAGCCATCAGCTCCGGCACAGTCACCATGAACGCTATTGACGTGGCTTTCAGCATTACAATTGCTTCGTTTGACCATGGCGGTATCACAATGCGTAGGGCTTGAGGTAGAACAACACGTCGAATGAATTTAAGCTTGTTCATACCAAGGGCTTGCGCTGCTTCTATTTGGCCGCCCCGGATCGATTGGATCGCTCCCCTGATATACTCCGCCTGGTAAGCCGCGGTATTGACCGAGAAAGCAATAATTGCAGCAGAAAAAGGCCTAATCAAGATACCTATATCCCCGAGGCCGTAATAGATGATGAAGAGTTGTACTAGCATGGGAGTGCCACGGATAAGCTCGACATATCCAGTAGCAAGGTAATAGATGGGTTTGCTGCCGTAAACTCGGGCCAACGCTGCCAAGATACCCAGTGCCCCTCCAAAGACCAATGTCAATACCCACAATTGTAGGGTGATCCCGAGTCCACTAAGCAAAGCGGGGAATATGTCCCTCGCGAGCTCAAAAAACTCCATCAGCCTTCGCCCCCGTGACCGTAAAGTTCTGTTATCTTGTGTAGAAATCGCTTTGTGCGTTCGTTTTTTGGGCGGGTAAAAAACTGTTCAGGAGGACCTTGCTCCAGAATCTCACCACCTTCCATGAAAATGATCTCGTCACAAATGGTGCGGGCAAAGCCCATCTCATGGGTTACCACCAGCATGGTTGTCCCCTCTCCAGCCAACTCCTCCATCACATTCAGCACCTCCCCGATCAATTCTGGATCCAACGCCGAGGTAGGTTCGTCAAAAAGGATGAGCTTGGGATCCATTGCCATCGCGCGAGCAATACCGACTCGTTGTTGTTGGCCACCAGAGAGTTCTGCAGGATAGTAGTTTTTCTTATCGGTAAGCCCGACTCGATCTAGTACTTCCATGGCCTTCTGCACCGCCTCTTTTTTCTCCATACGTTTGACGTCTGTTAAGCCGACCCGTACGTTATCCAACGCTGACAAATGCACGAACAGGTTAAAATGCTGGAAGACCATCCCAATTTGTTGACGGATCTTACTGATCTGCTTTTTTGAATCAGTTATCTCTACACCATCGAGCCAGACTTTACCCCGATCGGGGCGAGTCAGTCGGTTGATACAACGAAGCAATGTGCTCTTCCCAGTCCCTGATGGTCCTATTATCACTTTCCTCTCTCTCTTAGCCACCGCAAGTGAGATGCCCTTTAATACTTTGAGATCCCCAAACGCTTTGTGTATGTCTTCAACGACAAGCAGCTCACCAGACACGTTTCTCTCCTTCCGTTATTGCGTCTTGCCTCTCCTCTCAAATCCTGGTATCCAAAGCCTATCTTCTAACCTGTACAGCAGCGTATTTATTATTCGAACTAAAATGAAGTAAAATATGGCAACAGTGCAGTACAACAACATGGCATTACCATGCGTGTATCGGATAATGAACCTTGCTCGCCTCAGTATCTCCAAAACGCCGATACTATAGGCAAGAGATACGTCTTTCACCTCCATGGTAAATATGTTAGTCCAGGGGCCAATGACTAATCTTAGCGCTTGGGGCAAGATGATGCGCAGAACAGCCTTCAGCTTGCTCATACCAATCGCCTGGGCAGCTTCCATCTGCCCCGTCGCAACCGCCTGGATTCCTCCCCTGAAAACCTGCGATTGGTAAGCTGAAGATCTGAGTCCTAAAGCTATGATCGCAACCACGAGAGGCGATATGTCAAATAAATACATTACGCCAAAATACGTCAGCATCAATATAACTAAAGCCGGAATACCTCGTAGCACCTTTTGCACCGTGATTGCAATCAAAGATATAGCCTTATTGCCATACACTTGCATGACCGCTAAGGCTAACCCAAGAAAAAAGCCCAAGGTTAAATGGCCAGCTGCAATTTCAATTACGAGAAGTCCTCCCTTGAGGAGACTTCTAAATTCACTTATTAAGATATGCATAAAGGCTAGTTAAGATGTTTACTTGATCTGTGCAATAAAGCAGGGGCAGCGCAGAACTACTGCCCCTGCTTTCGGCTTTCCAACGGTCAGGCACTACTCACAAACTGTTTCCCTCTCAAGAGGAAGTGGCCCTAGGGGTGGCATCTTCGGACTTATGTATTCAGCCCACAACTGCTGGAATTTCCCACTCTCCCATAACCACGCCAACCCTTCGTTTATCAGAGGTATTAGATCGTCAGGATCCCCCTTCCTAACGCCATACACAACCTCGTGGGTATATCCCTTGTAGATTTTGCCCGCTATCTCAACATCGTATCCCTCTAGATAGTCGTAGGTCACAACTTCGTCTGCTATCATTGCATCTACACGTCCAGCCTCTAGATCTAGCAATGCTAATTCATCAGTTTCGTATGCTACCGGTAGCAGATCTGCTCCGGCAGCGACCGATGCTGTGAGCCACTCATGTTGTGTCCCACCTGCCATTCCAGCTACTCGGGCACCATTGGACAGGGCTGTAGCTAGGTTGAGGTCTGAACCCTTTTTAATAAGGACAAAGCCTTGCTCCCGAAAATACGGGGCAGGGTAATCTATCACCTTTTCCCTTTCGCAGGTTAGGTACATAGCCCCCGCGAGTAGATCGATCTTGCCAGCCCCCAGTGCAGGGACAGCCGTTTCCCAAGGTAGAGCCACCCACTCGACGTCGAGGTTGAAGTGCTCGATAATTGCCTTTAGCACTTCCACATCCATTCCGTGGAACTCCCCTTGCTGAAACCATGACCAAGGAGGATAATCTGCGTCTATGCCAAATTTGTAGGTTTTCGCCGTGGCAACGAACGCTCCTAAACCCAACGCCGCAACTAGGATTACAACTACACCTAACCTCCTAAGCTTTACCATCTCAAGCCTCCTTTTGGACCAAAGCCTACCTTCCTTTCCTCAGTAACTACTCTGGCACCGTTTCCCTCCCTGTTTGTATTTCTTACCATCACCTCCTCGTAGATTGCCATTAGTGATCTCTCGACCAACCACATCTTCCAGTTCTACTTTATCTCCTTCTTCCCGACACCCTCAATGTCAAAGTCTTTTATGGCCACCTCACTATTTACGGCATCTTACCTCTCATTGTTCTAATTCCCTCACTCCCAGATAAGATACCAGACCGCCACCCTTTTGTCAAGCCCCAGAGTTGTCTCATACAAGATGAGCATGAAGCGAGGGGGTATTTCTCGTGCGAGATGAGCATGAGATGACACTGGTAACGCAAGCGCGTGTGTCGAATCATAGGAGGCATGATTTTGATGATGACAGACGCACGTGTAATGAGCATCGGCGAACTTAAGGCATTCCTCTCTTCGAGCGATGTGTTGACGTTCAAGGGAAACTCACGGGAAGAGACCTACGGTTGGATCGAGCGTACCTTACGTACCTATCGCTACTGCTCTCGTCCCCGATCAGAAAAAGGACTGATCCGATCTTACATGCAGAAGATGACAGGAATCTCTGCTTCACAATTGACCCGGCTCATTGACAAGTTTCGTCGTACGAGTCATGTCCGCGTTCACCCCTACAAACGGCATTGTTTCCCCACCAAGTACACGCGAGAAGATCAGCTCCTGTTGGCTGAAGTAGACGATGCCCATGAGAAGCTTTCCGGTAAGGCCACAGCGGCAATCTTCAAGCGGGAATGTGAGCTGTTTGGGAAGGAGGAGTTCAAGCGTCTGAGCAACATTTCCGTCGCTCATCTGTACCGCCTACGGCAAAGCTCCTTCTACCGCAACCACACCCTCACCATCGAGAAGACTAAGCCATCCCCCTGTCAGTATGGAGAACGGCGCCGCCCTGATCCACAAGGTAGACCAGGGTACATACGGGTCGACACAGTTCACCAAGGGGACCTTAACGGGAAGAAGGGGGTCTACCATATCAACACCATCGATGAGGTTACCCAATGGGAAGTCATTGGCTGCGTGGAGAAGATCAGTGAACATTTCCTCGTTCCTGTTCTCAAAGATCTTCTCGTCCAGTATCCATTTGCCATTAAGGGATTCCACAGTGACAACGGTGGTGAGTATGTCAACGGTGTAGTGGTAAAGCTGCTCAACAAGCTGCTGATCGAGTTCACTAAGAGTAGAGCACGACATACCAATGATCAAGCACTCGTGGAGGGAAAGAATGGGAGCATCATTCGCAAGCAGATGGGACACTGGCATATTCCCCAGCAGGAAGCAGCAAAGATCCAATCATTCTACAAGGAGACGTTCAATACCTACTTGAACTTCCATCGTCCATGTGGGTTCGCCACGGAAACGATGGACAAAAAGGGGAAGATCAGGAAAAAGTACGACACGTACCTTACCCCGTTTGAGAAGTTCAGGACGCTCGCAAACCCTGAGCAGTTCCTCAAAGAAGGAGTGACGCTGGATCAACTGGAACAGATTGCACGTAGCTACAGTGACACAGAGCATGCTAAGCTTATGCAGCAGAAGAAGGCTGATCTCTTTCGCTCTTTCTCCAAACCGGGTATATTAACCTAACGACTCACGCGCTCATGCTCATCTTTCAATGAGAAAAGACTCCCCCGATTGTCCCACCAAGACTCTCACAGACCGGAAATTGTGCCTCACAAAGCATGTCACTCAAAATACACCGTAGGGAGGCCTCGATAACAGGAACGAACATCGAAGACCTACAGCTTCCCTCCCGGCCAAGATATCTGCGGGTAAGGAACAGAAGATCTTTTCTACCAACAGGAGAAGACGACGGTCGCCCCTTTCCTGTAAGCAAAGAAGCTCAACAACAAGCTAGATCTCACGTTTTGCTGGTCTCATTAAGGACAGCGGTTACCTGGTCCTCCAGTTTGGCAGACGGAACTATCCTTCCATCAAAGATCGCTGTCCCAATGGTGAACCCACTTGCTCCGGCTCTAATTACCCGCCTAATTCGAGCGAGGCTATTCACACTTCCTGCGACGATCACCGGAATCTCCAATGCGTCAATGACGCGTTCCATCAACTCTTCAGGATTCTCCTTATGGCGGTAGGCCAGCAGATCGATCCCAGCCACCCCCATCTCCTGTTTCTCCAACGCCTCGGCAACGATCTCGTCGATCGAGCCGTGCAGCACGGAGGGAATGCCAGAGATATCGCCGACGAACGGATAGAATTCGATGCCCGTCCCCTTGATGATCTTCATGACATCTTCCGCGTATTGGCCCTGCGATCCAATCAGCCGGTCAACGCCGAGTTCGGCTGCAATCCGCGCTCCCCGAAGGGTCGATTCGCGATCTTCGCTGACAACCTCAAGATAACTGGTCAATCCGGCATAGTCAATCGCCTTTTTCAGTTCCACAAGTCTATGCTTGGGAATACCGACGTCTTTGAACCCGATGTTCTTCACTCCGAGATCCTTTACATCCTCTAACACCCTGATTGGTGTCGGTATTGTCCGATCGTTGTACGTCAAAAAAAAGATGAAATCTGTCATTTCCACTACCTCCTGTTCACTTCTCTGCTCGCTAGAATTTCGAGAACATGCCGCATAGATCCGTATAGAGCTGCACATAGGCACTATACGCTTGGTTGTACGTCGATGCATGACTAGGGCACGGCTGGACCGCCTCCGGTTTGAGAATGACAGCCTGTTCCACAGCCTGTTCAACGCTTTCCCAGACCCCAGTCGCGACGCCCGCTAACACAGCTGCTCCCAAGCACCCTGCATCTTCCGGGTCTGTCGTTGCGATAACTGGACGTCCCGTGATATCGGCCTTGATTTGCAGCCACAATTCACTTTTGGCCCCACCACCTAATGACCGTATCTCTGAAACCTTTATTCCTAGGTCTTCGAACGCATCGATCAGACGTCGAATGGCAAACCCCAATGACTCCATGATTGCCCGAATCACGTGAGCTTTTGTATGTCGCAGAGTGAGTCCATACATCACCCCCCTTGCCTTTGCGTTCGATTCTGGGGGACCAGCTCCTTGAAAATGCGGCAACACCAGAAGGCCTTCTGAACCAGGTGCAATCTGTGCAGCCTTCTGGGTTAGCAGATCATACGCTTCCTCTCCTGTCCGTTGTGCAATCAAGCGTTCCTCGCGACAAAACTCGTCTCGAAACCAACGCATCACCATCCCCCCAGTTGTGAAAGAATGAGCCATGTACATGCCAGGGAGCACGTAGTAAAAACATGGAATACGGTTGTTTGGATCCATAAACGGTTTGTCAACAACCGCGCACATGGCTAAAGCGGCACCGATATTCTCTGAGATCACGCCAGGCCTGATATTACCTACGCCAATAGCTCCACATGCCTGATCTAGACCGCCAGTTGCGACCATGGTGTTAGAAGAAAGTCCAAGCTCCTGTGCGATCACTTCCTTTATTGGCCCAATGGCCTCCCCAGGCTCTCTGATTTCAGGCAACATCTCCCTATTGATGCCAAGAAAATCCAGCATCTCTTGCCACCATTGCTTGCTTCTGATATTCCAGTAGGCCGTTGAGCATAACAATGACCCCTCTGCTACATATACACCTGTAAGTTTATGGATTAGCCAATCCTCGATAAGCAGGAACTTTGCTATATTTTCAAATACTTCTGGCTCATGCCGTCTCATCCAAAGGATCTTGGCCGCCGGCCAGGTGGCGACCATCTCTACCTGGCCAGTTTTCTGATATAGTTCCTGTTGCGAGAAACGTTCGCTAAGGATTTCCGCTTCTTCGTGAGCTCGATTGTCCATCCATACGATCGCGCGTCGAACGGGAGTGCCATCCTTGTCAACAGGAATCAGAGTTTCCCCTTGGGCTGAGATCCCTACGCAGCAGATGTCAACAGGGGAGATGGCACTCTTCTCTAGTACGATACGAATGCCCTTCTTTAGAGAGTCCCAATACACAGACACTTCTTGCTCAACAGCTAGCGCTGACGGAATGATAAGCTCGTACTCTTGCGTAGATTTGGAAATGAGCTTACCGTTTGTGCCAAACAGCGCTGTCTTGATAGCTGTCGTCCCCAAATCGACGCTTAGTATAACTTGCTTCATTGCTTACACTCCCTCTGATATAACCCTATTCCGAATGTGTTCTGCATCAAAGAGACGTTGTCGATATATTCAGCAGGGTCGCCAAATCGATCAAATCCTCTCTTAAGTCCCCCCCCACTACTAGGAAATGATGCTCCATTCCCTTTGCAATGAAAAAGTCAAGCGGATTCTCAACATCCCATTTCACCTCAAGCTTTGCTAGAGAGACGCCTCCCATGTTTTCCCATTCCTCAGTTGTCATCCCTTTGGATGCCGTAATTCCAGCAAACAGGTTGTACGAATCCGGGCTTTGCCACAGATTCACGAGGGTCACTTCTGCCAATTCCTTAAGGGGGAACTGAACGAAGCAGCCTGCCTTTCCCTCAGCAGTAAACCTGACCCTGTCAAGGCTTTCCGCTAGTGAGAGTGCTGTACTTCCTGCATGCCCGAAGTAGAGCAAGTTGTCTTCAGGGCAGGTTTTGGCCAGTTCGCCCAACATAACAGGTGATGTCCCCAACTGAACCAGCAGGTGCATAAGGGTTGTCCGCACTAAGTCGCCTTCCGTTTCGAGTACGAATCGGTCATCACCCAACCAAGAAGCGGCTAGATTGGCGAAGCCCCAAGCATAGGGATAAGTTTCTATCGTTGCTGCATCAAGCAAGTAGCGCTCTCGAATCTCTTCGATCGCAAGATACTCCGCAGCGGCCCTGAGAAGGCGTTTTTCTTCTATCTCGTGCGTTCTGGGAAGCTTCCCTTCGTCTTGCATGCGCTTGATAAGTCCCTTCTTACGATTGCCTTCCATTTGGAGAACGGTTTCTTGGAATTCACTCATCTCGACATGAATGATGGAAGCACGAAGCAACTTGCTAAGGTCCCATTCACCCATCGTCATGTCTTGGGCTCCAAACGCTCGCCAAGTTGGCCTAGGACCGATCAATCCGATGTGATAAGGGATCTCTCGCTTCACCAGTTTCACAACACGGGCATACTTCGCAATGGCTTCGATCACTTCGTCTTGGGAGGGTAATCCATACGCGTACTTGAAACCAATTCCCCTATTTCTTAGGATGCCAGCGAAGTGCTGCACAGCGGCCAAGGAGTATGTTTCGGGGTACGGCAGCCCCCAAAGGAAAAGAGTGCTACCGCTACCTTGAGCCAGAAGGTAAGGAATTGAATCCCTCACCCATGTCGCGTGTATCAGCACGATAAGATCTGTATTTGCCTCTCTGAAACGTCTTCCTGCCTGAATGGCGCCAGCATCGGTTAAGATAGCATTCTGTTCCTGAACTACGTCAACACTGGTTTCTGTAAGCCGATCCTTGGTCGTCTTTAGCAACCAGCCCGCTCTTTCAAGCCCGGATTCTGCTTCGTTGCCAACAACTACCAGGCCTACTCGGGGTTTCATGAATAGATACCTCCTTGTGCTAATAGTTGGTTTCATTCTGTCTTACAGGAACCTCGTCTCAAACGGGTTCTTGCAGCAGAGGTCCTCGCTTCACCGCTGATCTTGGCTAGCGCTTCGTGCTCACAAACGTTCTCAGCGCAGCCGTATCATTCAAGGAATCAATCAATCGTGTCAACTCTTCTCTTGTATTGTAAGGAGCGATACCAATTCGGACAAGGCCCCCTTGATCCAGCAGGCCTAACCTTTCCACAAGCGTGGTTGCAAAGAAGTCGCCGTCCCAAACCAGAATGCCTTTACTGTCCAAGTATTGAGCTACGTCCCGAGCAGCGTAACCTGCGTAGGTAAAGGAAGTCGTTGACGTTCTCAGATGGCCTTCAGGAGGACCGTAAATCCTTACTCCTTGAATAGTGGAGAGCTCGTTTAGCAAGTAGTCCGTGAGTTGTTGCTCGTAGCTCTCAAATGTCAGCAACCCTGCAACAATATTGCGGCGGTGTCCTTGCAAACCCGCTAGACTCTGTTGTAACTTCTTGGTGTGTCCAAATCTCGCCCCTATGTCGGCTACAAACTTTACTGCCTCTGCTGCGCCGGCGATACCTTCGTGGTTGAGGGTACCCGTTTCAATCCTGTACGGCGGATAATGTCTAGCCGGTCTTACTTGCATGGTTCTCAACTTACTTAGAACGTCCTTTTTCGCGTATATCACACCAACATGCGGACCGAAGAACTTATAGGCGGAACAAACAAGGAAATCCGTTCCGATCTCTTGCACATCGATGGGGCGATGCGCGGCATAATGCACCGCATCTACAATCGTGTAGGCACCCACTTCATGGGCCATCCGAACTATCCGATTAACGTCACTTATAGTGCCAACAGCGTTTGATGCGTAGTTCACAGCTACTACCTTTGTATTGCGCAACAGTTTCCTTTCGAAATCATCCATCTTGAGGGTGCATGTGTTTACATCTATTGGTACCTCGTCTACTATTATTCCCCTCTCTCGGAGTTCCAGCCATGGAGCTCGATTGCCTTCATGATCTATCTCTGTAATGATAACTTTGTCACCGAGCTTCATCTCACGCATTAGCGCTTGCGCTAATATGAAGCTCAGTGTAGTCATATTAGCACCAAATGCAACCTCTTCCCTTGAACAATTAAAGAAGTCCGAGAAGACCTCCCGGGCATTCTCAAGCATCTCATCCGTCTTTCTGCTCGTATAGAAAGATCCTTCAGCGTTTGCATTTATGTTAATGAGATACTCCTCCATACCTTTAATCACTCGGCTCGGTACCTGATACCCACCTGGCCCATCTAAGTATGCAATCGAGCAGCCATTTATCTTGTTCTGTAGCGAAGGGAATTGCTCTCTTACATATTCGCTCAGTTCACGCTCTATCTGTTCCCTTTCCTCTTCCGGCATACTTACCTCCCATCTTCTGGTTATTTAGTTATCTTACTCCTCTAGCATAGGATTATGGCGGATTCAACTAGTAAGTGCAATTTGGTAATTGGTCTAAGAGGGGAGCTGCGGTAGGATCAACAGCGTCACTCAGACCAGTAAATCAAAGGAGCACTGATGAAGACGTACACGCAGCTCACCCGAGAAGAACGATACCAGATCTACGCGCTAAAGCAAGCCGATCACAACCAAAGCGAGATCGCTGTGGTGATTGGTCGTCACAGATTCACGATCAGCAGGGAATTAAGTCGTAATCGAGGCATGAGAGGATACCGACCTAGACAGGCACACCGCCTGGCGTTGGAACGCAGGAAAGCTAAGATGCGTCCTCGATTTGGCGGCTCCATCTGGACGAAGGTGGAACTGCTGCTGCAGATGGACTGGAGTCCACAGCAGATATCAGGGAGGCTGATGGCAGAAGAAGGCATCCGTATCAGCCACGAGCACATCTACCAGTACATCTACGCGGACAAACGTGCTGGCGGGGATCTGTATCGCCATCTTCGTTGTAAGAGGAAGAGACGGAAACGCTACGGATCATACGATCGGCGCGGTGTGATCAGGAACCGGGTGTCGATTGATGAGCGACCAGAGGTTGTAGGAGAACGGAGTCGGGTAGGAGACTGGGAGGGGGATACGGTGATCGGGAAGAACCATAAAGGAGCGTTAGTGACCTTGGTTGAGCGTAAGCGTTGTACACCGTCATCGGGGGAGTAGCTCGCAAGACGGCCGCAGCGGTGCGTGCGGCCATTGTAGCCGGTCTTACCCTACACAAGAACCGGGTGCACACGTTAACCTACGACAACGGGAAGGAACTCGCCGAGCATGAGCAGATCGCCAAGGCGTTGGGAGTAGAGATCTACTTTGCGCATCCGTACTCGTCATGGGAGCGTGGGGTAAACGAGAACACGAACGGATTAATTCGTCAATACTTCCCCAAGGGACGGGAGCTGACGGCTGTTGCCAGGGAAGAAATCGAGCATGTGGCGGACCGACTTAATCACCGACCGAGGAAGACACTTGGATTCCGAACACCGTATGAAGTATTCTTCTCCACGAAGACACCCTTGACAGTTGCACTTGGAAGTTGAATCTACGTATATAACAAAAGCTTGATAGGAAGCAAACTTGATCGGCCGTGAGCGCTGAACCTAGATCTTGATCCACTCCTTCGAAACCAACAAAGGCTACACTGCTTGCAAAGTTGTGATCAAGCTACTAATAACACAAAAAGTGTCATAAGGGAGGGAGCTGTCAACAGCGTTGCTTTCTGGGTCTCCAGACCGAGTTCGCATCGTTGTACCCACCAACGGAGCATGCCAATGAGGGGATTCTAGCGGATATGATAATTGGAATGAAGTTTAGTCCATTTAGCATACTGCATGTTATAGAACATCATTGTGCCACCAGCTAAATACCTCCTCTACTTGAAGGTCGGGGTCTCTGTAAGGGAGCAGGCGAGGATAATGCGACACACGAGAAAGGTGAATGGACCGACGAGCTCCATCCCTTCCTTTACGAGAACAAAGGTCCACCCCCAGATCACGGTTATCGAAAGGAGAGCGACCGGAGCGAGCCGCCTCACAGCAGACCTTCCGGAAGCTCCCCGCGCAGCGCCTGTGGTGGGCTCACCGTGAGATCTATGATCGCCGAGGAGGTCCCTCTCCCAATCGTTCCCGTTACGATCAGGTCAACACCGCCAAAGCGTTCAATCATCTCATCGATGTTCTGAAGTGGTGGCTCGCCAGTGCGGTTGACGCTAGTCCCAAAGAGCGGCCTTGCGATCCTTGCCATGACTTTCGTGAAAAACGGGTGGTCGGGAACGCGTACTCCTACCTTCCCCTCCTTTGTTGCCGAGCGCGGTGCCTCCTCGCTGGCTTGCAGGAGAAAGGTGTACGGGCCAGGAAGACACCTTTCAAGAGCCGTCCGCATCCGATCATCGAGATACACAAAACGTTCGATCGATGTGAGTGTTGACAAATGAAGGGTGAACAGCCGATCTGGGCCGCAGCCTTTCATCGCCTGCACCGAAGCTAGTGCCCGCTCGTCCCACGGGTTCCCGCCGATCCCAAACACGGTGTCGGTGGGAAAGATCAGGATTCCTCCAACCTCAAGGATTTCCTCCACCACACGTGGTAAACCATGGTCGTCATCAGCATAGATTAAGGGATTCATGCGCAGATGAAGTGAATCACATCGCCATCTTTAACTACGTAATCGTGTCCCGCGCGATGAACGTGCCCCGCCTCACGCAACGCCTTCCCCGACCCTGTGGCAAGGAGCTCTCCCAAGTTCATTACCTCGGCAAGGACAAAACGCTCCTCAAAGTCGGAGTGAATCTTTGCCCCCGCCTTAGGAGCGGTAGTCCCTTTGGGAACTGTCCACGCACGCACTTCCGGTCCCTCAAACGTGAAGAAGGTGATAAGGGCAAGGGCTCGATACCCGGCGTGGATCAATCCCTCAAGGCCAGTATTCTCAAGGCCCCACTCCCCCAGGTAGATCGAGCGTTCCTCCTCGCTTGCCGCCACCTCCACGATTTCAGCCTCGATCCGGCCGCGTATCACGATCACCTCGCTGTCATGTCCGCCCGCTATCCGTTTAACAGCCCGCGAACACTCGTTCTCCCCTTCTTCCCCGACGTTCACCACATAAAGGAGCGACTTCGCTGTCAACGGCGAGGTCTCGCGTAGGAGAGCCTCAATACCTCGGTCGATGGTAAGACTCCGAATAGGGACCCCTTGTGCCACCTTTTCCACAAGGCCTTCCCACGCCTCCAGTCGTCGGGCAAGAGCACGCCGATCGGCCCCCTTTGCCTCCCGCTTCAGGCGCTCCCACACCCTTCCCAGGGTCTCATAGTCCTTCAGGAGGAGCTCGGTCTCCACCACCTCGATGTCCCGTACTGGGTCGATCTCGCCACCGGGATGCGCGACGTTCGCATCGGCGAAACAACGGACCACATGCAGGATGGCATCCACAGACCGGATCTCAGAGAGAAACTGATTCCCCATCCCTTCACCCTCGCTCGCTTTCGCAACCAGGCCAGCGATGTCGATGAATTCCAGGTGGGTAGGGACCTTCTTCTTATCGGGATAGAGGGCGGCCAGACGGTCGAGGCGCGGGTCAGGAACGGCGACTGTTCCCACGTTTGCCTCAATCGTGCAAAACGGGTAGCTCTCCACGCGCGCGCCAGCACCGCAGAGAGCATTGAAGATCGTCGACTTGCCTACATTAGGGAGACCGACCAGCCCGCAGGTGAACCCCATTCCTCCTCCTTTCGGCCTTACTATAGGGTGGAACCAGTCTAGGAACAAGGTGAAAGCAATCGTCCAATCGGCTAGTATTCTAAACGGAAGGAGGGGTGCCATGAGCGAAGTGCGCCTCCCCAATCTGGGGGAGATTGATGAGGTAACGGTGGTGGACTGGCTGAAAAAAGAGGGGGAAACACTCAAAGCCGGTGAGGATCTCCTCGAAGTGGAGACGGAGAAGACGACGTTCGTCATTGAGACCCCTCAGGCCGGCCAACTCGTCCGCATTGTTAAGAAAAAGGGGGAAAGGGCTTGTCTTGATGACCTCTTGGCTGAGATCGAGTGAGAAAACCCTAGAGGCGGTCCATCTTCCCCTCGGCCACGCCGACTACGCTACAACATACAGGTTGCAACGCCGGCTGCACTCACTGCGCTCTCACGGTGAAATCGTAGATACTGTGCTCACCGTTGAGCACAACCCGGTCTTCACCATCGGACGAAGCGGCTCAGCTTTAAACGTCCTCGCTCCTCCGGAGATCCTTCAACAAGAAGGGATCTTAATCTACAAGGTCGAACGCGGAGGAAACATCACCTACCACGGGCCGGGACAGCTTGTCATCTACCCGATTATCGACCTACGTGATCAGGGACACGACCTTCACCGTTACGTCCGAAATCTCGAACAGACTGTGATCAACTTCTTAAGCGAGGTTGGAGTGACAGGGAGGCGTCACCCGGGCTTTCCTGGAGTGTGGGTTAACTCTTACAAGATCGCCTCGGTTGGAGTGTACGTAAAGCACTGGGTGACAAGGCACGGGTTGGCCCTAAACGTAGCAGTGGACAAGGCTCACTTTGGCATGATCAACCCTTGCGGGATGGAGATCGAGGTCGTCTCTTTAAATGAGCTAATCGAACAGCCCCTTACCCTAGAGGAAGTTGGCACCGGCCTTATTACCAAGATGGAACCGCTCTTCGGATGGCGTTTCACGCGGGCGAATCTGCATAAGTTCTGGGAAGGATGACAATGAACGATCTACCGTCCTGGCTGAAGGTGAAGGCCCCTTCACCTCAAGCGGTGGAGGGGATACGCATCGTTCGCGATATCCTTGACCGTCACCGCCTGACTACCGTGTGCCAGGGAGCTCTCTGCCCGAACGTGGTTGAGTGCTGGGGAGCACACACCGCCACGTTCATGCTCCTGGGAAAGGTGTGCACACGCGCCTGCCGCTTCTGTGCGGTCCCGACCGGAGACCCCGGCGGGGTGGTCGACCAAGATGAGCCGACTCACCTCGCCGCGGCAGTCGCCGAACTTTCACTCTCCTATGTTGTTCTCACGTCGGTCGACCGCGATGATCTCAACGATGGCGGAGCAAGCCTATTTGCAAAAACAGTGTCAAAGATCAAGGAACACTCTCCCACTGTTAGGGTGGAGGCGCTTGTTCCCGACTTCTCCGGGAAAGAGGAAGCTCTGGCAGCGGTTGCAGCGGCAGGGGCAGATGTCATCGGTCATAACCTGGAGACGGTAAGAAGACTGACCCCCCACCTGCGTGACCGTCGTGCAAGCTACGATCTCTCCCTTAAAGTCCTTAATCGGTTCAGGGTACTGGTACCACGAACCATCACCAAGAGCTCACTTATCCTGGGAATGGGTGAGCAACGCGAGGAGATCCTTACAGCGCTACGCGACCTTCATGATGTCGGTGTCAAGGCCGTTACCCTCGGACAGTACCTGCAACCAACGAAAGGTGCCGCACCTGTCGCCCGTTATCTTTCGCCAGAGGAGTTCGACGAGCTAGGCGAGAACGCGAAAGAAATCGGCTTCCGATCAGTCATCGCCGGGCCGCTTGTGCGAAGTTCTTATCACGCGGCAAAGCTGTTTACCGAATGCTCTGGCTGATCTGTAATCTCACCCCATCTTTCCCTGCAGACGGACTCGCGTTGGAAGAGGCCCTGTTTGAGACCGTTTTTAACTGCGAAAATGAGACACTGCGCTTCTGGGTGAACGACCGCGCTGTGATAGTAGGGCGATCCCAGTCTGTTAAAGCCGAGGTTGACCAAGAACGAGCAACGAAGCTTGGGATCCCGATCCTTCGCCGTCTCTCCGGAGGAGGCACGGTCTATCATTACCCGGGAAATCTCAATATCTCCCTTTACTTATCGGATAGTCGCTTTCTGGGCGGGGTTAAGGAGACATTCTCCCGCCTTGGAAAGGCAATCGCCTCGAGCCTCGCCGATCTTAAGATCGGTATCCTCGTCCGTGAGAATAACCTGTTCATCGGTGAAAAGAAGCTCGCCGGGGCCGCCCAGGCTCGCCGCGGCAAATCACTCCTCTACCACACCACCCTGCTCGTAAAACCGGCCAACATCCCGATGGAGACCCTCCTTCTTGCCCTGCGCAAGGGCTACCATCCTTTAAGGGTTCCTTCTACGCCTCATCAAACGACATCGATCGCGGAAGCCTCATGTCAGGCCATTCCTTTGGAGGATCTCATACAACGGATCGCTGCCGGGTTCTCCCAGTTCCTTAAGCGTCCTCTTCATGAGGGAGGCCTTACCGAAAAAGAAACGGAGCGGGCAAGAGAGCTCGCAGCGGAGAAATATAGGAGTGATCGATGGAACCTGTATCACTGAAGGACAAAAGGATCATCGAAAAACAGCTTGGGCGCATCCCGCGCGGCCTTCTTGGGATCGAGTGTCGCTGTCGCTACGGGTATCCACAGGTGGTGACCGTCTATCCGTTGATCGAAGGTAAGCCTTTTCCGACCATCTTCTGGCTTACGTGTCCCTACCTCACTAAAGCGATCGATCACCTGGAGGCGGAAGGTTGGGTCAAGCGAATGGAGGCAGAGCTGCGCGCGGACGAGGGTCTAGCGTTATGTCTTCAGGAAGCGCATAAGGCTTATATCGCCGAGCGAGAAGGGCTCCTTTCCTCAGAGGACCGTGCGTTTCTTGAACAAGCACGGATGTTAAAGGGCCTTCTTGAGAAGGGGATCGGTGGGACCGCTGATTTTAGCAGGGTGAAGTGCCTCCACCTACACGTCGCCCATGCCCTGGCGCGTGAAAACCCGATCGGCGAATTTGTCCTGCGAGCACTTCCAAAGCACGCTTGCCCGCCTAATGAAGTGATCTGCGAAGGGTTCTAACCCGCAAGAGCAATGTAAAAACAACTTTTACGGAGTATTCATAATAGGCCAAGCCTCCCTTACATTATCGACTCAGCTAAGGAGTTAGTCTATGATGCGGGAAACAGAGGTGTTAACCTTCTCCAGTACCCCAAGGTAAGTTGGAAAGGCTACTCAGTTTAAGCGTGGATTTCTGGATCGCACCGCGAGGAAGTTTGTGCTACTATCAGGCATCGGAGTAATTGGTGCCAACCAGTTAAGGCAATCCATAAATTGCTCCGCAACCTCGCAGATCTGGATTTCGTCAAGCAGACTGACAAGCGATAACAATAGATCGCGAGAAAGAGAGGAGAGCAGCATGAAAATAGAAAAAATTCTTAAGGACTTCAGAGGAGAAGTTAAAAAATTATATGGCAGAAAGCTAAAGAGCATCATCCTCTACGGCTCCTGGGCGAGAAATGCTGCAACGGAAGAGTCAGACATAGACTTACTCATTGTTCTTGAGGGAAAGATCGCTCCCGGAAGAGAGATAGACCGGATGATAGACATAATTACAGAGTTAAATCTAAAATACGGAGTGCTGATATCAGTTTATCCCATATCTGCGGAAGACTATTTTACAGTCAACAGCCCATTGCTTATGAATGTGCGGAAAGAAGGAGTGCCTGCATGAAAGAGGCGGAGTCCCTTATCAAAAGAGCGGCACCCGCGCGGTCCAAAAAGGGGACTGTCCCCTTTTCTTACCATCCCTTTCAAGTGTACATCTGAACAGGCAAGCCCTACGGCGGTGAAGGAATTGTCGTCACCGCTCAAGAGGATCACAAGGCGCACCGAAGAAACGGTGCCCAGGGAGGAAGCCAAAGAAGAAATAGGTATTGTGTCCCCGGAATTTCCCGCGTACATCCGGCTCCTCTGGAGCGCTAATCCCACTAGAGGTACCCCATATCTACACCCAAGATCGGATTTCCTTACTCTAATGTATCCCAGATCTCCTTAAACTCTTTCACGTACACTTCAGCTATCTCTTCACAGCTGATGAACACAGCGTTCTCGAAATTGTTCTTATCTGCATTGTTGGACCAGTTATAAGACCCGGTAATAGTAAGGGAGTCATCGATCACTACAAACTTGTGGTGGAACAAACTGCCCTTGGTTGCCAATTTGATGGCAATACCGCTGTCATGTAAACGATCGTACTCACCACCTCGTTCGTTCCTTTTCCCATCCTCTAAGATGACACGCACTTTCACTCCACGGTCGTAAGCTCGTATTACAGCAGCTGCTAATTCATCGTCCGTAAACGAGTACATCGCAATATCGAGGCTCCCCTCAGCTTCATCTAGGGCTTTGATGATCTCACTCTCGATCACTCCATCAACGCTAGGCGAGACGAAAAAAGCTTCTACGCAACAACACGCACTGTTTGGCAGAACGGTAAAACTGAACACTGTAACCAACAATAGACACAGCAACGTTACACG
Organism: Candidatus Bipolaricaulota bacterium; assembly: GCA_023132915.1. Lineage (GTDB taxonomy): Bacteria > Bipolaricaulota > Bipolaricaulia > UBA7950 > UBA9294 > UBA9294. The sequence continues at coordinate 23,251 of JAGLXM010000135.1, forward strand.
TTTCATCTATATCACCTCATGAAGAGGTGTACATGAAACACCTTATGGGTGTCAAATGGGGTAACATAAGGTGTCCACTAGGCGTCTTGATGCTAGTTCTCCTCCTACATACCATCGCTTCATGTCCACTGAAAGGTTCCACTTACGTGTCGATCAAGAGATGCGCGAGAATCGCGTCTTGGAACGGTTACGTGATATCGGTAAGAAGCGCAAAAGGTCAGTGAGTTTCTTGATTCGAGAAGCTCTGTTGCAATACGTTCAGGATCAAGAAAGCAAAGACCTTTCCGTTGACTAGTAGATCGATTCTTATTTAACATGGCAGTCTAGCTATGCCACTGAGATTGTGTCCACCTAGCTGTTGAAAAGGGAGCCCAGGAGGGCCTCACGTATGCGCAGTATGTGGACTTTCTTACACAGAAGGGGTATGTCCCTCCAGATAGCGATGCCTGGCTCGATCACATTCGCAGCAAGGGGAATGAGGCAAATCACGAGATCAGAACTGCGACGCAAGAAGATGCCAAGACTCTACTGGGTTTCGTGGAGATGCTCCTGCGGTTTGTGTACGAGTTCCCGAAGCGCTGTGGGGGCGGCTCTGGGAAGCCGTGAGCCCCACGTTCCTGACTGCGCCTGGCTTTGTGCCGGACCGGGTGTCTCATAGCAGCGTGTGTTGGACTGGGCGTACATGGCTACCAATCGAAGTCGTACTGAGAACCACCGAGCAGGGATTCCGGACACGTTGTCTTAGCGTAGGGGCTTGTAGGGAAGAGGCTGCCACTCAGACTGACCCACCCCTGATCAGATTTGAACTCAGGCGATCCCGGATGCGGTCTGACAGAGCGAATTCCTTCTTCTCTCGCAGTTCGGTACGCAGATCAACCAACAGACGGATCAGATCATCCTCTATCCTCTTCTCCGCTTGGCCCTTCCCCCGGAACAGGCCCAAGGGATGGCCGAGCTCGCGAACGGAACAGGACTGCGTCCTTCAACGCGAGCCGGTCCTTGCCCCGGCGATCCGGCGTTTTGGCCCCCGTTATTTCAAATGGTAGTTGATAATTGATACAAGCTTTTATAACAAAAATCTTCTAAATTTAGAGAAATTCACTACCCTCCTTTGTACTCATATCGATAATTTCCATAAGAGCTCTCTAGAGTAGCTGTATCCCTTTTATTAGTCCATATCTTCCTTCTTGTCCAATAGAAATCGACTTCGGCTTCGCCACAAGTAACGAGAGAATATTCCTGTGGTATATCTGGGCCACTATGGACCCTAAGGATTCCTCCCGGAGGCAGGAAACATTCCTCTCCCAGTGTAAGCGCTGGGGTAAAGATGATTTCATTCCCCGCTTCATCGATGAGCTTCCAGTTACTGATCAAGCTGAACTCCTCCTCACCTCGATTGAGAATATAGATAATCTCATCGCCGCCCCAGAACTTGGCGAAGACAATGACCAGATTTGAATCCTTATAATCATCGCACTCTCCCCACCAGCCCCTCCGTTCTCTTGCGGCCTCGATCTGTGCCTGAGTAAATCTATCAAGATATTTGACCTTAAAATCACTAGGTGGAGTGTCATCCTTGACATCCCTTACATCAATCTTTGCAGAACCCGTCTGGACCAGCCTCAGATTGACCATATCCACTCCGTAAGGGTCTAAATAGGCGTAGGCTAGGATTCTATCTCCCATGTGCACCCTTAGATAGTCCCCATCTTGAGGCTCAAGTTCTAACCAGAGTTGCTTTCCAAAGACCAAATCACGATTATAATCGGTAGCCTCAAGCCCTAGACAATCTTCTTTTTCCGGAGCAGAAGCTAAAAGATAACGAATGCCCTCCAGTTTATCTGGCTTTTCGGTGAGCTTGACCTTCACCGTGTCCCCATCCTCACATTCGACTACCCATGCCTCATGCAAATTAGGCTGGGCTAATGAAAGAGAACAGCCAAAAGCGGTCAGGAAAACTGATAGCAGGACTAACTTCACGACCATGTTTTTCATCGTTACCTCCTCATACTCCGGATTGTTCAGTTAAGTATATGTCGGTCTCTGGGTCAAAAGCAACGGGCATCACCTTTTTCAATTCGGGTGACACAACACCTATTTCTTCTCAAGTTCTCGTCTTGGGCACCGTCTTTTCAGCGATTGCCCTGTCAGCTTCTCACTTGAGGGGATGCAGTAAGACCCTCTCTAAATACTAGGTCCCCAGGCCATGGTGCCATCCTGGAGAAATAATGAAGACTTTTCAAGGAAAAGCATTAAAAAAAGCGAACAATCTGCTGAACTGCAAAATAGGGGTTATGTCTACGGAAACAGTCGTTAAAGCCCTTACTCGAAGCCGTATGCATCAACCCCCGCCAAAGCCACCAACAAGCGAGAAGAAACTACACAAAATTCACACGGTCTATGTCTCAAAGTCATTAACACATTCCGTCTCGCTTCATTCGTTGGTTAGCCAACGAATGAGATCTTCTCTAATCTCAATAAGGGCCTCGCTTTGGATTTCCTGTATTCCGATTTCTTGTAAATTACGTAGGCCTGTTTTCTCGCCGCACTGACGCAAGCTGACAATGCCCCTAAGCGCAACGACCTTGTCATTTACCTCTTTGGCTCGGTATATCCCTTCCCAAAACCTCTGAATTGCTTCTTCTCTCCTTCCTGCTTTAAAAAGGGCCGTGGCCTCATCGTAAGCAACAAGTGCTCTTTCGGATCGCGCGACCATAAGGCTGTAGAGACTAGAGGGCGGAAGGCCTTTCTTGCGGTACTTGGATGGTAGGCGCTCCATGTATCTCCGCACAGTGGCAATGCCGACAGGGTAACCTGCCTTCTTACACTTAAGCTCAAGATGTCTCCACCACCATGCTAATAAACCATATAGCAATGGTGACATCCGTAAAGGTCTTGAGAAGCGGGAAGCAAGTCTGGAAGTAACCGAGCTGGTCCGTATCAAGTGGCCCAAGTAATTCCACCGGGCGCGCAGCTGGGCAGGGCTTGATCTTGCTCTTGGCGTAGAAACCCACATAAACGGAATTAGAACACAATCTAAGAGCATTCTTGCCACTACTGTCCATGATCTCCATCGCCATAGATGCCTGTTGTCTCGAAAGCCAAGAGGGAGTAAGTGTTTCATGTACAATGCTGAATCAATTGCCGCCCGCGCACTAGCTTGTTCAGCACGCAATTTCTGCTTTTTCGCTAATTGGAACGCGGCCTTGGCTGCGTACTCACTATCAACAAAGCAAGACAGTTCGCGAAGAGAATAAGCTTTGATTATTAGGGCTCGACAAACCTTGGGCGGATCAGGATCATGATCTAAGAATTCGTCTATGTAATGCAACGCCCTTTCATTGTTTCCTATACTTGCCAAGCTGAGGGCGTGATTCAGCAGCCTATCCGGACTTGTTTGCGTCAAGATCTCCTCAAAGAGTTGCGAAGCGAACTGTTCGCCGATTTGCTGGAAAAGACGGGTGATTCTTTCAGCTCTTACCTGTTTCTCGATTTCGGACAAGCGCCAAGCTTCCCGCTCAAGTACTTTTCGTCGAGGATCGAGTTTGTCTATATGACCAATCAAATGCCGGCCTAGGCTGGTGCTGTCAAGTTCTAGCACCTTGAACTTTTCTGGAAAGTGGTAAACAAGGTGTTGATGACGTTCTTCATCCAGAAACTTGAGATCCACCCAGTAGGCCTTCTCAGGAAACTTGAACTCAACTAAACTCGGAAAAAGATCGAAGTCTCGCCCACTATAGCCAATCAAGCAACTGCGATGGTGCTCGAAAAGATGTCTCAGCTCGGTTATGAGCACTTCATCAAAACGAGTCACTTCATATAAGGTACTGCTGATTGAACTAGGGTTGTCTGCACTTCCCCGAACCTTCCAAACAGCAACCTCCTCAGGTCCTTTCGCTCTTCTGTATCCGTGAGGAGATTCAGAATGGCATACGACAGGTTTGAGATCTAATCTATCCGCTGCTTGTTCAAGTCTGAGATCATAATTTGTTGTTATCACCGGAAGCGAGTGCCTCCAGGAGAAATAAACGATAGCTAGATGCCCAAGGTCTGGTCCCAATGCGAACGACTTGAGCTCTGGGACTCGCTTATCAATGGTTAGCAATGACCATATCCATGCAGCCTTTGGCCCCGCAATTTCCACAAGGGCCTCGTAATAAAGCTCAGGAGTAGACAGCTTAAGGATCTGATTTAACTCCTTCTCTTCACCATCGAGTGGAGCAGCTGCATTGAGAACGATTCGGAGCATCTCCTTAGCGGATGGGAGCGAAGAAGGGTAAGGACACGACACTCCTGACCCCACAAAAAAGATGGTTTTTTCGGCGCTGATCGTTTTACAGATCTCGCCAATCGAGGCTGCTTCTGGAACGCCTTTTTCTGAACTAATCATGGATTCACCGTTATTGTCAAAGAGTTGTGTTAGCCCGCTCCTTGTTCCCACGAATGCGAGGTTAAAATATAAAGGGGCTCAGCTAGATGCAAGCCGTTCTGCTTAACGGAAAAAGCCTTCCGGGTAGAGGGGAGATGGCCAGGGGTGACTCATAAACTCCTTGTTAATGGCCCTTCGAGGATTTTCGCCAATTCGTCCATTTTACGCTTACTACAACTGCAATGATCAAAACGCTTGTAACACCCATCCCAAGGATGACCCACAACCACGTGTTCGTAGCTCCATCCTGGGGCGGGGTGATCTCGGCAACTGCTAGGATACTTCCATCGAGCTCAGCGCCGACTTGAGATGTCTTCTCAAAGGTACCCTCGCCGTCGATATCTATTTGGAGAACAACGCCTTCCTCCCCCCTGGCAAGGGCATTCCAATCAATCGTGTACCGATGGACTGCCCCGGGTATCGTTGGAATGTCAGTTGCTGTAAAAGTGGTAGCTGTTCCGTTCTCGATAGAAGTGGCATCCAATTCATAACTACCTTCATCTGTACCCACTACTTGGCAGTAGTAAGAATCAGTTGGGGAGAAGAGTGATACAATCTTGTTTACCTCGTCATAGAGTGAATCCGGGATTTCTTCTCTTACTTCCCCGTTTACCAAGCCGGTAACTTGGCCTTGGGAATCATAAAGACGAAGTTCACCAGGACTGCGTATCCAGTAAAAAGCCCATGGTTTTAGTTTCAGATTGTCACTCCCCGGTACGCCTATTTTCGTACCAGCAGCAAGTTTACCATCAGTCTCCAGAGCATGAGGAGGGTGACCTATCGCGTCTCCATTGTCGTCGAGCCACAAACGTCGTTTATCAATAGGCAGCGTTCTATTCGCAAATGCTTCCTTCACACTAGACCCCTTCATTAAGTCTTTCCAAAAGGTGTCACTGCAACGAGCCCAGCCCCACAGTATTCTCCAGTTAGTGTCGTGATTTGCGGTAATGATAATTCTATTGGCAGCTGAAACACTTCCCGGACTCTCTTCGGAAGAAGCAATGAAACATCCTGAATAACACGAGCCAATAATTGCAAGGACTGGAGTTTCAGCCTGAAATTCGCCCAGTAGCTCATGCAGGCCAAGCATCGTGGTGGGGTTGGAAACCCACAGGTACCCTTGTTCAGAATTATCCTCGTCAAAGATGAAACAATCCGGGGCTCCATGTCCTGCGAAATACAGGATGAGGGGAATGGGATTACTTCCTATTCTGTCTCTCACTTCGTGTAGCGTGTCCGTGAACTGGCTGAGTAGAGCTACTGCGTCGACTTCATCGTCTCCGTCTTCATCGACATCCTGCGGACGGCTGGAGTTGAGATAGAAGATGTGGTCATCCGTGAATCCCAGGTTTCGAAGAGCTCGGTAAGCATTGTTTGCGCAATGGTCTAAGCCTCGTTTGTCTCTCCATCCTCCCTGTCCCGCTACGATAATTGCATAGCCGGGGTGTGCGAAAATGTTAGCAGAACACTGACTAACGTTGTCTCCGGTATCCTTGACTTCAGCCCAAACCTCTTTTTGCCCACCTGTGGCAAAGGACCACTTCTTAACCCTAAGCGCAGAATCCCAATCCCCTGAAGACTCATTCCAGTTGTACCATTCCGTCCATACTCCGGTCGATTGGCCGTCTTGGTCATCATCGCTTGAGAAGCGTACCGCTTCAATGCCTGTGTCATCGTCTGAGCTTCCAACATAAATCTCGAAGGTCGTCCCCACGCAGACCTCCGTTACCACCGATCTGGACGCCTTGCCGCGCAACTGGAGCACGCAGCTTGGAAAGCCATCCTCCATAGCAGTGGGTATTGCTACCGCAGCAGCATTCTTTCCCTGTTCTACTCTATCGTTCCAATTCTCATTGGAATCGCTGCTAAAGACAGCATAGTAATAAGTTCGGCCAGCAACCAAGTCCGTGTCCATGTATTCAGCTTTGGACCCCGCTTCCGGGATCAAATCCTCGTGTACCAGGATCCCGTCTGTATGGTCGGTGGGCCAACTATCTGCTTTGCGACGGATTACCACTTGGGATAACTCCAGATCGACGGGATACGTCCAACTAAGCGTAGCCTCCCGCGCGCCAGTCACCTCAGCATAGACGCCTTCTATCAGTGGAGGCTCCGAAACCTCGTTAAGTTGCACGCATTCTTCGAACTCAGCTGGCCATGGGTATTGCTCAATAGACGGGCGGAGGTCCGCTGTGGAATTGTCTCGAATACAGATGTTCTGCGCTATTAGCTTCTCTATGTCCTCCCCTCCATCGTCGAGAAACACTCCGTATTTGTTGAGCGCTACCTCAGTACTGATAACCGTTAAGTCCCCTCTCCAAGCATAGATCCCATATACCGTGTTGTTCATAATGCGTGATCCGCTGATGACAAGAGTCCCGCCGGAACCGACACCGGCTCCGTTTTCCGAGATAGAACAGCTCTCGATGTCGCAGCTACCGCTGCGCACTTCGACACCGCTGTTGTTGTTGCCCTCGATGATTGAGTTTCTAATAAGAGCACTCTTCCCAGAAAACCAGATTGCCGCGTAATCGTAATCCCTGCCATTATCTCGTATTGCGCACTCGTCGATTCTCAGCTCTTCTGAAGCGCTGTCAATCGCTTGCTCTCCGTTTAACGACATACTACATCCCCGGAGTACGAGCAAAGACGCCAAGTCCATGATGCCAGTAGTATTCTCTGAGATTGTGGAGTTCGATACGGTGGCTGTGCTGCCTGGCAAGAGATGAAGCCCTGTGCGCCAGTTTGAAACGACAGAACCCTCAAGTTGAAGGTGAGTACCTTTGGGAACCAGAATTCCCACCTCATTCGTATCGCCAACGACCGCAACATTGCTGACATGCACGTCCCCTAGCCCATTGAAGAGAGTAATGCCACCTAATACCACGTCGTGGCCTTTCCCCTCGAGGTTTATCCTCTTGTATATCGCCACGCGGGCATCAGAGTAGTCTCCGGGTTCGATAACAATAGTGCCACCTTCTGCAACCCTGTAGACGGCTTCCTCAATTGTGGGTATTTCTCCAGGAACGACTATAGTTGCTTGGTCGCTTGCTAGCCTGGGTTTGATTAGCCAGTCCGAAACGCCGAACAAGTCCCTCTGGTTGCCAGTCACCGTGTTTCCCCATCCAACCGCAGCTGCGGTACCGCGAGCGGCAATTCCCCACCCATCGTTATCCTTGATACTGCTGTTGGTAATAATCGCCCGAGCAGTTCCATCCAAAGATATGCCTGCTTCACCATTGCTAGAAACCTCGCAGTTCTCTACGATCAAGCTTCCACGACTGACTAGACCAATCCCGTTCTTGAAGAAGGTCGAGTCTGTTACTGTAACGATTCCTTTTGCTCCTTCTTCTACCACTACAGCCGCGCTATTCTCTATGAACCTACAGGTTTCAACGACTGCCGCCCCCCCACGGAAAACAAGGCCACCTTCGCTATCAGAGAAGGTGGTGTTAGTAATTTTAGCGACTGCTTCATCTTGCATTCGTACCCACGCAGCAGAGGCATAACTGAAAGAGGAATTCGCTATGTGCAATACACTATTATCTCCTGCAAAAAATGGCATGTCCTGTACGTCTGAAGACTCCACAGACATCTCAGCTCTGCCACGTAGAGAGACGCACTCGCCACTATCTAGAAGACTTGATGTGATTCTCGCCTTGGCGAGATCAGACACGGACAACGTACAAAGCACCATCTGAACATTTTGTAGTTCTATTCCCGCCTCGCCCTCTACAGAGATAGGGAAAGTCCTGTTATTGACATGAGGCCCGAGTGTAAGGTCGATGATTCTCACCTCAATAGGATGATCACTGTCAATCAGAATTTCGGTCCAGGGATGCAGCAATCTCCCCTGAGGGACATTCCTCAATCTGGTCTCATCCACTCCCATCCCTCGCAGGGTAACTGACTTGTCGATCACGAGATCTTCTTCGTAGCCGGGGATAGCCGAACCTCCAACCGCGTTATGTAGTCCGGAATCAATCAGGATCTCATCCCCCGGTTGTGCGGCGTCTATTGCCTCCTTAATAAAACGGTAGTCTCCGGGTACCCGGATAGTCTTGGCAAATCCTCCATAGGCAACAACGCAAAAGCAGACTGTAAGAATCGCGCATGTCTTCATTCTAATCCTCTCCATCTCCGTCGCTGTTGGACAAAAAGCTAGAAGAGCTTACCCACGACATCCTTGTTACTCACTTCCTTACATTCCACGCTTCAGGATACCAGCAATACATCTAGAAACCAACCAGCGGCAAGAAACGGAAACACGCAGAGGACCGGTTCCAAATTCATAGGCGGTATTAATTCCGGGGCCATAACACCTATTCCTTCTTAGGTTTTGGTCTTGGACGCCGTCTTTTCAGCGGTCGTCTTGTTAGCTTCTCACTCGAGGGATGTAGTAAAACCTTCCCCAAATACTATATCCTAGGCCATAGCGCCATTCTGAAGAAATAATGAAGACTTTTCAGGGAAAACTATTAAGAAAAAGGTGAGGAATCTACTAAGTAGGAAAATACGTGCGTCTCCTCACGGATACTGGTGCATGACTCGGGGTCAGAGTGGGTCGCTAACCCTTCCCTGTATCGGACTTTCACCAACTGCACACCTCCGACTTTTGACAACGCTCTCCAAGACACGTCCCACGCCGAGAGCTCAGGTTGCCCCGATCAAGCAGAACTACTCGTTCTTTTGGCTGCTCTCCTTCTCCTTTGCGTGCCAAAGTACTCGGCGTGCGTCTGCGAAAGGTTGCCTGAGAGAAACTTTCATTTGGCCGTGTGAGTTTTCCCAGCGTCTGATCCTTAGCCTTTCCTCGTTTTCCTCCTCTTTAAGCCAATTAATGAACTTCGTATGGGTCACATATTGTCGTTTATATGGAGGTTCGTTGAGTTCCTCTTCGCCGATAATATTTATCGGGAACCGAGTAGCTCGCTTGACTGTAACATAGTACCACATGATACCAAGCAGTTTATGCCAATATGCCTTCCCAGTTTTGGTAATTACTAATGGTCCAATCGATTCCTCTGGCAGTTTCTCAATGGACTCTGGAGTACACCCTCGCCGCGAGAATATCAGACCCGATCTAAGAAATGTTAAGATCACCTCTTTCACTCGTTCCATAGAGTATCCCAACCGCAAGAAGTATCTGCGGAAATACGCATCCTCCGGTCTCGCTTCTCCTTCTTCAACAAAGTACTCCAATACCCGGTACCGAATCAGCGAGTAACCCGGGGAAGGTGGGTTTTCTTCGCTATCAAACAAATTTAACAGGAAAGGAGCTATTGGGTCTACCTCTCCCGTGTCACTCAGCATCCAACTTGCCAACACATACTCTGGATTCCTAATGTTAATCAGTCCTTTTAGCTGATTGGATTCTAACAACTGTTCTGCCAGCATTAACACCACTCGAGCATCAGTCCCGGCAATATCCGTTGCTAGCTCTCCTACTTCGCGATCAAATATGAGATCATAAAGCTGTGGAAAAGTAAATTGCTTGCCGCCGTCAATTATGGGTGGAGTGGTTCGTAAGTCTATACCTGCTTTAGATGCTAAGAATCTCAACCGAAGCATTTCCTTCAGATTGAGAGACGTTAGCGTCATGTCACGAAAGTGATGTTCATGGAGCCCTGCAAATCTATCTCTCAGCAGAACAGATGTCTTACGAAGCGGAAGGACCAGCCGGATCCTGCTGCTCCTTAGTAGCGGGGCTATTAGCTTGACCAGTTGGGCCTGATCCTCATCGGAGGTCTTATCTATGTTGTCTGCCACAATGAAGAGTGGCGGGCCTGTTATTCCTTCAAGAACTCTAAGCAGCAATTGCGCACGCTCCGGACCATCATCCATTAGGAGCCAGCCTTTCAGAGTTTCGTCCAATTCTTCCTCTCTGTCATCCTGATTGCGCTGTCTTCTTTTCAGTTGTATCTGTCTATACAGTTTCAGTGCGTTCTCCGTGCGCTCGCAGACCTGCCGAAAGTACCGGTCTAGGATCGGGCAAAGTTGAGTATAGGCTGATTCTTCCGCCCCTTCAGGCCAGCTTTGGAGCATGTCGATGATTCCTGCTTGTATGTCTCCCGTCTCAACAGAGTAGTCCCCAAGTTCCAATTCATATCGGAGGAACCATGTCTTACCTATGCCGACGTCTCCCCACACTATAAACATTTCCTCATTGGGGGATCGTAAATACGCTCTCAGCTTGTCTGTATCGTTCTCTCTCCCCTCTCTTTCTCCACAGTAGAATCTTCGAAGAACCATCTTTGCCTCTTTGGCAACTTCGGTGTCTGGTTCCCGCGCCCATTCGATACCACCCAGAAACGGCCTAGCCTTCCCTGGCAATTGCTTCAGGGGGTTTCGCCAAGCCACTTCTTCGAAAACTTCCATTCTGGCTACTGCTGCCTTCATCTCACCCTCCTCTACCGCAACTTGGGCTTGTCTCGCCACCGTATTCCTAGTACGTCTTCATCGAGGTTGATGCTTTTGGGAAAGAATATCAGATCGTGATGGTAGGGGCACTCTATTGTGCCATCGAAAACATTGTTCCCACCAAGCGCGATGTGAGCAGTACCCGCAGCCTTTTCGTCTATGACATTCTCACCAGTCAGCTCTCGTATGGAGTGATTAATACCTATGCCGAACTCGCAGAGCGTTATACAGCAGCCGTCTTGTTTAGAAGCCTGAACTAGATTTTCCCGTAGCCGTTCGCCGTCGTTATGCTCGGGGAAGTAGCTGGCTCCTAGGTCAAGGATGCCGTTGGCGAAGACTAACACCGGTTCATCACTATCCATGAAAACGCAATCCTCAGCGGAACCATTCAACACCAGAGATCCGCTTGCTTCTCCTTCGAGGGGCGCTGTATAGACTTCCCCCGTGGGGAAGTTGATTATCTCTCCTTGCAATGCTTTGCCACCGCAGCAGTGTACGGGTCTACCTTCTATTCTGAATGTAAGCTTGTGTGGTTCTCCTATTGAAGTGGTTGTGTGAATCGTAACACGGGAGACCCCTACGAGTTTGTTCTTCAGCTCTATTGAGTCTCCATGCAACATAATAAAATCACTATTATTGACATTTATTATGAAATCTTTAGTATCCAACCCAGGCATGTGGACAATCCTTGCGTCATTTTTAAGAGCCGCCTTAAGCAAGCTCATCCGGAATCCGGTAGAGTCGTCAGCTGCAGTCAACGCCGTAATCAAGACAGACTTGTCACCCATGCAAGTTTCCACAAACCGTGGTGGGGGCGTATGGCACTGCCTCTTTTTGGGAACATAGCTGCTGCAAAGTGCGGTCCCTACAGTTGAGATTGCATAATCAAGCGCTTCCGCGATCTGAACTCCGAAGCTGTCATAGACTAGCAATACGTAATCGTCATCTCTCAGGAAAATGCAATCCCTGACCAGTTTGTTTGCTGCATACTCTAAAGAATCTGAAAAGTGGTCCATTATCGCCTCCCGTATAGGATTGAGTGACTAGAGAAGATCTTATAGAAAGCATGACACCTGAGGGACGTGGTAGGTCCGTTTTGCCGTTTTAGGTCGCGCACCTCATATATCCACACCATAACTACTTATTATAACTAACATTGCCTCGTGAGTCAAGCAGATGGCGAATGTTTCCCAGAACCCAGTCAGATTGCCAGGTTTTGTATCACTACAGCTTAGCCAACGGGCTCAAGAATACTGGCAAAGCTCTTGTCTTTCTCATCCTCTACGTTCACATCGTTGATTAGCTCCAGTATTTTGATCTATTCTATGGATCTAAAGGTCTGCGTTGTTAATAGCACGATTGACTTCTTGAAGAGGTAATGCTAAAGTATTTGGGTAACTGACACGTTGGCAGATATAGCGGAGGGCTTGTGATTGACGCTGTTAGGAACACCATAGACAAAGATGATTAGCCTAGGAGTACGAGCTGGTCTCGAATTCGAGACCGGACTGGAATGTTTTGCTGTAGGGCTCAAAGACATCGCGAGGCATACGGCAGTGTTTGCTGCCAGCGGTGCTGGTAAGTCTAGTCTACTTGCTCGTTTGATTGAAGAGTTAACGCTTGCAAGAGGCGCGCGAACTATTGTGTTGGACACGAATGCAGACTATGTCCACGCGCAACGGATTAACGAACAAGTCTGGGAGCATTCGGGCCTGTCACGGTGGTTTTGTGGCACCGATACGCTCGACACCTTCAGAGCGCGTTGGGAAAACGCAAACATTCTGCTTGCGTCGAGCTTACCTTTGGAGCCAAAGCCAGTACCACTCAAACTCGAATGGGGCTCACTGTCCCTGACAAAGATGGGAACCTTTCTAGGGATTCAATCTAGCAAAAACTCTCTGATGTTCACTTTTCTAAGGCTGAACCGGTCACTCGCCGAGGGAGAGGGGATGGCAGCGGAGGAAGTTAACGTACCATATACTATGCGCGGGTTCCTAAGCATTGCTCGAGAGATGAGGAGTTACTGTTTAACAGGAGACTGCGACCTTGCTCGCAAAGGCACCTATGAGACCCTTATTGGCAACCGCATGATTGGTTTTGAGGGAGAAGTTTTGAGATATGTCGCGGAAGTTGAGCGAGTCGGAGAGTATCCCTTCTGGACGAACGACAGTGGTGATCAGTCCCTGTGTGAACACCTTAGGAATGAAGCCGTGAAGACATTGATAATAGACTTGCAATCCCTTTCTACAAGGGAAGAACGGCTTATCCTTACTAGTGAGGTGCTTTCAGCATTGTGGGCGCATTGTAGAGATCGATTCAGACAGAAGCTGATGGCCACTCCGGACGTAAGAGATGATAGACTTCCTCACTTTGTAGTACTGGACGAAGCGCATAGCTGGATTCCAGAGATAGCCGAAAGCGAATATGAAAGGGCAGTCTCAGAGCAACTCAAGACAATTGCAGCTGAAGGACGGAAGTACGGGATCTACTTGGTTGTGGCCACTCAAAGGCCACGCAAGGTTCATCCCGACGTGCTATCTGAATGCGATAGCGTTTTCTTGATGAGGATTCTAAACCCCAAGGACCTGCAATTCATAGCCGAGAGGTTTGGTTATAGCCGCGACATTCTGAGAGACTGTCGAGCCTTCTCCCCCGGGGAGTGTTTCCTACTTGGTGGAGCAAATGATGACCTCGTTAGACTACATGTTAGCCCGCGAAGGACCGTAGAAGGTGGTGGCAACCTTACTCTCGATTAACCGAGAGACAAGGCGCGTTTAGGCCCGGACCGACAAGATGGGAATCTTGGACATGTCAGCACGGCAAACGAGAAGGTCGAAAGTAAAACCAGGATAGCACCAGGGATTCCCAGATCAACAACTCATTATGAGGTTGACCTGCCCGCGGGGAGTTCTGGGGGACACAACACCTATCTCTTCCTAAGTTTTCTTCTTGGACGCCGTCTTTTCAGCGGTTGCCTGCCAGCTTCTCACTCGGGGGGGTGTAGTAAGACCCTCTCCGAATACTACATCCTCAGACCATGGCACCATCCTGAAGAAAGAATGAAGACTTCTTAGGGAGAATTATTAAGAAAAAGGTGAGAAATCTACTGAATAGCAAAAGAAGTGTTATGTCGCCAGAAAACCCCAGCCCTCACCTCCTTTACTGACTCTCATTTCCACCGCTGGAAGCGCTTCTTACACTCAGCCCTGGGAAAGCGACTTCCACAGGACAACATCCGCTCCAGCGCCTCAGCAGCCCGCCCTGGCAGAATCACGTCCGCTTCCACCATTCGATCAAGCAGCCACAGCGTACCGTGCACCGGCAACTCTTCCTGTTGCGCCAGCCTGCGCAGAGATCCTTCGTTTGTGAGAAGTGTCCCGTTTAATGACCTGGCTAAAACAAACGCGGACAGGTCACTGGCGGAGAGTCGACGATACTGAGATCTCAGGGAGGCCACTTCTTCCACTTGCTAGCCGGAAAGCTCCGCTTGTCGTAAGCCATATGACAGCACCTTCTCAGCATCCGGCTGAAGCAATTCAGCAATAACAACGTCCGGCGCGACCAAATCCAAAGAAAGATTAAAGAGCTCCCGCAATAGCTCACTGAGATACAGGTCAATCAAAACGTTAGCATCAACTACACACGGTTGCGGGATACTCACCATATTGTCTTTCTTCTTCCTGCAGGAACCTCGCTAGAGGCTTCCCTAGTAGCTCTGCCGCTCGCGATCTGGAGATCAGCTCCTCAACAAGAGCACGCATCACCAACCGCTCCATTCGACGCCCAGCTTTCTCTGGAGAAACAGGCTCTCCGGGCTCTTCACGATGCCACCCTCGCCGGCGAAATTCCCGGAACCACCGGGTAGCAGCCGCCTCGGAGAGTATCCCTAGGTCCTTTGCTCGATAGATCCACGCTTGCATGCTCACCCCGTATTTGTGTTTCAGCGAATGCAGTTCGCAGAGGTCCAGGCTTCGCCGCTTAGACCCCAGCTCAAAACGCACGATCGCCTCGGGCACCAGAAAAGCCCCAGCAAAGCGGTGAGCGGCCTTCTCTGCGTTCACACCTTCACCAAGTTTCAACACTAGATGACCTAGTTCGTGAGCTAAGTTAAAGCGTTGGCGATCCCCTGGCAGTCCCCCTTTGACGATGATGACTGGCACCTGGGCGTTCGCCCAGACGGTCAGACCGTCGAAATCATCATGAGCCTCTACCAGCCCAACCTTTATCCCTTGATCCTCCAACACCTCCACCACGCTCTCAATCGGGCTCTGACCGAGCTTCCAGGCAGCACGCAGGTTCATCGCCACGTGCTCAACATCATCTAGAGAACCCGCGTGACGGTTGACGCTGCTAGGCACAGCAAACTGGGGCGATCCTTCAAAGAAGCTCTCCACGTCCAGATATCGCTCTATCCATTCTTTGGTACGCGCCAGGATGGCTCGCTCCTCTTTAACAGACAAAGAGCTCCGGCAACGGAAGACTGGAGCGGTCATTTCAACAGTCACAGGGCGCAAGAAATACTCGGTCTTGACGCCTAATGCTTGCGCCAAGCGAATTAGTACAGGAGAAGAGGGAGTGTTCAACCCTCGCTCATACTTGGAAATCGCCATCACACTTACACCCACCATTTCCGCCAGAGCGCGCTGACTAAGACCGGCAGCTCTCCGGGCGCCCTTTAGCCGTTCCCCAATCACCATCACACACCTCCTTTCTCAGGGTTTACATTATACACATATTTTGGCCGTTTGTAAACCTACTCGTCGCCTCGCTAAAAATAAGCTCATCTAACCCGTCAAGTCGTCAACCGCTGATCTCACCTTACACCTTCATGTCGGATCGTCTGGATCCTACTGCAGCTACCCCCAGGGAGCAAAAGGACGCCGTGGTATATTCGTCGCGCTGCTGCAATTTGAGCACCTGCCGTAACTACGGTGTACCCAGTTCCGCGTTCCGGTCAGAGTTCCGGAGACTCAACACCTATTTCTTCTTATTTTCGCCTCAGCGATCGCCCTGTCAGCTTCTCACTCGGGGGAATGTAGTAAGACCCTCTCCAAATACTATATCCTCAGGCCATGACGCCATTCTGAAGAGAGAATGAAGAATTTTGAAGGAAGACCATCAAAAAGTGAACAATCTACCGAACAGCAAAATAGTGTTATGTTCCGGGAGAACCCCTGCCTATCGGGAAGCGGCCTAGTAGTCTCACCTTTCAGCAAGGTCCAGGGGGCTATAGACCCGAAGTCCCTCCACCCGTGTGAAATCGGGATCGGCAGTGGCGAGATCCAAGATTCCTTCCGCCTTCATCACGGCCGCTGTCAGAGAGTCGTTGACCAAAAGACCGTCCCGTCGGCGATAAGGATGACTGATCTTCAGGACATCTAGGGTTAGTCCTACCACTTCGATACCCATCTCCAAGATGGCTTCGGTCTGGGTCTGACAATCGGCGAGTTGCTTCACCACATTGGGCTTCTCCCGAAGCTTCTTCGCTACGTTCCCCGACGTCACCAACCCCTTGGTCACAGCCTCGATCATCATCAGCCGATGCAGGACTTCCAAAAGGATATGCACTGCGGTGAGGCCCCAAAGCTCTCCCCGCTCGCAGCGCTCAAGGAAGCTCGAGCACTCCTGCGAGATCCCGGTGAAGTGGTAAATAAAGATATTGGCGTCGATAAAGACGGTTTGCCCGGCGGGCAACTCCTGGAGTGGGAGTGCCTTTTCCTCAGGCGGCATAGAACTCCTCTTCCTCCATGATAGCTTGGACCACCCGGGGCGAAGCCCTCAATGTACCTTTAGTCTCTTTGACCACCCGACCTTGCTTTCGCTTGAGATACTGGCGTAGGGCTTCCTCGATCAGTTGGGAAAGCTTTTTATCCTCCTTGGCTGCCAGGACCTTCAGCTCAGTGATGACTTCCTCTTCTAGGATGGTACCGAGTTTCTTCTTCATGGCAATTCACCTCCAGTGAATCTTACCTGGTAAGTTAGAAAGAAATCAAGATTTTTTTCTAACTTTCTTTATTTTCAGTGGCTGAGGCGTCGGTCGGGGGGATATGTCGGATTTTGCTTCCGCGGTGGTTTCTTAGTACTGTAACTATCCGGCTTCTCGCTATTTCGAGTGGGTAACTCAAACTTGAGCTTGCCTGCAAGTTTATTATGAGGAAATCAGAAAGCCATGAGGAGTCAAGAACGAGGGGGCAAGGTTTGTAGGGTTCGTAGGGTCTATATTGTGAAACCTTTCCCTGGTTTCCTGACTTCCTAATAATTTCAAAGATTTCAGTTCAAGAGGTGACCCAAAGCGGGTTTTGTCCACACTCAGCCAAGTTACCCATACTGGATAACAAAGAGCCAAGGATCGTGCCTTTCATATTAAGAAGTGATCTGCTCCGCCCTTTGAAGCGACGGAGCAGATCAGCCAACGGTCGTCGTTCTTTTCGGATCCTTACGGATCCGCCTTAACAACAGGAGGAAGGTTCAGGTTGTTCACATGAACAGTCAGTGAGTCACTGGAGCTGTAACCACAAGCATCCCTCACTGTGAGGGTGAGCACAATCTCCTCCCCTTCGCAGCGATCCGTCACCGGTGCGGTGTAGCACGGGTGAAGCAGCGTGGGGTCATCAAACGTTCCCCGGCCACACTCCGCGATCCAGCGGTAAGTCAGCATGTCACCGTCCGGATCGTAGGCGGAACAGGTCAGGCAAACACTAGCACACTCGTCCATCACCAGGTCTTCACCTGTCACAGCAACAGGGGGATGATTGAGGTTTCTCACGTGGACAGTCACGCTGTCGCTCGCGCTCGCTCCGCATTCATCCGTCACGGTCAGTCTCAGGATGATGTCCTCCCCTTCACAGCGATCGGTTGCCGGTGCGGTGTAACACGGATGGAGCAGTGTGGGATCGTCAAACGTCCCGCGATCACACTCCGCGGTCCAGCGGTATGTCAGCATGTCACCGTCCGGATCAGAGGCAGAGCAGGTAAGTTGTACACTAGCGCACTCGTCTACGGCCAGATCGTCCCCTGCCACAGCAACAGGTAAATGATTTACGTTATTGATGTGCAGGCTAAACGAATCGCGTCCTTTAGCGCCGCAGCTATCTGTCGCTGTGAGGGTGAGAAGAACGTCCTCCCCCTCGCAACGATCGGTCATCGGAGCATAGTAGATAGGTTCGAGTGATGTCGGGTCGTCAAATCGGCCTGCCTCCGCACGCCAGTAAACCTCAGCTACATTGCAGTCGTGGTCAACGACCGTTCCGTGTAGCCTGATGGATGCCCCCTCGTTGACATATTTACCACTAGGCGGCGCACAAAGGGGAGCAATCGGTGCAGCAGGAGGACAGACTGCGGCAAGGGGACAGGATGGACTAAGGCAGCGACAGCCTGGATAAGGCCCCTCGATCACCATCCCTTCAAGGAGGATGTCGCATCCATCTATGCGGTAAAGCTGGTTATTCCCCGGTCCACCGAGGAGCTTATCATTCCCCACTCCACCGTAAAGGATGTCATCGCCGCTCTCCCCTTCAAGCGAGTCATCGCCAGGGCCTCCGCAGAGCACATCATTCCCTGCCGCACCGAACAGCCGGTCATCCCCGGGGTCGCCGATGAGAACATCGTTCCCGTCTCCTCCCTCGATGATGTCATTTCCCTCGCCACCGAGAAGGATGTCGTTCCCATCAAGGCCAATGATGAGATCATTCCCGGCAAGGCCGTAAATCAGGTCATTTCCCGGTGTACCGTACAGCGTATCATTGCCTTCTGTTCCCCATACTACACTGGTAATCCCAAAGCACGCATACTCTGATGGCACCACGGGGACGGTTGGCTGCTCTGGGGGTGAGATCACGGCAAAGAGCGCCGCGAATAGATCTTTCGCCTCACTCACATCACGGTACTCACCGCCGGTCGCCTCTGCCATCGCGATCATGGTTGCGCGCACCTGCTGTTCCACATCGAGCCCGATAACATGCAGGAGCGTCGGAGGCGTCATCGTAGC
>JAGLXM010000136.1 GCA_023132915.1 Candidatus Bipolaricaulota bacterium
GAGAAGGAGCCGACCTCGAGAGGGTCCGGGCCGAAGATGGGAGAAGCGAGTAGATTTGCAAAAAGGTAGCCGTCCTCTACTTCTCCAAAAAGTAAGAAGGTAAGGTTGCTATTGAGCTCCTTGCTGAAGACGTCCTGATCGATGGAGAAACGCAGCCAAGCGGGCAATTCCTCCATCAATGTCCCTCCTACTGCCTGCGGAAGCGGGGGCAGGATCGTGGTGAACAGGGTCACCTCGTCCCTCACGGCGGGGTAAAGCGTGGAACTTGCATCCACCGTCAGGAGATCGAGGCCGTGCGAGGTGTCCATCGGGACTTGCAAGCGGATCTCCACGGTAGCCCGTTCTTGCGGGGCCAAGCTGAGGAGCTCCCGGGAAAGGTGGATGGGAAACCGGTTGGCTGACGTTGCTTCCACTTGGAAGCTGTCTTGGGCATTCCCTCGATTCACTACGGTAAATTGATAGAGGACCTCGTCTCCAGGGATCACACTTCCCCCACTTGGTGGGAGGATCTCTACCTCGTTTACTGGAGAAACAACTATCGTCGCACTCGCCTCTCCTTGGACTGCAGGGTCGCTTTGGGAGGTCGCACGAAGGACAACTGCATACTCTCCAGCGGTCACCCCCGGTGAAACGCTCACCGCGACAAACAGAGTGCCTTCTTCCCCTGGGGCCAGCGAGAGGTTCGGTAGCACGTTGAGAAGTACGAAGCCCTCCGGAGCCTCAATCTCAGGGTGAAAAACGTCCGATGCCGTACTATCGTTTAGCACCGAGAACACGTTCGTGGCGAATTCTCCCGGTCCCACCTCCTTGACCGGGGAGAGGACACTCACCACTACTGCCCCTAGGCAAAGGGATCCCGTCAGCAACAGAAGCACCATACAGAGGAGCAACCCCCTGAAGCCAGTCGTTCTAACGCGCATGCTTCAAGAGTAGAAGAAAGGCTTCCATCAAAGAAAGGACTTGCAAAAGCGAACCGGAGGACCTTTGTCGTGCGTGAGGGTGATACGCGTTACTTTATCCGGAAGTCGCGTGTGCCAGCGGCAAGGGTCACTCCGCCGGAGTCGATTATCATCAAAGACGCGGTAGATTCGCAGGGGAAAAAGGCCCGCTGGAAGTGTCGACACACAGCTTCGCAAATTGGTTTAACGATGGGGAACAAAGGGGTTTAGTGTGCTCTGATCAACCTTGCATGCCACTGTTTATATTGCATTACGGTGAAACGATGATCGGGACGAGAATCATCTTTTCCTCTCCGTAGACGATCCAGAAGTCGTATCTTCCCCATGGAACATCCCCGATATCGATTCCAAACCAGTAGATGCCGTCTGCAGAACGGCCAGAGAAGGAGAAACCGGCTGTGACGTTGCCTGGCTCGGCGAGGTCGGGCGAGGTCACGCGGATCCACGGCCAGCCGTGCGCCCTCCTTTCTTCCATCGTGGGAAGTTCAACTCCGACATCGAGATGCGCTCCGGCGCGGTACCTGGTCGGCTCAAGGTCGGTGGACAAGGCGAGTTTCTCGAGGACCATCGAGTCCTCTAGTACCGTCAAGTTTGGTACCCCAGGAACTAACCAAGAGATGTTGTCCGTATCACGCTTGACGAAGCGGACTTGGGACACTAGCTCCCCAAGCTTCACCTTCCCCTCGCTGGGGCCATACGCCCCGCCTTCCCCATCGGCTGCACCTTCCAAGACCTCCACCGACACCCTGGCAGTGTCCGTACCTCCGTTCTTATCGCTCACCGTGTAGGTGAAGCTATCGCTGCCGTCAAAGTCAGGGTCCGGTGAGTAGGTCACGTCGGTGCCGTTGTTCGTCACTGTCCCGTTCGAAGGCTGTGTCACCGATTCAACCGTCAAGCGGTCCCCGTCCGGGTCGCTGTCGTTCGCCAACACAGGGATCGTCACCGGCATGTCCTCATCGGTGATGGCACTATCTTCCTGTGCCACCGGCGGGTCGTTTACCACGGCGACTGCTACCATCACCGTGGTCGTGTCCGTACCTCCGTTCCCATCGGCCACTGTGTAGGTAAAGGTGCCCATGCCGTTAAAGTCAGGGTTCGGTGAGTAGGTCACGTCGGTGCCGTTGTTCGTCACTGTCCCGTTCGAAGGCTGTGTCACCGATTCAACCGTCAAGCGGTCCCCGTCCGGGTCGCTGTCGTTCGCCAACACAGGGATCGTCACCGGCACGCTCTCATCGGTGATTTCACTGTCCATCTGTGCCACCGGCGGGTCGTTTACTGCGCCTACGTTGATCGTGACTATCGCTACGTTGGAGGTGGCCCCACCATTGTCTTTCACGGTGTACGTGAAACTGTCACTGCCGTTGAAGTTCTCATTCGGCGTGTAGGTTACGGTGCCGTTACCGTTGTTGACCACAGAGCCGTTGCGCGGCCCACTCACAATCGCCACCGTGCTCGCCACAACCGTGCCGTCCACGTCGGTGTCGTTCGCGACAACATTCGTGCTTACAGGTGTGTCTTCCGGCGTTGTATCGCTGTCATCATTCGCCACTGGAGCGTCGTTCACTACCCCAACGTTGATCGTGACCGTCGCTACGTTCGAGGTGGCCCCACCATTGTCTTTCACGGTGTACGTAAAGCTGTCGCTACCGTTAAAGTTCGCATTTGGCGTGTAGGTTACGGTGCCGTTACCGTTGTTGACCACAGAGCCGTTGCGCGGCCCACTCACAATCGCCACCGCGCTTGCCACAACCGTGCCGTCCACGTCGGTATCGTTCGCGACAACATTCGTGCTTACAGGCGTATCTTCCGGCGTTGTATCGCTGTCATCGTTCGCCACCGGTGGGTCGTTCACGCAGGTCACGTTGATCGATACCGTCCCCGTGTCCGTCGCTGCATCGGAGTCGGTCACTAGGAAGGTGAAGCTATCCGGGCCACAGTAGTTCACGGCTGGCGTGTAGGTCAAGTTGGGCATTGTACCCGATAGCGTTCCGTGTGCTGGGTCAGTATGAGAGGTGAACTGAGGCACGCCGTCCTCGACGTCGCTGGCGGTGAGGGTGATATCCACCGCTGTGTCCTCATCCGTCGTCACTGACTGGTCGTTCGCCACCGGCGCGTCGTTCACTGCGTTCACTGTGAGTGTCACGGTCGCCACGTTGGAGTCGGCTGTCCCGTCATTGGCCTTGTAAGTGAAGCTGTCGCTGCCGTTGAAGTTCGCGCTTGGCGTGTAGCTGAACGACCCGTCCGCGGCAAGCGTCAGCGTCCCGTTGGACACGTTGCTGCCCAGCACCGCTGATAGGCTGTCCCCGTCTACATCGCTGTCATTCCCAAGCACGCCAGGGGCAGCCATGGTGAGCGTCTGGTCTTCATCGATGCTGTAGGTATCGTTCACCGCCACCGGTGGGTCGTTGACCGGGGTGACGGTGATCGTCATCGTGTAGGCAGAGGTGCTGTAGGCAGAGGTGCTGTCCTTCACATTGAACGTGAAGGTAGCGTACGGGGCGCCGTTGGCGTCAGCTGCAGGCGTGAACACCAGTGGGGTCACGTCCGGGCACTCTGTGTCAACAACAACATCCGTGCCGTCGTATTGCAGCGCACCCGCCGTCTCCACGGTCGCAATCTTGATGCCGGCGAAGGTGTCGCCGTCCTCGTCGTTGAAGGTAAAGTCGCCCTCAGCAAAGGTGTGAGACGTATCCTCATCCGTGGTTACGCTGTCATCACCGCCCGTCGGGTTTTTCGCCGCGTAACCCGGGAATGCTCCAAACAGCACAACCAGTAGGGCAATCCCCACCATTGTTGTAAGCCGCTTGGATGACTTCTTCGCCCTCATCATTGTCAAATCGTAACTGTTGCCACTCATTCGTGCTTTGAGCTTCTCGTTTTTCTCCCTGAGCTTAATTGGCTTAACTTCGAGCCGCTCGAGCCCGGCTTTTTACGTATTGTTCTCCTGACACAGCTTGGCGACTTCGGTCTGGAGTTCTCGATTCTCCTTCCCGAGTTTTTCAATTTTCGTTGAGCAACTCCTCGTAGGATAAACGCATGCCAGTTCTAACGGTAAAAACAGATGAACATTACATTCATCACATAAGTCCCCTCTGGAGGTGATCTTCGCACCGGCACGCTTCACCTGGCTCAATAGTTTCCCCATCTTAAGAAGCATCCTCACCCGCAAGGCCAACGTCGGAGGCTCACCGAAGGCGCCTGGTTCTCTTGATTGACCGTAATCGTTATGATCATGGAGGGGAAGACGAATGGCGCTACAAGCACTCGCTTGCGTGTGTGATTGAAAAAACCGGTGGCTCTGAAAGAATTCGCGAATGGCTTTGCCACAGTACCCCTTTTCGTCAGTTGCCTCTTTCTACTGCTGGCAGCCTGGCTGTCTCCGAGAGGCCCATGGCTTTGCGTCCCACCCTTGCGAGCGGTTTGCCTTTTTCAACAAAACAACTCTCTTTTTTGAAGTATAGCAGAAAATACCTTGAAAGTCTATAACACCGATCATGCTTACCGGACGAACCGCTCTAAAAAATCACACTACATGCTGCCACACTAAAGCGGTGGAAGGGACCGAAGGTTGTTACGAGCATGCAAATGGTTTTCTCGCCCGTTTGCGAAATGGGGATCGGTTTCCTAAACTCATTCTCGCCGTTTACAACCCGCTGAATCATAAAGCGCAAATTCGAGGAGGAAACAATGGCGACAAACACGGGGTATCGGGTGATCTCAGAGATGTCATACGAGCCTTCCCCAGCAAACTGCGGCTACGCGGGGCAAACGCTTTACGTCAACATCGGCACCGGTGAGATCGAGTCACGACCTGTGACACAAGAGATGAAGGACAAATTCGTCGGTGGCCGAGGATTCGGCCTGTGGCGGCTGTGGAACGCGGTCAACAACGATACAAAGTGGGACGATCCGGAGAACGAGATCGTGATCGGCGCGGGTCCGATCGGGGGGATCACCACCTATGCAGGGGCAGGAAAGTCGCTTGTGGTAAGCCTTTCTCCGACAACAGGTAGCGTAATCGACTCTAACGTTGGTGGTTACTTCGGCCCCTACCTCAAGTTCTCGGGGTGGGACTCGCTTGAGGTGCAGGGAAAAGCCGACAAAGACGTGATCGTGTTCATCGACGGCGACAACGGTTCGGTGCAGATCCTGGAGAGCGTTGAGAAGGATCTAAACACGCACATCCTCTCGGAGAGACTGGCGCACGCCTTCGCCGAATCGGATGCCCCAAGGGACCTTCTTGCCATCTCCACCGTCTCCGCTGGCCTTGGCGCGCAGCACACGCATATCGGCTGCCTCAATTTCAGCTTCTTCGATATGAAGCGGAAGATTCCACGAGTGAAGCAGGCCGGCCGGGGTGGAATCGGGACGGTCTTCCGTGATAAGAAGATCGCGGCGTTGGTGGTGAAGTACTCCGGCGTGCGTCCTGACTCCAACCATCCGGCCGATCTCGAACGGTTGAAGCGTGCTGGCGAACGGATCAATAAGGAGATCTTCGAACTTGATTCCTCGCAGTGCGACATGCGCCACATAGGGACCACGCACTTGGTGGAGATCATGAACGAGTACGACCTTTTGCCGATCCACAACTACAAGTTTGGCTCCCACCCCGAGGCGGATAAGATCTCCTCACCAGTATGGCGAGAACGGTTTACTCAGGGGATGCCCGACGGCTGCTGGCTCGGTTGCACCATGTCTTGCTCGCACGCGGTCGATCACTTTTCGCTGAAGACCGGGCCTTACAAGGGAACAGAGGTGACCGTGGATGGGCCGGAATACGAGACGATCGCTGGAAGCGCTAACATGGGGATCTTCGACCCCGACTTCGTTCTGGAGATGAACTTCTACTGCGATACCTACGGGATCGATACGATCTCCTACACAACGGCGATGGCGTTTGCCATGGAGTGCTACGAGGCTGGCATCTTAAATGAGGAGTCGACCAACGGGCTTGATCTTCACTTCGGCAACAGCGAAGCCGCACTTACATTGCTTCACGAGATGGGGCGCGGCGAGGGGTTCGGTGCGATCGTTGGCCAGGGGATCCGCAAGATAAAGAAACTCTTTGTCAATAAGTATGGGGCCGACCCCGCCTTCTTGCAGGACATCGGTATGGAGTGCAAGGGGATGGAGTACTCCGAGTACGTGACCAAGGAGTCGCTTGCCATGCAGGGTGGTTACGGTCTTGCTTTAAAAGGGCCGCAGCACGACGAGGCATGGCTGATCTTCATGGACATGGTCAATAACCAGATCCCGACTTTTAAGGATAAGGCTGAGGCTCTCCACTACTTCCCGATGTGGCGGACCTGGTTCGGGTTGGTGGGTCTGTGCAAGCTCCCATGGAACGACATTGAACCGGCAGACAACGCGCAGACCGACGAGCCAGCTAAGGTTCCAGAGCACGTGCGAAACTACTGCGACCTCTTCGCTGGGGTAACCGGCGTCAAGGTCACTCCGAACGATCTGATTCTCCAATCGGAGCGGGTATACAACTTCCAGCGTGTGTTCAACCTACGTATGGGATATGGAAGGCGTAAACACGATGCCATCCCCTACCGCTCTGCCGGTCCAGTTACGCAGGAGGAGTACGACTCCCGAGCACAGCGCTACGACGAGCAATTGCGGGAAAAGGTGGGGATTGACCCCGAAGGGATGAGCACAGCAGAGAAGGTGAAGGCCCTGCGCGCCTTCCGCGAGGAGCAGTATGAGAAGCTGTGCGACGCAGTCTATGTGCGCCGTGGCTGGACGAGCGATGGGGCCCCCACCATCGAGACGTTGAAGCGGCTCAAGATCGACTTCCCCGAGGTGGTGGAGATCGTGCGTCCATACCAGTAGGGTTTATGTTGCCGCTACAGGTTGTGCACATTTTGTAAGACCACTCTGTGAAACTCTGAATTTATACCTTCTTGGAAAGCTCGTGGCGCGGAGTACGAGCGGGGCGAGTTGACTTGCAACAGCGGTACGAGGAGGGTACCCTTCTCTCTGTAAGTAGCACATAAAAGAAGGGAGCTTAAGTCGTTTTGCATTAGAGGGAAACCCGAGTGTGCACAGCCGGGCGAGGAAGGAGTTAGGCAACGAATGCAAGAGACAGAAAGTGAAGCCAAACTTCGCTTGACTAACCAATCCCGTGAGATTAGGAAACTCTTGGAAGAGACGAGCAAGGCGTTGCGCCAGATCTACGGCAATCGGCTGCGAGGTCTCTACCTTTTCGGCTCGTATGCTACCCAAAAGGCAAGCCCTGGATCCGATGTCGACGTAGTAATTGTGCTGAAGGATTTTCGAGATTATTGGGAAGAGGTAAAGCGAACAAGCCACGTGATTTCCGCACTCTCTCTACAATATGATATTAGCGTTTCGCCTATCCGTCTGAGGGAGGATGATTGGCTTCATTCTGATTCTCCATTCTTGAACAATCTGCGGAAGGAAGCTATTGCGCTATGAAGAAGAAAACGGAACAGTTTCTTGTCAAAGCGCAGGAAGCCATTGAAGCGGCAGAGATCCTTTTGCGGGAGAGCAAGGACAGTTTTGCGGCTGGGCGGGCATATTATGCGATGTTTTACGCAGCAGAGGCACTGCTTTTCGAGAGAGGACTGGAGTTTGGCAAGCATAGTGCTGTTCATGCTGCATTTGGAAAATACTTTGCCAAAACGGGGGAGTTGGACCTTAAATTCCATCGCTATCTGCTTGATGCATTCGAAAGCAGGCTGGAAGCAGACTACGAGGTTGATATCATCTTAAGCGAAAATGCCGTGAAAGAGCTAATTGAGAGGGCGAACGAATTCCTGAGCGTTGTTCGTCGGTATCTTCAATCTGGAGAAGGGCCCCAGTGAGAGGCAACCGGGGGTATTGTATTACCAGCTTGTAGTCACGTATTACCTTGGTTCGTTGCCTGTAGACCGTAAGCGCTATATACAAAGGGGAACGCCCCAGGAGAGGCTCAAAGTATTATAGTTTCTTATCTCTGCGTTCATAGCGCACGCCGCGGTTAGTTTTTTCTCACTGCAGAGGGCGCAGAGGAAAGACCGCCAGATAGGCGTGTTGTGTAACCATCACGGAGGGTAGGATGAAACGAATAGGAATCCTTGGCGGAACAAGCCCGGAGTCGACCGTCTCTTATTATGAACGGATCACCCGCGAGTACACGCGGCGCTTTGGTGACTACTCCTACCCTGAGATTTTAATCTACAGTGTCTCGTTCCAGGAGTTCGTTGATTGGCAGAAGGCTGAAGACTGGGACGCAATGGCCGCCAAGATGGCTGAGATCTTCTGCATCCTCGCCGATGCCGGTGCCGAGATCGGCCTGATCGCTGCCAATACGCTGCACCGTGTTTTCGACGCTGTGGCTAACGAAAGCCCAATCCCGCTCCTTAACATCGTCGATACCACCGCGGCGGCAATTAAGGCGAAAAATTGCTCAACGGTAGGGCTCCTCGGCACTCGTTATACGATGCAGGGGGTGTTCTACGTCGATCGCCTCACTTCCCACGGGATCTCAACCCTCATCCCGGAGGAAACCCAACAACAGGAGATCCACCGTGTGATTTACGAAGAGCTCACGCGCGGGATCATAAAGCCTTCATCAAAAGACCACTACTTAGCGATCATCGATTCACTGAAAGAACGCGGTGCGGATGGGATCATACTTGGATGCACGGAGATCCCCTTGCTCGTTCAGGAAGGAGACTGTACGATTCCCCTCTTCGACACTGCCGCAATCCACGCCGATGCAGCGCTAGAAGAAGCCCTTAAGTAGCTTGCTATTTGGTTTTTCGGGCCAATTCTCCATGCTGGAGCGCCGCGCTTCAAGCGTGCGTCAAACAAGTGGTCAACTTCAGGGTTTTTGAAATCTGAACCGGATTTTTGTATAATTTCTTTGGGTGGTGTCATGGTCTACGAAGCCGATCAAATTAAGGTGCTGGAGGACTTAGAGGCAGTACGCGTTCGCCCAGGGATGTACATTGGGAGCACCGGGCAGAGCGGGCTGATGCACCTCATCGAGGAAGTTGTCGACAACTCGATCGACGAGGCGCTCGATGGACACTGTAGCGAGATCCGTGTTACCGTCCATGCAGACAACCGCGTTACGGTAACCGACAATGGTCGTGGGATGCCCGTAGGTGTCCACAAAGAGACAGGAATTAATGCCGTTGAGCTCGTCATGACGACTCTTCACGCCGGCGGGAAGTTCGACCACAAGAGCTACCACGTGAGCGGCGGGCTGCACGGTGTGGGCATCTCCGTCGTCAACGCCCTTTCCGAGCACCTCTGCGTAGAGGTGCATCGGAACGGAAGCCTCTACCGCCAGGAGTTCTCCCGGGGAGGAAAGCTCACTGAACTGGAGGTCGTGGGGGAATCTAAGGGAACTGGAACGACAGTCACCTTCCTTCCTGACGCGGAGATCTTCAGCGAGATCCGCTACAACTTCTCCAAGCTCTCCCACCGGTTGAAGGAACTCTCCTACCTGAACGGCGGCCTCTTAATCATATTGAACAATGAAGCAGCCGGCATCTCCCGCCGCTTCCAGGCAAAGGGCGGGATCATCTCCTTCGTCAAGGAACTCTGCGCGAATAAGGAGCCGCTTCACCCCAAGCCGATCTACATCAGCGGCAAGGAGGCGGAAACGACCGTCGAGATCGCCATGCAGTTTACCTCAAGCTATGACGAGTCAATCTTCGCGTTTGCCAACAACATCAACACGGTCGATGGCGGAACCCATCTGACAGGGTTCAAGGGTTCGCTCACCAAGTTTCTAAACGACTACGGACGCGAGAAGAAGATCCTGCGCAAGGATGATCCCAACCTGCGGGGAGACGACATCCGCGAGGGTTTGGTGGCGATCATCAGCCTGAAGCTTCCTCAACCGGAATTTGAGGGACAAACTAAGACTAAACTGGGGAACCCTGAGGTAGCGAGCCTAGTGACGAGTATTGTCCAGGAACAGCTTGCACTCTACTTTGGGAAAAACCCTAGAGTCGCTCGAACGATCATTGAAAAGTCGATCTCCTCAGGACGTGCACGAATGGCTGCCGCCAAGGCACGGAAGATGGCCCGACGGAAAGGCCCTCTCTTCTCCACAACTCTTCCCGGGAAGCTTGCCGATTGCTCCACCTCTGATCCTGCGAAAAGCGAGCTTTACATTGTAGAGGGGCCCTCCGCTGGTGGGAGCGCCAAGCAAGGGCGTGACCGAACCTTCCAGGCGATCCTCCCTTTGCGGGGAAAGGTGCTTAACGTGGAGAAGGCCCGTTTAACAAAGCTCCTCGACAATGCGGAATTGAAATCGATCATAACGGCGGTAGGAACAGGAATCCGTGAGGAGTTCACACCGGAGAAACTCCGCTACCATAAACTGATCATCATGGCTGACGCCGATGTGGACGGAGCACACATCTGCACGCTTCTTCTCACTTTCTTCTACCGCTACCTGCGAACCTTGATCGAAAATGGGTATGTCTACATCGCCAAGCCGCCTCTCTATCAGGTGAAGGAAGGAAAGAAGACGCTCTACCTGTACACCGACGAGGAGCTAGAGCGTTTCCGTGCGGAAAACGACGGCCGCTTCTCGCTCAAGCGGTTCAAGGGATTGGGAGAGATGAACCCTAAAGAGCTGTGGGAGACAACGATGAACCCAGAGCAACGCATCCTGAAGAAGGTCGAGATCCGCGATGCCCTGGAGGCGGATGAGATCTTCTCCACCCTGATGGGAAACGACGTGGCCCTGCGCCGCGACTTCATCTGGGAGAACAGCGACAAGATCACCACCCTCGATATCTAACCTTCCTCTCTCCCCGTTTCTCACGCAAGGAGTTGCCACTGCTCTGGTCCCCAGAAATCGCTACAATAATCATGCGTAAGGAGGAAAGATGAGACGACAATCCGGGTTGGTCGTTGAGGTTGCATGGCTTAACTCGTTCCTCAAGCTGGAAGCGAGCGTTGCCCTGACCCAACGCGGCTATTTGACCAGCTTCACTACAGAAGGATTGATCGAAACGCGGATCGCGCTTGTGGACCAGATAGAAACGCTCTTTGATATTCACTACCTGGCACGCTTCTCTGATATCGTCTCGTTCTAGATGGCGCTGTACTTAGTGATCACCCTCGGTGCTGTTACGGTCGCATGGGTAGGATGGAACCTTACCCTCGACGCATTATGGCAGCCGACCGACCGGATGACCATGCGGCGGATCCTTGACCTTGCCAAAGTGAAAGAGGGGGAACATGTCCTTGACCTCGGCTGTGGGGATGGACGGTTTGTGGTCGCTGCAGCGCGTGAGTTCAAGGCACGTGCGACCGGGATCGAGATCGACCCCTGCCGCGTCCTGTGGGCAAAGGCATGGCTTCTCCTTGCCGGTCTCTCCCAGCGTGGCGCGCGGATCATCTGGGGAAACATGTACACGGCCGATTTCTTCAACGCTGACATTGTGATCCTTTTTCTCTCCGCCAAAGCTAACTTTCGATTAAAGGAACGACTGCGCCGCGAGCTCAAGGAGGGAGCGCGGATAGTTTCCTACTACCACCCAATATGGGGCTGGAAACCGGACGAAATTGGCGAAGCCAAGAAGGGTTACCCCCTCTACCTCTATCGTATCAAAGGGGAACAATGACACGAACTCTCGCTTCACTGGTTAAGGCGCTCAGGCTGCCCTCCCCAGCGGAGTGGCAAGAGGTTAAGATTACCGAGATTACTGAGGATTCTCGCCTGATCAAGCCTGGATCCCTGTTTGTCGCCATCCGTGGGTACGTCGACGACGGCCACCGCTACATCGATGAAGCGATTGCCCGCGGGGCAACCGCCGTTATCACAGAACAGGATACCTCCTGCTCTGTGCCCTGTATCCGCGTAATCGATGCGAGGGTAGCACTGGCAAGGCTATCCGCCACCTTCTTTGGAAACCCAACGCAAGGGCTGTTTACGGTCGGAGTGACGGGAACGAATGGGAAGACCACGGTCTGTCACCTGATCGCTCACCTATTGGACAAGGAGAAGACCACCCTCATTAGCACCGTGGCGAACGAAGACCGAGGCCTGCGAGCGGTGACGACCCCGTCCAGTTCACTCATCCAACAGATCGCGCATGAAGCTGTGTCGAAAGAAAAAAAGAACCTCGTCATCGAGGTCTCTTCAGCCGCGCTTGTGCTTCACCGCATCGATCAAGTCGATTTTGACGCTGCCGTCTTCACCAACCTCACACACGACCACCTCGACTTCCACGCAAACTGGGAGTCCTATCTTTCGGCAAAGCTTCTCCTCTTTCGGGGGTTGAAGCCGGAGGCCTGTGCAATCGTGAACGCAGACGATCCAGTTGCAGAACGAGTTCTCGCGGCCAACACGGGCCAGGCAGTCACCTATGCTATCCATAGCGATGCAGATCTGCGCGCGATCGACATTCACTACAAGCTCCGCGAGACGACGTTTACGCTCCGATCAGACGATGAAGCGGTGTCGACCAAACTGTGTTTATCTGGGGAGCATAATCTGTACAACGCCCTCGCTGCAACCGCGGTCGTGATGTCAAAGGGAGTGTCTCTTGGCGCGATCGTCGAACGCTTAGGCTCGGCGCACAACGTTGAGGGTCGCTACCAGTTCTTCCGGGCGCAAAATGGCGCTGCGGTGATTGTCGACTTTGCACACAGCCCCGACTCCCTTGAAAAGATGCTTAAATCACTGCGCCCTTACTACAAACGTGTAATCTGCGTATTTGGCTGCGGCGGGGAGAGCGACCGGAAGAAACGTCCGCTCATGGGGAAGATCAGCGGGGAACTCGCCGACCTGACGATTCTCACAAGTGATAATCCCAAGACGGAGGATCCCGAAGTGATCCTCGATGAGATCGAGGCGGGGCTCATCCCAACAGGTGGGCGCTATGAGAAGATCGTTGATCGCCGCGAGGCGATCCGCCGTGCGATTAACCCGGCAAAACCCGGTGATGTGATCCTCCTTGCTGGCAAAGGTCACGAACCCTACCAGATCATCGGTCACGAGTTTGTCCCCTACAGCGACGTTGGCTTCCTCCGCGAGGTGGGGTTAGTGGAATGAGGGAGCTTCCTTGATACAGCCCAGCTGATTTTGAATTAAGGCAAGGGATTCCCAGATGCCATTGGAGCGCTTTCCCTTAAGGAGGAGATGAAGGAATCAGAGGGCCTCAATTGTGCTGAGAACCCGTTCGGCCGTCTGAGCGATTGTTCCTTCGGCGTTGATGCGGATAACCTCCTTGCTTCGGGGCTCGGGTAGCGTGCGCACGACGTGTTGTTCTCGACCGGCCGTTTGCAGCCGACGCTGACGCGTTTCCTTCGACACCTCAAGCCAGAGAACAACATCGAATAAAGAGCGATCGACGTGGGGAGAGGAGCCAAGGAGCGCACCCTCAACAAGGAGGATCCTCGTCCCACGGGCTTCCTCGGCGCGGATTATCACCCGCAGGCGGTCGATCACCACTGGATGGATGATCCCGTCCAGATCGGTGAGGGCCCTTTCATCGGAGAAGACGATCTCACTCAAGCGCGAGCGGTCGATCGCACCGTCTGCGTCCAGAATTCCCTCCCCAAAACGGGAGACAAGACGCCAGTAGGTAGGACTTCGCGGACGGTATGTCCCCCAAGCGACCTTATCCAGGTCGACCCGCGCGATCCCCTCCCTCTTCGCGAGTTCCTGCGCCACAGCGCTCTTACCGCATCCGGCTCCACCAGCAAGTCCGATTACCTTCATTCCTTCACAAAGGTAGCGCGATCGCCTCAGTGTGGCAAGGGGTTCTTATCGGAGATCGATCACTCAGGAGGAAAAGATCACAGTCCTGTATCAGAGAAGGGGTGTTAACAGCGTTGAAACTGGAGAGGGATCTGGGTGTAGATCGATCGAGGTGATAAAGATGAAAGCAGGACTGAGTATAAGCTTGACATTAATACTGATCGGTCTTGTGATTGCCTCGGCAATTGTAATGGCAGACGGAGCGCCGAACCCACTCGGGATTACCCCTACTCCAACTCCGGGGCAGAACCTAACGGTCGGGGTGTGGACCGACAAATCGACCTACATGGTGGGCGAAACGATGCGGGTGTACTTCACGGTGAACCAACCAGCCTACATCTATCTGTATGATATACAGCCGGACGGGATTGTGCGGCGGGTCTTCCCCAATGCCTTCTCGCAGAGCAACTTCGTCTATGCGGGGATGCATGTCCTCCCGGATCACCCGTCGTACCAATACAGGGTGACTTACCCAACCGGGGTAGAGAAATTGCAGATCTTCGCTAGCCCGATACCGCTTTCCCTTTCCCCCAGCACCTATAGCTATGGTGAACCGTTTCCGCGGGCAACCCCGCAGGAGATCCAAGGCCACATCATGGGGATTACTCCCACACCGACCTGGGCGATGGGTTGGACAGCGTTCACTATCACCGCGCCGACCTACAGTTATGCACCTCCTCTACCGTACCCTCCTTGTTACCCCCCGTTCTTCGGTTGGGGGTTTCCAGGGGGTAGTTGGTACTGGGAGGACGGTGAGCGGCACTACGGCATGCCCTCAAGCGGGTGGCATTGGTACTTCGGACCGGATGATAAGTGGCACTTTACAATCCGCTTCCACTTTGGAGGAGAGTAGCCTCATAGAATTAAGCCCCTCGCAAAACCCACACCGGACTGAGAGGGCCCGTCAGCGACGGGTCCTCTCTCATTGTTGTAGGACTGCCTATCGGTGAACGCACGCAGAAAAGCCAGTAGAATAAGGCAACCATTAACTTGTGAGGAAGAGGTGTGGAACTTAACTGGAGCATTGAGCAGGCACGACTCTATCAACTTTGGGCAATCGGTCTGCATGGGACTCTATACCCATCAGGGGAGACAGGGATCCGCACGTGCTTCCACGACCTTCAAGGAATTCAACTTGACCCACTTCCCGTCCTCGGCCGAAACCACGACCTAGTGATTCAGGCTCGCGTCGCAGGAACCCATCCCGGAGAGGCACTTGAGTTGATTCACCGGGAGCGTTTAGGCTTTGAGTACTGGGACAAGGTCCTGTGCGTGATCCCGATTGAGGAGTTTCCACAGTTTCGGGCACTCATGACAGCCGGTGGGGAACCATGGGAGGCCAGGCGAGAGACCCGGCTGAACCAGGAGCACCCAGGAGCGACAGAGGCAGTCTATCGTGCCGTTGCCGAGCACGGCCCGCTTTCGAGTCGTGAGTTGCGGGATCTCGATATAGCACAGGGCGACTACCGGGGCTGGAAGTCAACCAAAGCAGCGAACGCTGCCCTCGAGGTTCTGTGGAATCGGGGGAGGGTAAGCGTTTCCCACCGCCGCAACTACCGCCGCTACTTCGACCTTAGCGAACGAGTGATCCCCTCCCAGTTCTACGAAAGCGATCCCCCTTCGCTCGACTCGTTTTGGAGATACCTTTTAAAAAAACGCGTATGCACGGTTGGTCTCCTTCCAGCGCGGGGAGATGCTGAGGCATGGGCGTTTTTGCGCAGCGCACGTGCCGACAAACTCCCCGAACGGCTCGTTGACGAGGAGGAGCTCACGGTAGTACAGGTGGACGGGATCAAGACACCGTTCTACGTTCTTCCACAGGCTGAGGAGAACCTTTCACTAGCCGAGAAAGCAGTGTTCGATCACGACGCCCGTTTCATCGCCCCACTCGACCCCTTATTGTGGGCACGCAGTGCTTTCCGTCAGCTGTGGAATTTCGAGTACGTCTGGGAGGTATATAAACCGAC
>JAGLXM010000137.1 GCA_023132915.1 Candidatus Bipolaricaulota bacterium
GCACTTGGAAGTTGAATCCAGGCTTAAAAGAAATTCGCCAATGTCCCCTAAAAACCTCCCGGGAAAGCAATTTCGATCGACCGGCAACGCTATATTTTGGTTTACTCCCCGCATAGATAGAAGGAGGTGAGTGACATGCTAGAGGCCAACCTGCGAAAGGAGCTCGTCATCCAGACGGAGAACCGGGTGGGACTTCTTGCAGAGATGGCTCGCCTTCTCAGTGAAATGGGGATCAATATCCTTGCCGTTACTGTAGAGACAAAAGACGGCGGAGCCACTATCCGTTTAATCCCTGATGCGCAGCTCTACGCTCGGGATGCCCTGCGGGAGGCGGGGTTTCCCGTGGAGGAGCGAGAGGTAGTCATTTTAAATCTCCACAACCGTCGTCCAGGCTTTCTCTGTCGGGTGGTCGAGGCTCTTGCTCGTGAAGAGATCGACATCGAAGACTTGTACACAACCGCCTCGGAAGGCAATCCTAAAAGGTTGGTAGTCTTCACCTGCTCGAATAACGGTAAAGCAGCAATCATGCTGCGTGGGCACTGATAGTTGCCTTTCTCTCGTCGTCTATTCTTCCTCCGTCACCGTGAAGAGTCGTCCATCGGCTCGTCCAAAGACCTCGGGGAAGTAGAACTCATTCGCTGTTGTCGGAATCACGTGGTAGGTCCCT
The DNA here is from genome assembly GCA_023132915.1 of Candidatus Bipolaricaulota bacterium. Lineage (GTDB taxonomy): Bacteria > Bipolaricaulota > Bipolaricaulia > UBA7950 > UBA9294 > UBA9294. The sequence continues at coordinate 668 of JAGLXM010000137.1, forward strand.
ACTTGCGTTGCACGGAAGCTGTACTGATAGGTATAGGTACCCGCTGGCAGGTAGTCGGCGAAGAGCACGACCTTTTCGTCGCGCATCTCACTGCGGCTGTACCAGCGCCACCACCACCAGTAGAACGGGAACCACCGATCGCCCTTGGTCTCACGGAAGAGCCCCGGCTCTTGCACCAGCAGACTCGTCGTGGCGAGGCTTGTATCCACCGCCTCGCAGCCTGCCGGAAGCGGATCTTCAATAACTACGTAGTAGAGATCGTGCGGAGCGACGATGGTCAGGCGGACCTGAATCATTTCCCCCACGGCTGCGCTCTCAACTCCCTCGCACACTTCATCAAGTGGGCAATCGGCCGATACATACTGACGCTGCACAATGATTCCTCGATCGAGCGGCTCGATCTCCTCCACCGGCAGGTAGACCTTGAGGTGCGCGGTGTAGTAGAGCCGTCCTTTCCCGGGGCCGCGGGAGATGGTGAGCCGATTTCCCATATCGGAAAGCAGGTCGGCCACGTCCACTCTCAGTTTAATCGGCTCCTGCACGACCTGTGGCGTGACGTGACCTGCGTCAAGCAGGGTACTGTTCAACCGCACATCATAGTCGTAACGGCCTTGTAGTTCGCCGGTGACGACCATCCAGTCAGTCAGGGCGATGAGCGCCCATGCCGTCTCCTGCGTTGTCTCCCAGATCCCATCCTTACGGGCAATCATCAGCCAGCGTACGACATTTCCGATTAGGGCATTATCGGGATCGAGCTGCGCTAACGCGTCGAGGATGACCGCGGTGGAGCGGGTGTCGGTGTTCATCGCCCAGAAGTCGTAGTCCTCCTCCTCCCAGTGTGCACCGGTGGCGCTTAGAATCGCGGCGTTCTGAATGTCAGAGAGTAGCGTCTGCACGCGGCCGTCGTTTGCATCGATCAGACTGAGAGTGAGGGCGAGGTAGGCGCGGGCGTAGTGGCTAAGCTTATTACGGACGTCGAACAGATCACCCGTTCGTTCGCTCGCCTGGGCCGCGTGACCCGCCTCAGCCAATACATAGAGGATCCACGCCTGGCGGTTAGCTTCGCGATAGGAGTCAAGATCGCGCGAGCCGACCAAGCAGCCGGAGAGGAAGTCCAACCCGCGTTGCAGCACGTCGTCTGGTACATCAAAGCCGACCTGTTGCGTCTTTGAGAGGGCAAAGACGACGTATGCGGTAAGGTAAGCGCTCGATTCATCCGCCCACCACCAGCCCCAGCCACCGTCTGTGTGTTGCTTCAGAATCAACCTGTTTAAGCCCTCTTCGACCAGCCCTGGCAACTTCTCCGCAAGCTCTTTATCTTCGATACCAAGCTCGTGCAGGGCGCGGTAGGTAAGCACATTTGGCAGAAAACGGCTGACGATTTGCTCGGTGCACTCGTAGGGGAAGTGTTCGAGGTAGTCGAGCCCCTCGCGCATCCCCGCCGCCAATGAGGGATCAAGTCGAATGGAAAGCTCGCCCTGACGGTCGTCGTGCTTCGGTGGAAGTGCCACAACCTCGGTACGGCTGCCCGCGTCGGTCAGTTGCCCACCGGTTCCCACGATCTCCGGAGCGGTGTAACGGTAGACAAGAAGCGTCCCCCCAGGCCCGGTAGTCAGGCGCGGGCGGGCAGCGTCGGAGAGCTCGCCGGAGACGACGCTGAACGCCAGATCCACATAAGGCATGTCCTTCACCGTCGCCCACCAGCTCACCTTCGCTTCTCCGCCGGCAGGCACATCGGCTCTTTGTGTGGCCGTTCCCTCGAGCTTAAGGCCGTTGTAGGCAATCGTTACCTCGACGGTTCGCAGCGTGTCGGTGTTGTTGTTTACGATGGCGGCAAGTTTCACCCGGTCGCCAACGACAAAGAATCGCGGCGTAACCGGCCGGATCAGAAGTGGCTTTGTGACCACAAGCTCGGTTGTTTCCTCGCCTACCTGCGTCTGTATCGTGACTCCGACACCCCGGAAGACCCACGTGGTCAGATTGTCGGGAAGCTCGATCGTTACCTGAGCCGTGCCATCAGGGCCAGTGACGACCCCCGCGTTCCAGTAGGCGGTATCGGCGAACTCCTCGCGCAGATCGATACCGGCAGGAAGCTGCGCAGCAGCACTCCCCGGCGCTCTCTCGGCCTCCTCCTCAAGGGCCATGGCCGATGGTGGCATTGCTCCCGTCTCCGCACTCCTCGGGGCGAACTGCATCTCCTCATCGGCCAAGAGCTTGCCGGCTTCCTCCATCTGTTCGGCCACCAGTCGGTTGATGGAGATCGACAATCCGCTCGCTGTAACCACGCCCAGCCCGCGTCGCCCGTAGAACGCTTGCAGGATCGCATCGGGGGTACGGGGCTTCAGGGTGAGGATCGCCTTGTCCACCAGATCAAGCGACAGAGTCGCCCTCACCGGTTCACCTGTAGCATCGGTGACAAGCACATCGCAAGTCACCTGCGAGTCTGGGAGAGCCTGGGCGGTAGAGGGGGTAAGGGTGACGTTGAGCATCTGCGGCACCGGCTCGACCTTAAGGGCGATGTAACCAACCTTGTAGCTCGAAACGGCCGGTATGTCTTCGGTTGCTGACAACGCGGCCTCGCGGCCCTGGACCAACACCACACTGACATAGATATTGGGAACGTGGTCAGCAGTGATCGGCAACCTGTAGACGGTGCTGTTCGATTCGAGCAACAACACCTCCCGCTGTAGAATGCCCCCGCGCTCAACGGTGATAAGCGCCCACTGCTCACCCGGGAACGGACTTGGGATGAGGATCTCCGCAGTCTCGCCAGGCACGTAGGTGGCCTTGTCGCTTACAAGCGTGATACGGTCGTCATTGGTTCGCCGCCAGGAGACGGTCTCCGGCCCGCTGGCCCAAAGGAACAGGCTCGAGCGCACCGTCCGCTCACGCGCATCGTGCCCGCGAACGATAATCTTATAGGAGCCGCCCTCAGGCGGGGTGAAGGTGACCACACCCTCGGCAGTGGTAGAGGTGGTGAGCCTCCCATTCGCGACCTCGATGTCTTTTGACTCCCATTCCCAGTGACCCCCGTCGGCCTCATCCTCGATATAGGTGTTTGACCACTCACGTCGGTAGACAAGATACTCCAACTCCTGATTTGGCAGCCGCTCGCCGCTCCAGTTCACGGTGACCACATCGACGCTCATTTCATCGTCAGCGCGACCGACGCTCTGCTTTGCCGCCAGCCCGACGTAGAACTCACCGCGGTGAATGACGATGGTGGCGCGACCGGAGAGGACCTGTCCGTCCTTGCCGTAGACTGTGGCCTCGACGGTTAACTGGCGGCTCCCCTGAGGCGGGTCAGTCGATGGATCAGCGGTCAACTGAGCTACGTTCTCAGGTAACTCGATCATGAGCTGGCCGTTAGCGTCGGTGTTACCAGCCCCGCTTAAGACGACCTCGGGGGAAGCGTAGGGCCGCCACCACCAGCGCCAATACCTCCAGGGATCGTCGAGATCGCTGAACGTGTAGCGGCCAAACTGTGCGGGTTGGAAACGGTAATCATCGGCGAGTACGTTCCACTCCACCGGCACATCCGCTACTGCACCTCCGAAGAAATAGCGCACGTCCACCGTCGCTTGGGTCGCCTCCCCACGGGCGATCTCGCTATCATCTGGGGTAACTGTGACCTCAAACTCTGGCGGACGGTAGGCGGCCACCTGGAAGGAACCGCTGAACCTCGCCTCGTCGAGCGTCGCCTCGATGTTGTACTGGCCCAGGGCCGCTCCTGTGGGGAGTACCAGCTCCTCTGCAAAGGAGCCGAACATGTCAAGGGGGAGCGTCTCCTCGTAGACCAGCTCCCACGCGGCGTCGTGGATCGTCACCACAACGCTCCCTGACCGCAACAGTCGATAGCACACATCATCCTCAGCGCGGATGATCCCCTTGAAGTAGACCGTCTGATCGGGACGGTAGATAGGGCGGTCGGTGTAGATGTGCCCGCGCCAATCCTGTAGGTACCCCGCGTTAAATCCAAACTCCCACACGGAGATACCATCGTCCCACTGCGTACTTCCCAGGGTGAACGGCTTGCGCGCGAGCACGGTGATTTCGTACCACTTCCCGGACTGCGGCAGGTCTGCCAAGCCGTTGCTGTCGGTAACCGATGCTGCGTACTCCACCCCATCGTTATCATAAGCACGGAGGATTACTCCGGGGACTGGCGCACCGCTGTCAAGGTCGGTCGCCCAGACGAGCACCTGATGTTCGTCGCTCTTGAGCGTCAGGTTAACCTTGCTGACCACCAGGAGGTGACGGTGCTGCCATCGGTTGTAAGAGACGCCGTTGGCACGCAGGTCAAGGCAGTAGACGCCCGGCTTCAAGGTACCGCCCTCTTCGGTCAACTCGACAGGAATGTAGCTCAGTTCATTCAGCGGCGCCTTGACGCTTAACGACCAGCGGCGGAGCTTCCCCTCGGATGAAGGAGCAAAGTCATACCAGTCGTCCTGCGCCTTGAAGTACTCATCGATGGTGAGGCGGTACAGGGTGAGGTCGAGGCGCTTCGTGTTGCGGTAGGCAACGAACATCCGTGCCGGTTCGTAGGCGCTGTAGGTACCGACGCGGCCGGGCACGTGCAGCCAGGCTGTCGGGTCAAGCGGCGCGGTGCGGAAGCGCACGCTCATGCGCTGGCCGGTAGTGTTGCCGTAAGGGTCTGCGATGTTCGGCCCGATGTGTACGACGTAGTCGCTACTAGGCTGCGCACCAAAGTTAAGCACAAACGTGTTGTCCCAACTGCGAAAGTAGGTGTGGACCTTCTCGGGAGAGAGGGCGGGCTCCATCTCGATGTTATCCATCACGGTGTCGGGATCAATGGGGGCGTTAAATTCGATCCTGAATGAGGTATAGGGATAGGCGTCCTTTTCACCGTTGCGAGGGTCGGTGCTGATGATGCGTGGCAACGGGACCGTGGTAAAACGCCAGGTATAGTCATCCAGCATCCCCAGGCCACCACTGGCACTGGTAATGCCTGCACCCAACGAGACAACGTATTTCTGGTTGAAGTTGAGCCACTCATTGGGTGTGAAGGTAAGCGTGTTACCCTCGATGTCGAACGTGCCCTCCACGCGCTGTGCCAGAAGCTCGCCCAAAAGGCTTGTTCTCCTCAGGGTGAAGCGCTCGTGCACGCTTGCGAGGTCGATCGGCATGTTAAACGTGATCATGATCGTCGTATCCACAGGGGCGAGTTTTGCCCCTTCATCGGGGCTGATCCAGACCACGTCCGGCGGCTGTGTGGAGAAGGTCCAGAGATAGTCCTCCGCCAGTATTCCCCCGGTCGTGTCGGTCAAACCTGCAGCGACACCGGCCGTGTAGGTCGTCCCACCGGTCAGGGGCTTGGCTGGGGTGAAGAGATAGATCGAGGTATTCAGCCACTCGCCCGAGCCATCGATGGCTGGGTCGAAAGCTAAGGGATTAGGCAGGTTCGCGTAGGCAGGGTCAGAGACGACCACCAATGGAACCACTGGACGGTTGAACATCACGGTGATTGTGCTGTCGGCGTCGGTCTCCTCGGTACCGGGGGCGGGAAGAACCTTCGTAACCTCTAGGTAGCCAACGGTGCGGAAGGTGAAGGTGTAGGCATCGTTTAAGGATTGACCCCCGGTGTCCCTGGCGTCGGAGGCCAGGTAGACCCTGTAGGTAGCGTCGCGCGCTAACGGTGCGGAAGGCTTAAAGCGGAAAGTTTGCTCATCGATCCACGCGAAAGCCCCATCGACGCTAGTGTTCTCGCTCCTCAGCGAGAGGGAGAAAGCCGCCTCCACTGAGTTGCAATCCATCGCCCGGTCGAAGACCAACTCGATCGTGCCGTCGACCGGAAACTCCTCACCCCGCTCTGGCGTACGCTGAATCACGATCGGCGAGGCGCCGGCGGCGGGAGATGCGGTCGTTGCCTGGGTTCCCAATCCTAAGATAGTCGCCAGGAAGCTAACTATGACAACCGCAACAAATACACTCAATAGTTGTTTGATGCTCATTGTCTTCTCCCCCTTGTTCTTGGAAACAAAAAACACGTTCCTACTTTTCTAAACTACCGCGAATGCACGTACCGTGCAAATACGTGAACGCTATCCTAATTAACACATTGGTAAGGGTAAGGTTTCATTAGACCCGGAGAACCCGCGGGTTGGTAGAGACTCCCCAATGTCCGCTTTAAAACACCCAAAGAAAGAGACTTCGATCAGGAGACGCTTCTATATTCTGGTGAACTCCAAGGGGAAAAGGAAGTGAACGGGATGCGAGACGCCCGTCTAAGAAAGGAACTCGTTATCCGGACGGAGAACCGGGTGGGCTGTTGGCAGAGATCTCCCGGATCCTTTCGGAAATGGGGATTAACATCCTCGGCGTCACCGTACAGACGGAAGGCGACAGCGTGGCTCTCCATCTACTTGCCGATGCTCATCTCTACGCTCGGGACGTCCTACGGGCCGCGCAATTTCCGGTGGAAGAGCGGGAGGTCATCGTCCTTGAACTCCGCAACTACGCAGGCTTCCTTTGCAAGCTAACCATGGCCCTGGCACGTAAAGAGATCGACATCGAAGACCTGTACGCAACCGTTCCTGAAGGCAGCCCCAAGGCCCTGGCAGTCTTCACCTGTTCGAACAACAGCAAAGCCGTGCTCATGCTGCGTGGTGGCTGAGCTCCAGCGTAACCGGCTCCTTCTGCCGGAGGTCGTCTCTTAAGCCTGCGCGAGGATGCTAAACCTCCTTGACCATCTCGTGGGCGCCGTTGAAGCCGAACACCCTACTCCAGGGGAAGGGCATCTTCTGGTATCGAACGGTTCTAAACCCAACCGTTCCTAGAGTACCTTTGCCCGGATGTTGCTACCCACCACATGGAGCCTCACCCGTTTCAATCCTTCCCCTTTTGTAAACTCAAGAATGACATTCAGCAGCTTGGTTCCGATTCCCTTACTTCGGTACTCTGATGATTTCTGCGGCCCGCGCGCGTGGGCCAAAGATCGGCCTAAACTCGTTCTCCAGGGCATCGTAGAGGATCATTGCAACCGCTTCTCTCTGCCCCGCCGGAATCCCGAGGGCTACCTCGATCTCCATGCCCCACCTCACAGACTTATGATAACGGGCCTCCGGAAATTAGGCGACAGAATCGATCGTATCTCACAGCTGCTGACTGGATCTACACCTGGGGAACGCTGCTGGAAAGGAGAATCTGGAGAAGAGACTGAGGCCTAAGGGTTTTTCGCCGGGCGACCATAGCCCAGAGGAAACGCCGTGCGGAAGATTCCCCTCTCCGCCTTTGGGATCCCCGAGGATGCCGTCGATGGGCTGGTGCCCAGCCTTCACCGAGTGAACTTTGACCGGTCTACGAGAAGCTTGCGAAGGATAGGGCTTGACCTCGACCATGGCGGTGGCTATCCTCCCTGTAGAAGGGGGAAGGGATGCAGCTTGGGATCGACGTTGGTTCTCTAACCATTAAGGTGGTGCTTCTAGACGGCGGGGGGGAGGTGGTGGCAGACAGGTACTTGCCTTCGCAGGGCGTCCCGCTGCGCACGGTGCTCTCAGCCCTAGACGAGCTATTCCGCGACCATTCCCCGGAGAGGATCCAGGGTGTCAGTGTTACCGGGTCCGGGGGGAGGCTTATCGGGGAGCTTCTTCCTGCCCGGTATGTGAACGAGCTTGTGGCCCAGACGCGCTCCGTGGAGCTCTATCACCCGGAGGCGCGGACCGTCGTCGAGATAGGTGGTCAGGACTCCAAACTCCTTGTGCTCGAAGAGCGGGATGGAAGGCTTGTGCTCGTGGATTTCGCCTTGAACAACCAGTGCGCCGCCGGGACCGGCTCCTTCCTCGAGCAGCAGGCGGGCCGGCTCGGGACCACCATCGAGGAGTTCTCCGAGCTTGCCACCCAGGCCAAGGATTCCCCTTATATCGCCGGTCGCTGCGCTGTGTTCGCGAAATCTGACATCGTCCACCTCCAGCAGGTTGGGACCCCGCTCCCCGAGATCCTCGGAGGGCTGTGCCTGGCGCTTGCCCGCAACTTCCGCTCGGATGTGGCCCAGGGGAAGCCCTTCCACCGACCGATCCTCTTCCAGGGAGGGGTTTCCAAGAACCAGGGGATGGTGCGCGCCTTCGAGGAGGTGCTCGGCCTTGGGCCAGAGGAACTTATCATCCCCGAACACCAGGTCCTGATGCCGGCCATCGGGGCGGCGATCATCGCCGGGGAACATGATGGAGATGGGCTTAAGTGGGAAGATGCCCGGGAGAGGCTCCGGCGAGCGGCTTCTCAGAAGGCCGGGGTGGCAAAGCATGATCGCCTCATGGCGAGGGAAGCTACACCCCTTCAGGATTCTCTCCCCGTCTTGAAAAGACAGACACCAGGGTTCCTGGGGATAGATGTAGGCTCCATCAGCACCAAGGCGGTCGCGATCGACGCGGAGGGAAGGCTGCTGGCCAAGGTGTATCTCTGGACCCGGGCCGATCCCTTAGAGGCAGCGAAGGAGTGCCTCCGTGTCCTGGGCGAAGGGATGGGGAGATGGCTTAAGGTACGGGGAGTGGCGGTGACCGGCTCGGGCCGGGAGCTTGTGGCCCGCTACGTGGGTGCAGACGTGGTGAAGAACGAGATCACCGGCCAAGCCCGTGCAGCGGCGGCCATCGATCCCGAGGTCGATACCGTGTTCGAAATCGGGGGACAGGACTCAAAATACATCCGGCTCGAGGATGGGATTGTGGTGGACTTTGCCCTGAACAAGGCCTGCGCCGCCGGGACCGGCTCCTTCCTCGAGGAGCAAGCGGCCCGCCTCGCGATCACGGTCGAGGAGCTGGTGGAGCTCGCCCTCTCCTCCCCCCACCCGGTCCAGCTGGGGGAGCGGTGCACCGTGTTCATGGAGTCGGACCTCATTCACCACCAACAGCGCGGGACGGCGAAAGGGGACCTGACGGCCGGGCTGGCCTACTCCATCGCCATCAACTACCTCAACCGAGTCGTGGGAGATATACCAATCGGCCAGAGGATCCTCTTTCAGGGAGGGGTCGCGGGGAACCGGGCGGTGGTGGCCGCCTTTGAGAACCTCTTGGGAAGCCGCATAACCGTCCCCCCGCACTTCGAGGTGACAGGGGCAGTTGGGGTCGCCCTGATCGCCCAGGAGGTGCTAGGATGACCAAGTTCAAGGGGTTCGACCTTTCGGAGCGTCCCTATAAGACCCGCAACTTCACCTGCCGGGGTTGTCCCAACGTGTGCCGGATCACCGAGGTGGGATTCGCCGGGGAGCCGTCATTCTATTACGGCTCCCGCTGCGACCGATTCGACGAGCGAGCGAAGGAGGAAAGGGACCTTCCGGACCTCTTCTGTAGGCGAAACGAGATCATCTTCGACCGCGACGGCAATAACACTTCAACGGAGGGGACCCTTCGGTTTGCGCCGCATGAGGCACCCCGGGGCCGGATCGGTATCCCCAGGGCCCTGCTCATGTGGGAACTGTTTCCCTTCTTCTGTGAGTTCTTCCGCTCCTTGAGGTATGAGGTCGTTCTCTCCCTGAAAACGAACCAGGAGCTTGTCCGCACCTCCCTTGCCGGGGCCCCACCGACAGCATGTCTTCCGGTCAAGGTGGTCCACGGCCACGTGGAGGCGCTGCTTGGCGAGGGGATCGACATCCTTTTCATCCCCGCTCTGATTGATGCCGCCCACCCCAACACCCGCACCAAGACCAACTACAACTGTCCCCTGGTCCAAGCTCAGCCCTACATCCTCGCCTCCGGGTTCGATTTTCCTTCCCTCAGGGTGGAGGCGATCACCACCCCACTCCACTTCTACCAGGAGGGGCGGATAAGAGAGGAACTCCTCTCCCTCGCTCGCCGCCTTGGGGGGAGCCGAAGGCAAGCGGAGAGGGCGCTCGCGGCTGCCTGGAAGGCGGAGAGGACCACAAAGGAAAGGCTCCTGGCTCTGGGAAAGGAGGCCCTGGAGCTTGTGGCGACCGGGGCAACCGGCCTGGTGATCCTCTCCCGGCCTTACAACGGCTGCGACCGAGGGCTGAACCTGGGGGTTCCGGAGAAGCTCCGGGCGCTCGGGGCCCTACCCATCCCGATCGACTGCCTCCCCTGGGAGGAGGTGGCAGTTGATCCCCTCTACCCCTTTATGCAATGGCACGCGGGCAAGAGGATCCTCGCCGCGGCGGAGATCGTGCGCAAGACCGATGGCCTTTGGACCGTGTACCTCTCTCACTTCAGCTGCGGCCCCGACTCCTTCATCACCCACTACGTGCGGGAGGCCCTGCGGGGAAAACCGTTCCTCGCGGTCGAGCTCGACGAGCATTCGGCCGACGCCGGGGTAATTACCAGGCTTGAGGCGTACCTAGACTCGATCGCCTCGCTTAAGCGACGGCCCCGGGCCCTTAAGCCGCGCCCCGTGCCCCGCCCCCGGGAGGCCTTCGACCGTAAGAAAACCATCTACCTCCCCTATATGGTGGACCACAACTACGCCATGGTGGGGGCGCTCGCGCACTTCGGGTACCAAGCGGAGACCCTGCCCCCGCCGGAGGAGGAGTCCCTGGCCTTGGGGCGGAAGTACGCCACCGGCGGGGAGTGCCTCCCGTTCATCCTTACCACCGGGGACTTCCTGAAGCTCGTGCGCCGGGAGGGCTTCGACCCGGCCCGATCGTGTCTGTTCATGGCCACGAGCACCGGGCCGTGTCGCTTCTGCCACTACTTCGCTGCCCAGAAGATGATCCTTAAGCGGCTCGGGTACGATGTAGATTTCATCGCCCTCGAGGCCTACGATGCTTACACCATAAAGGACCTGGGGACCGCGTTCCGCCGCACGGCCTGGTACAGCATCGCC
>JAGLXM010000138.1 GCA_023132915.1 Candidatus Bipolaricaulota bacterium
TGGCGGAATAGGCAGACGCAAGGGACTTAAAATCCTTTGAGGGTTTCCTCGTGCGGGTTCGAGTCCCGCTCCCGGCACAAGAGATCGCGGGGTGGAGCAATTAGGAAGCTCGTCGGGCTCATAACCCGGAGGTTGCTGGTTCGAATCCGGCCCCCGCAACCAGAAAGGCGGCGTAGCTCAACCGGTCAAGAGCGCTCGGCTCATATCCGAGAGGTTCGGGGTTCGAGTCCCTGCGCCGCTAGTTGTTACATCAAATAAGGGGGCGTAGCTCTAATCGGGAGAGCGCTGCGTTCGCATCGCAGAGGTTGGCGGTTCGAATCCGCTCGCCTCCATTCTTTCCTCCTGTTTGATAAGTGTCCTTTTTTCGTTTTGACGAAAGGGCACGAGCCCTCACCCAGTTGACCTAGAGGCCGGCCCGCCATAGAAGAAAAGCGATCCCGGATGAGACGATGCTGGTTCCGGCCAGGATGGCGACGGCTTTCCTCGCCCCGAAGCGTATGGCCAACCGGTGGTGGATATGGCGCTTGTCGCCCTGGAAGATCGACTGGCCGCGGATGATGCGGCGAACGACGGTAAAGGCGGTGTCACTAAGCGGAACTGCTGCGAAGAACAAGGCTGGCAGGATTGACCATCCCTCTGGGCCACGGTTGAGAATCATCAATGTAAGGATCGCAAGCAGGTATCCGAGGAGCTCGGCGCCGGTATCTCCTAAAAGGAGCCGGCCGCGATGCCGGTTGAAGGGGTAAAACCCGACAAGCGCCCCCAGTGTAGCCGCAGCGAGGATCGCCCCCACGGAGCTTCCCAGAGAGGAAGCGATGATGATGAGGGCGGTGAGCGGTGGGAACAGTGTGGCGATGGCCAGCCCGTCCAGCCCGTCGATTAGGTTAACCGCGTTCATCAAGCCAACCACCCACAGGAAGGTCAGAACCCTTTGAGCGCTTCCTAGATAGACCGCTGTGCCAAGGGAGATTAAATGAAGTGAGGAAAGGCCGATCGCCGCAAGAGTCGCTGCTACACCCTGCCCGAGGAGCTTATACCAGGGAGAAAGGTCGATCCGATCATCGATTAGGCCAACGACTACGATCACCGCGGCTCCTGCGGCAAGAAACGGGTTTAAATCGCTAAAGACCGGGATCATCCCCACGAGTATGCCAACAAGGAGCACCGGGCCGCCGATCGGCCTACCGTCGTCCGCAGCCCGAAGTGGCCACGCTCTTCCAATGTGGAGGATCGAAAGGGCGCCCACAATCGTGACGGCAAGAGAGGGTAGCACTGCCATGAGAAGTGACCCGACCATAGACTAAAGTGTAGAAAGAGGCTCCTGGGCGGGCAAGCTCTTCCTTAAAGGAATTAAAGACTCGGGATAACTTTGACTACCAGGTTAGTGCCATCCCGATCTTCCACTCGGTAAAACCGGAGGTATCGATAACCACACCACTTGTCACCGAGAAGAACCCACCGTTACTGAGAGTTGCCTCCATCTCACTTCTACCCCAGTCGAATAGAAGCCCTGTCGAGGTCGAGAAGAAGGTATCGACGGAGAAGGTGGAGCCACATCCAGCAGGGGGGATCTCTACTACCAGAGAGATGATCTCCCAGTATTCCTGCGGGTAGTAGAGGTGGTCTTCCTCTAGGGCTTCAGTCAGTGGCTCAACGATCAAGCCGTACTCAGGGATCGTGATGACATACTCGCTCGTGTCCAGATTCGAGATGCTGGTGAAGGTCGCTCCGGCAAAGGTCGCCTGGAACGCGATCCCGTAGATCTCAATCCCGGTGAGCTTTGCCCCATCTTGCAAGATTTTTGTGTATATCTTCACGCAACCGAAATCGGTTTCCAGTGAGGGAATAAACGTATGACTTGCCGTCTGGATGGAGAAGTAATAATCCAGTGTTATGTTCAGTGGAAGTCCGAACAGGTGTATAAACGATAGCTCGATCTGTTGGGACTCAAAGCCCGCGCAGGTGAAGCTAGTAACGCTCGTCAACTCAACGCTGGCAAAGGCGTTGGCCTTGAAGGTGAACTCCGCTCCCGAGAACGAGATGTCACAGGAGGAAATGGTCGGATCCGTCGTGTACGTCTTCGTAAGTAAGCTCCATACGGTGTAAGAAGGGGTTTGGTTAGCCGTTTGTGAAGCGGTAAACGTAATTCCGCTCAAGTCTGCTCCCAAGAAGATGGCAGCCTCGAGTGAGGCAAATCCTCCCGGCAGCTCCCCGTAAAGATCGAGCACGTACCCGTTCTTGAAGCCTCCGGGGGCGTTCGGCCCCACCATGGCCGAGTAGAGCTTCATCTCAAGCGCTGAAAAATCAAACCTTAATACACCCTGCGCATAGAGAAATGAGCCGGTCTGTGGTTCAAAGAGCATCATCCCGTCGAAGCCAACACACCCCAACGAGGCAGAAAGACCAAACTCCTGCCATAGCCAGCCGCTAAAGAGGAAATCAGAGGTGCTCGATACTTCTAAGAACGCAAGGCGCAAACCGACCTCAAGGGTCGACGAAAAGGAAGAAAAGGGCATAGCCTGCTGGGGAGACAGTCCAATCTCTACATTCCAACTTCCCGTAAACGACGGTTCCACGGCCAGGCAGGCTGTCGTTCCCAGAAACACAAATAAGCTCACAATAACTACGATGCGGTAACTCACCTGAGACCCCCTTTCACTGTGGTCACAATAAGCTCCTGCGTGTCAAGCGCATCTTTTAAGCCCCTTTTTGTTCTTTTCTGACCCTATCCCGTAAACCCCACTGACCTCTACACTCTCCGACCAAGCCGGAGGGGAAATAGCTCACCTGCTTAACCAGCAACGGTCCCTCTGGGGGTTGACATCGATTCCCTCTCACGAGGGGGCGGTTGGCGCGGGGTGGGTTTCCCGGTAGACTACT
>JAGLXM010000139.1 GCA_023132915.1 Candidatus Bipolaricaulota bacterium
CAAGAACGATCATCAGGAAGGCTGTCCCGCATCGGGGGTGAAGAGTGATGTGCTTCTGGGCGTTTGTAACGGTCAGCTCCTCCCCGGCTTCATAGGTGTAAACGCTCTTGTGCTCAGCACCGTGGTACTGAAAAACCCTGTGGATGTCCTTCATTCGCGAAATGATCAAAAGATAAAGCAAAAAGAAGGTGATCCGGATCAGACCCTCCACCAGGTTAAACAGGATGGAGTTTCCCATCCGCAGGCCAGGTACGATATTGGTGAGGTAGAGGGGCAAAATGACGAACCCTCCAACGGCAATGATGATGGCGAGGGAAAAGGTGAGAATTGTCCCACCTTTCCCCAGCTGTTCCTCCTCGGGGAAAGCCAGCTTAGTGGACAAGTTGAGCGCCCGGATCCCCAGGGAGAGCATGTCAAATAGGCGGAACAAGCCACGGATAAACGGGATCTCACCGAGCCGCTTGAAGCGGACCCGGGCGGGGAGGTCACGCACGATAATCTTCCCGTCGGATTCACGACGAACGGCGACCGCAATGCGACCGCCGTTTTGCATCATAACTCCCTCAATGACCGCCTGCCCGCCGACTGGCGGCATTGTTTAATCCCCTTTCTCTTTGTTCCCGTACTTTCGCTGGAATCGCTCAACGCGCCCTTCGGTATCGACGAACCGTTCCTCACCGGTGAAGAACGGGTGACACTTGGAGCAGATGTCAACGTGCATCTCCTCCACAGTGGAAAGCGTCTCCAACTCCGCCCCACAACCGCACCGGACCACGGCGCGTTTCAGCTCAGGATGGATATCTTTTTTCAACACATCCTCCGTTATCGCTTGGAGTACTGCTCGCTCTTACGCGCCTTGCGGCGGCCGTACTTCTTTCGCTCCACCTCGCGGGAGTCACGCGTGAGCAGACCTGCTTGCCTCAAAGGGGTCCTGTACTCCTCGTTCACCCCCAGCAGGGCGCGCGCGATCCCCAGGCGCACCGCTCCCAACTGGCCAGTGTAACCACCGCCGGCCACCCGCGCCTTCACGTTGTACTTCCCGTTGGTTCCGGTCGCGTAGAACGGCTGTTTGAGAGTCTTTTCCAGGTGCTCAGGGGAGTTCAAGTAGGAGGAGAAGTAATCCTCTGCTGGGCGGCCATTGATCA
>JAGLXM010000014.1 GCA_023132915.1 Candidatus Bipolaricaulota bacterium
ATGATGATTTCTCTCTGAGAACCTCTTGTCTGGCATCTAGCGCCGTTTCTGAGGCGTAGTTGCTCTATATCGCTAATCTTGGTCAGTTGCTCTCGAGCAAGCTCATATGCTGGCTCAAGGTCGTATCCATCGTAATAGCTTTCCGTGGGCAATTCCCTACTTCTCCTCCGACAGCCAAGTCAGCCAGCACTTTTTGTCTAAGGCGGTAGCAACAGCTTAACTAGAGGCTCCTCCGTCTTTTGCCCTTATCTGTTTTTTAAAGAAATTCCTCCAGCTTGCTTTTTATCTGCCGAGCCACCATAGCACTCCTGGGTGCTGAATGGTAAACATTACTACCCTGAGCGTCGGCACGAAGCAAATCGGGGTCAAAATCCATAAAACTTAGGATTTCGTAATCAGGCAGGTGCTCCTCGATAAATTGATGTGCTGATTCGTTGTTCGTCTTAGAGGCGACTATGAAGCAATGCCTTACCCCCAGACCAGAGGCATATTTCCTAACTGCCCGGGCGGTCTGAAAACTACGCTGCCCCGGTTCAACCACAATTATGAAAGCATCCACCCCTTGAGCTGTTCCCCGGCCCAGGTGTTCTACCCCGGCATCCATGTCCAGAATTAGAAGCTCGTCCTGCCCAAGGATCAGATGGGTGAACAATGCTTTCAGCATGGCGCTCTCGGGGCAGACGCAACCTGCAAGCGGACCTTTGATCGTCCCCATAACCAGAAGCCTGATTCCCTCCCACTCCACAGAGAAGCGATCTGGAATATCATCAACCTTTGGATTTAGGCGGAAGAAGCTGCCAATAGTGCCTGGCTGGGCTCCGGTACGCTCATAGATCAGGTCTCCCATTTCAACGATGGGGGTAATGCCCTCAGCTAATTCCGGCGGAATACCCAAGGCGGAGGCCATGTTACCATCTGGGTCAGCGTCAGCTATGATGACTCTGTAACCGCTCTCCGCGTAAGCCATACCCAGGAGCGCTGCCAGTGTGGTCTTTCCCACGCCCCCTTTCCCTGAGATAGCTATCTTCATTGGCTTCTACCCCTCTTAAATTATCTCATCAGCCATCTTGCGAAAGACTCCTTTTTCTTTCCTTTCTCTGTAAATAGCGATGGATTAAGCTCATAGATGGGTGTACCGGCTCGGGACACTTCAGCAAGTGAACCCAGCTTCGGACTCATCACCCCGCTGCCTTTGAGCTCAGCTATCAGGACATCGACCCTATCCCCCAAGCCCAATTCATTGCACACCGTCTTTATCTGACTCGCAGTAATTCTGTGGTCCTTTGCCTGCTTCTCTAGCCGTGCAACCATTTTTGGTATTTGCTCCCAGTTTGGTTCACCCATGTCCCTGAAAAGCTCAGCTAAGGCGTGTCCTTCTTCCCAACGTCCCGTTTTTCGGGCGCCTTCCACTAGATACTTGACAATGTTGGGTATTTCATACAATTCTGCCGGCTCAGCCAGCAGCAGCCGGTCCTCCCAGGCAGCGCTCTTGAGTGTTCTCACTGGAAGAAGCAGCCTCCATTCGTTGCCCAAGAGTAAAATATCCTCGGCATCGCCATTGATCATCTCCTCTATTTCACGATAGGCTACTCTGCCTCTTTCAGAGGCGTGGGCCAGGACTTGCGCCAGATGATTTGTTAGCTCTCCATGACCTAACAGTTCGCTTAAGGCCTTTTCCAGCCTATTCATGTGATCCCATTTCTTTTTACGTAATACTGACCGATGGCTTTACCGTCTTCAGTAGCCGTAGATGTCCCCTAAAGAAAAACTCTTCTTCAGAGTCGGTGAACCCTTCACTCCGAAGCATTTCCTTCATATCGATCTTGAGGAATTCCACAGCCAGCTGGCATTCCCAATGGGTGAATGCGAAGCGAAGAGGAAGCCATATTTTCGCAAGGTCGAACTCACTATAGTCTAGAATGTAAAAGGTTCCTCCCGTCTTCAAAGCCTGATGAGCACTGTGAATAATCCCCAGCTTCTGGTCATTCTCAAACCCGTGTAAGACAAAGGAGATGAGCACCTTGTCGAACTCTCCCTTGTACGGCACAGATAGCTCTATCCGCTGCTTCTTGAAAGTGATGTTAGGATAACTGCCACAGCGGTTCCACGCTCGGCTTAACATCTCATCGTTGATGTCTAAGCCCACAATTCTGCCCTGAGAGCCTACCTTTTCAGCCATAAAGCAATCGTTCTTGCCCGTGCCTGAGCCGAGGTCGAGTATTGATTGACCGGGCTTGATGCCCATCTTCTCAACAACGCTCTTGATGAAGTGAGAATACTGCCCTAGTGAAAGCAGGTTTAAGAAGAGATCATAGTAGCGTGCTCCACCTGGGCCAATCTCTACTTTAGATCTTGCTGGTGGCAAATATACCCCCTACTTGAGCGTCTCCAGATACTCGACAGCGTACTTACCGTTTTTAGCCCCCTCGAACATCTCCCCTTTCTTTACCTTTTCCAGTGCCGAGTACTCACTGACAGCCATGCCAGCAGAGGCTCCTTGGCTCCCGTCTTTCTTATTTTCCAGGCCTGATGGCGTCTAAAAGCAGTCCTTTTAATCTGTCTGGCGTGACGCTGTGAGGTTCAATTGGAATCCCCATCCAGTCCGAAAATTCTAGTACTTTCTCCGGAAAATCTTGAATATATCTCCCATAAAAGCCCAGAGCATCTAGAAGGATCGCTTTATCATATCTTGGAAATGTCTCATTGGCCTTGGCCGCATCCCAATCGATAAATATTGCTTTCCAGTATTTAAGCCAACCTGGGGTAATCCAGTAAACCTTTTCTCCTTTACTGACTTTCGCCCTATTTTTTGAATCCGCGAGCATGTCGATGCACCTGGCAGCTCTTATTCTAGAAATGTTCCCTTCAC
Organism: Candidatus Bipolaricaulota bacterium; assembly: GCA_023132915.1. Taxonomy (GTDB): domain Bacteria; phylum Bipolaricaulota; class Bipolaricaulia; order UBA7950; family UBA9294; genus UBA9294. The sequence goes on from JAGLXM010000014.1 coordinate 2,870, forward strand.
CTCTGTTAATCAGATCATCGATACTTTCAGGTGGTTCCTTCTCGAGATCCAGATAACAACTACTACCATAAACCACAATGATGTTCTTTGAATATTCTATTGCTTTTTCTAATTTATTGATGAGCTGCTCTTTGAGTCTTCTATAATCCTCGTGTAAACCAGGAGCCGTATACAAGATCTTTTTTGTATTTAGAAAACCACTTTCCTTCAAATGGTCCAACTCTGGACGCAGTGTACCGCAGGATACAATGGTATAGTTTTTAAATGATGGTTTGTAGTCCATGATCTTACCTACCTTGGGTCTGAATTTAGTAAAGATACTCCATATTTAATTGATAGAACAAGTGGGGCAGTTATGGCTCTTTCTGGTGCTGGAGTGGCATTTTTACTAACCTGGTATTTATCCATTTTGTATATTGATAGCCTTTAACGGACATTCTCGGACACAGTCTCCACATCCCACGCACATTCTGGTTGAATAAAGCATCGGGGGATCCCCTGGTTCCTCTTGTATCAAGAGATCATGAGAGCATGCCTGAACGGCTTTACAAATCCCTTGATGGGGACCACATTTGTCCGGTTCACAAACTTGGTAGTTTATAACCGCGTACTTTGTTCCTAGCTCCATTTTTAGACCTTTTCTTCTTTTACTGACTTAAGCAGTCACAGATGTTTCCCTGAAAATGTTTTTCAAAGAGTTAAAAATATATTAAGTATCACAATTTATTCCATTCTTTTTCGATAAAATCGATCACATATTAAGATTTCATATAAAGCCTCCGCTTTATACCCTTGAACTCGCTTCTGGGAGGGGGGCGGGGATTCGCCGTAGGCGAATCAGCCTGTTGTTCGTATTGGCTGCATGAGTTCTCTTAAGGATAAACCCCTCAACGTCGGAGACGAGCTCCGACGCTACGAAAAAATGGATGTAGCGTCGCACCTTGTGTGCGACGTTATCTCTGGCGCGACACAGCGCTACATCAAACTGCAGCATAAGGACCAACTCCGCTTAGACCTTTAGGCTTTTGCCTTTCAATGCCCCTTTAGCTTACTGCGGGGTTCTTTGCCGACTTAAAAAGGACTCTTGAGTCAAAGGGCATTTCCTTCAAACAAAATTCGTTATGCCCCGGAACAAATAATCCCCTACCTTTCTTTGGGGTCGTAAATACGTCTTCTACGATCTCTTCTCTAACCTCCTAGGGAAATCCATGCAAAACAAAGGAAAGGAGCGCCTTATCAAACACGGATGTCCCGTTAATCGTTGCAACCGACATCCTCATGGCCTCCATTCCTTACGTATCAAATCTTAGCGCGAAGCTGCTCTCATTGTCAACACCGACGTACGCGAAATGCAAGGCATACGAGTGCCGGGGATGCCTCATCACCGTCGTCTTCCACTTGCTCAATCTCTTCCTGAAGCCAGTTTAGAAGTCTGTCCTTCAGCGCTTTCAGGTCCTTGCAATCTCGCGTTACCTTCAAATGCGCGAGCAGCTAGGCTGATTTCGTCTGAAAGCAGGCTTATTAATCGGTCTAGGGTTACGCTGTAAGGTTCCATCGGGATCCCCATCCAGTCAGAGAACTCGAGGATTTTCTCCGGATTACTTTTCATAACTTCCTTATAATATCCAATAGCATCCAGCATAAGGGCTCCCCCCGTGTGCTTGGGAAAATTCTTGTTGGCTAAACCTTTGTCGCATCCCTGATATACATAATGACGGTATTTCATCCATCCCGGGGTAAGCCAGTAGACATCCTTACCCTGGCTTATTCTTTCCCTTTCTTGCTTACTGGCTAGCATATCAACGCAATTGGTAGCTTTTATTCTGGAAATTCTAATTCCACGTTCCTCTTGCTCCTGAATTATCGTGTCAATATCCCGATTCGGATTATCAGCATTAACATAGCAGAACTTACCGCCATAGACAACGATAATTTTGCTAGCGTATTTCTTAGCGATGCCTATCTGTCTTATAAGCTGGCTCTCAAGTTCACGAGGAATCTCATGCCGTCCGGGTGTGGTATAGAGAATTTTTCTGGCATCAAGAAAGCCGCTGTCTTTAAGATGGTTTAGTTCCATATTCATCGTGCCGCAGGCAACAATAGCGTAATCTTGAAACGCGACGCGATTTTGCATATCTTCCCCTTTATAGGCTTTACCTCATCCCAGCCTCGATTATGGCTTCAGCACAATATGTTCCCTGTCTGCCCCCCTGCTATTTTGTTCCACTATTCTATCTATGTTGTTATGGAGTACTTCAATTGCATTAGCGATGGCATCTGTTCTCACTACTACACAGGCAAGTTTCTTAAGCAACCTTGGAAGGTTAGGGCCAAATTTTCTGCCCACAAGGACATCCACACCTTCCAGAACGGAAGACGTAGCCTTAGCTTTCTTTGGGTCGCCATGCTTTATCGATTCATCCTCCTTAAACTCAACATTCCTCCTCTGTTCAACAAGCTCTTCTTTACCATCGGAGAACTTGTAAACGTAGAAATATTTCGCCATGCCTACATGGTCATTGTTTAAACTCTCACCATCGTCGGTGCCAAAAGCAATCAAGAGCTCCATTGTTTACCCCCCTAGTGAGTAATCCTTTCTACCAACATAGATTGACACTTTAAGCCGGTTCTCCATCGCGCCCACGCTTCTAGTCTTTTGAGCAAACCTGTTCACCCAATATTGTATTGCCGCACATTGGACAACTAGCTACCAGCGGCACCTAACACTCCCAGGCATAAACCTGAGCCTTTGGGTTCATAAAAGCATTTTGGACAGACATACTTGATATACTGCACCATATCACTTTTATGCTATTTACTTAGTTTATCTACCAAACGGTGTAACGGCACGGCTAACTGATCCTCTTGAACATGAGGCGAGTAGCAGCTATCAATCTGTACCAGTTTGATAAGTGGCATTTTGCTGGCGATGGCCACTGCTAGCTTATCAACTGTACCTGATACTATTTCCTCAGAGACTATTTGCGCCCCAACTAGCGTCCTGGTCTTACCATTGGCAATAAGCTTGTACCGGGCGGGGTGGCCGTTAAACCTCTCTCGAAGTCGAGGAGTGTCAACGGTAACAGAGGTAGGGTCTAACCCTTTTTCCCTTGCTTCCCTCTCAGTAAAGCCTACCGCCCCTATCTGATGACCAAATACTTTGGTGACAAAGGGCATAGCCGTTCCTTCATAAGTGATACAGTTACCTAAAATAGCATTTCTACCAGCTATGTAGCCAGTTCTGACGGCATTGGCAGCCAGTTGGTGTCGCCTCCTTGTACCGGTAATGATATCCCAGTTCTCCATGCAGTCTCCTATGGCATAGATATCAGGGTCACTTGTCTGTAGGTATTGGTTCACAGCTATTGCGCCGGTCTCGCCTATCTGTAGGCCCGCTTTTTGTGCCAGCTCAACGTTAGGCTTGGATCCGGTAGCAAAGAAAACGAAGTCCACCTCCAGTTCCCCCTCAGAAAGACTCACCCGCTTCCTTTTCACCCTGCTCACTATGCCCTCTATCTTGGCTGGCATGATAAACTCCAGTCCGTTTTGCTTGATCACGCCCTCTAACGTTTCTGCCATATCCTCATCTAAGTATGCCCGTAAAATACCCCGTCTGACTAACAGGTAGGTCTTGACGTAGCCCCTTGCTCTTAGGGCAGTAGCTATTTCTAGCCCGATGAACCCCCCGCCGACAATAGCTGCCTCAGTATGCTGGCTAATGGCATTCCCCAGGGCTACACCATCAGCCATATCAGTACTCAGGGCGAATTCATTTTTGCCATCCAATCCCGGGAAAGAAGGGATGGAGGGCGTAGCGCCCAGGGCTAAGACAAGTTTATCGTAGCCATACCTTGCACCTCCGGCCATGATGTATTTTCCGGCCGGCAAGATATCAGTAACCTCAGCATTCAAGTGAAGCTTTATGTTCCTCTTTTTCCAGAAGGACCTCTGGCGGAAGCCACGAATCAGTTCATCCCAGGTGGCAACGCTTCCGTTAATGACCAACGGCATCTCACAAGGTGGACAGCCAAGCTTAGCCCTCTTGCTAAAGATGTCAATCCGTGTCTCGCTATCCAGGCGACGGATCTGATTTGCTGCCGTTGCCCCGCCATCTCCGGCACCGACAATGCAGACTCTCATTTCTTGCCTCCCACTCTTAATGTTCTTCTGCCAAGGGGTAGCCCTTTTCCCCAGCAGGTATCGGCACTTCAAGCCAGTTCTCCACAGGCACAAAGGGGCAGGTATAGGCTTCGCTGTACGCACACCAAGGATTGTAAGCCCGGTTAAAGTCCAGGACCCATTTCCCTTCTTGAGTGCGATCTCTATCTTGCTCAAGGTCAAGATAGCGGCCAGCACCATATGTTTCTTTGCCAGAGGTCACATCCCTAAAAGGAACAAACAGGGTCTCTTCCTGAGGGTTGCTCTTATAGGCCTGGAGGACTCGCTCCTTTCCGGCTATTTTGAAGCGAAATTCGCCCCAACGTATGAGATCTTGCTCGTTGCCTTTGCTGTAAGCCATCCTTACCACCTGTTTTTCAGGGTGCTCGTGAAGCTCAAGCTTGAATCTATAGCTTGGGTCAGGAGGGTAATACTCTAAGCCTCTGAACCGGGGTCGATCTTGCGGAGGTATTGGTGATTGCCGGTGTTGGGCAAAGAAAACATCCTTCCTTTCCCGCGCATCTTCCAGATTTTTCTTCCATCCGCGAGCCTGCACGGCGTTTTCATCTCCTTCTAAGAGCCAGAGAGAACCTCATTAATTTCTGACTTTTAAATCCGCATCATGGTAGCGATAATGCCTTGTAGATTGTTATGAAGGCGAGGGCTGTAACCAGTACCGTGAGCCCAATTTCTAACCATGTGGGGTTAGTTTTTAGCGATATGCGGCTCCCAATTCTTGCACCAATCATCGACCCTATAAGCACGAATACTGCTGGCAGCCAGATTATATCGCCGCGATGCCAGTAAATAATTACCGCAGCAATAGCTGTAAAAATGGTCACAAACAGTGATGTAGCAATTGCCCTATGAATATCGAGCCTCATGGCTCTTAGGAAAGGGGGGAAGAGAGAACCGCCACTCCCACCACGCATACCAGTTATTAGGTTTAAACCTAGTGAACCGGCAATAATGTTCCATGAACCTGGGTTTATCTTGCGGGCAAGTTCCGGGGTAATCCTGTCAAGATAGATTCCGAATACAGTTATGACAGAAATGATAACGAAGATGACTGCCAGAGCCAGTGTTGGAATCAATCCAGCGAGAAATGCACCCGTTACTAAACCTAAAGTCCCCCCAGTTATCATGTATAGAGCAATTCTCTTATCGATGTTCCTTCTTTGACTCACTGCCCCTACTGATGACGAGAAAGGTATGACTAGCAGGTTAATCCCAAAAGCACTCAATAAAGGCAACCCTGCCAGATTGAGCAAGGGTATCCTGACAGAACCTCCGCCAATACCAAACATGCCGCTCATGAAACCCGAGAAAAGTCCGACACACAGGTAGGGTGTGATTTCTGTGATCAATTATTTTCGCTCAAGAATAATCTTAGAAGAGTTAGATTAATTTCCTGTTTGTTCCGCATCTTATCTCCTTGTCTTCAGGTTTTCTATTCTTGCTAGGATATCATCCACCCCCTGAGATAACTCCTTAAACTCTTCTCTTAAGGTCTTTAAGTTCATTGTAGAAGAGCTAACCCTTAGCTCGGGAAGGAGAACCTGCTGGAATCTGTGGCCATGGGCTGGCACTTCCGCTCCGATAATTTCGCTTATTCTGTAACCTGGCCAGGGATTCTGCCTGCAGCCAAAAGGTGAGGCTCTTCCTTCGGCTACTGCTTTTGCGAATTGACCGCAATTACCATACCCACAGAGCCCACAATTAAGCTTAGGCAGAGCTTCATAGATTTTTCTTATTTTCTCTTTATTACTGGCTGTCACCGTTCCTCCCTATCCACTTAATGATATTTGGCAAAGCTACAGCCCTCAAATTTCCAAGTGATCCACGGCTCAGTCTCGCCGTTTCCATTTATCCCGCTTGCTATAGTTCCCTCAGCACTTGGAATAGCTGCTCATTGGCTTTTTCCAGCTCTGCTGCTGCCTGTAATGCGCTATTGTAGATTGGGTCACTCTTGACATTTTGGGTTTTCTCAGTCCATTTCCTGAATTTCTCACTGTGCTTCTTGTTATGCTCCGCCCAGGAGGTCAAGACCACTTTGAGCCTACTCTTCTCATCTATTGGGAAACTTTGGGAAACACTATCAACCGTTGTTCGGATGGTGCTCTCGGGAACTGCACCGAGGATTTCATCAACCTTTTGCCCGTCAACGAAGAACATCTGCATCGGTATGCTCATAATCTGATATTTCACTGCTGTCCGTTGGTTTTCATCCACGTTCATCTTGCAGAACTTGAACCTGCCATCGTATTCCTGTGCGAGTTTGTCATATATCGGTGAAACCATCATACAGGGGCCACACCAAGGCGCCCAGAAATCAACCTCTGTGGGAAGGTCTGAATTGAGGACCTCCTCTTCAAAATTTTGATCTGTAACTTCTATTACTTTGCTCACATTACCTCCTTTAGTGTTTGTCTTTATTTCGCGACCCTTTTCTGAAATTCAAAATTTTTCCTTCCTCAAGGTCCCTATCCTCGTGAACAAGCATCGCGAAGAGGTCCGCTTCCAAATGAAAATCCGCGTTTTTTATCTCATCTTCAGTCTCAGATTTCATATGTTTTGGCCAGACCGACATAAACGCAGAGGGTTTCATGATTCTATAAATTTCACCTAGTAATCTTCTCCTATCGCTTGCCTGCGGGAAATAGTAAAAATGAAAGACATCAAACAGGAGAACTACGTCTACAGACTCATCAGTTAACGCGATTTCTAGTTTTCCCGATGTCTCCATTCTTTCTATGTTTCTCAAGCCCGTTGCCTCGGCTTTTTGCATCAGCTCATCTAGGGCTTCTTTATCTTTATCTAAAGCGTACACTCTTCCCTGCTCACCAACTATTTTGGCAGCCGGAATAGTATACGTTCCAGAGCCACAGCCAAGATCCAGTACAGTGTGACCTCTCCTAATCCCTATCCTCTCTAATACATGAAGGACTCGTGATTCCAGCTTCATTTCCTTATTTCTTGGAGATATTTAAATGTGGACAAGGCGGCAGTGGCACCATCCCCAACTGCAGCAGCAATCTGGCGAGGTGAGTTCCTGCGGATGTCGCCGGCCGCAAAAATGCCAGGAGCTGAAGTAGTCATCGTTTCATCAGTGACGATGTAGCCGGCGTCGTCCGTTTCCAGAATATTGAAGAAGCTCTGGCTATTGGGCGTGAGCCCTATGGCAACAAAGACGCCATCCACTTTTAGGATAGATTGTTGTCCTGTTTCAACATTGCGCAGTTTCAGCCCCTCCAGTACTTTCTCTCCCAAGACCTCCTCTACCACCATACTCCAGATGAACTCTAACTTGGGATGAGCAAAGGCGCGCTCTTGAAGGACTTGTCCCGCCCGGAGCTGGTCCCGCCGATGTATTACGTAGACCTTGCTGACAAGCTGGCTCAGTTCCAGGGCATCGGTAATGGCAGTATCACCTCCCCCCACCACTGCCACCTCCCGGCCGCGGAAGAAAAAGCCGTCGCAGGTAGCACAATAGGAAACGCCACGGCCAGCGAGCCTTTCCTCACCAGCAACTCCCAGTTTGCGATACTCTGAACCAGCGGCGATGATTATGGCCCCAACCTCGAAGCTGCCCTCGGTGGTAGCTACACCATAGGATTGTCCTTGAGCAATGCTTGTAACCTCAGCGGTCACCACCTCCAGACCATATCTGAGAGCCTGTCGATGCATGAGTGAACCCAGCTCGGAGCCGGCTATACCCTCAGGAAACCCGGGGTAATTCTCCACCAGCGTAGTATTTACCATCTGACCTCCCAGCGGGCCTCGTTCCACCAGCAGGCTTTTGAGCCCAGCCCGTGAGGTATAGAGTCCAGCAGTAAGCCCGGCAGGGCCACCTCCGATAATGATTACTTCATACCTAGCCATTGTCCGCTCCGTTTCCCTCTGAAGCTATCTCTCCTTCCAACCTTCCTGCTCCATGGCCAGGAAAGCCAGCCGTTCTTCCTCATTCATCTCCGCTATCCTGATCTCAACGTTGGCGCCCAACCTCATTACCGCCTGGCGCAGACTGTTCATAAGGTAGTCCTTGATTGAAGCAGGGATGCCAAGAAAAGGAAGCACAAGGGTAAGCGTAACCTCAGCATCCTTCAGGGCTATATCTCTAACCATCCCTAACTCAACTAGAGTGCGACTGATTTCTGGATGCACCACCTGTCCCACTGCTTGGTGCACATCTTCCTCTGAGATATTCTCAAGCATTATGACTCTCCCTTTAATTAGTTATGCGATTTAGTCTCTCCATCTTTTGGCACTGGCAGGACGTTCCTGACGAGGTTAGTGGATGCTTACACAGGTTTGCGGGTTGCTTCTGTTTGCAGCACCGTGAAGCGATCAGGAATCAAGGCGCACAGGCTTAGTCCCCGCCTTATGCTTAAGAATCAACAGGAGCTTCGGCCTGATTCTTTAGCCCACAGAGAAAATCCGTCAGCTCTTCGATCCCTTCAACGTTAAAGGCAAGCTCCCTCCCCTCTAAGCCATATTGCAAGATCCGCTCATCCTGGGGGACAGCCGCGATAACCCTGCTCCCATCCAGGGCTTCAAGGAGGAGGGCTTCCGTCTTGCTATCGGTTTTATTTAGGATGTAGTAAACCGGTTTGTCGATGCTCTTGGCCATCGCGGCAATCCTGTTAGCAAGTCCGATCGACTCCTGTGAGGGATCCACAACCACCAAGATGAGATCGCAACCCCGCTCGACCCCTCGGCCGAGGTGCTCAATCCCCGCATCGGTATCCGCAATTAGGAACTCGTCATCTTTAAGCTCCAGGATCTCCAGGAACCTGGAGGAGAGGGCGTTGATCGGGCAGGCGCACCCCTCCCCAAAATCGTAGATCTTCCCCATCGCCATGAGCTTCAGATTCCCCTTCTCCGCGAGATACTCCGGGGGGAGCTCATCCATCCCCCATCTTTTCTGAATGGCCTTCACCCTCTCGAACAGAACTTTCTTGCCGCCGAAATAGTTCATGAAATCCTCGGGTCGCGTTAGCCCCAAATGCTTATGAAGCCCTAAGTTGGACTCATCGGTGTCGATCACTAGCACCTTGCTTCCCCTCTTAGCCAGTGCCTTGGCCAGGAGGGTAGAGACGGTGCTCTTCCCGCAGCCGCCCTTCCCCGCGACGACGACCTTCATCTAATCCTCCTCGATGAGGACCGTGGAGTTCATGAAGTCGATCTCCTTGATCTTGGCCTTAATGGCCCTCTCCTCGCCGAAGAGGGTTCTCACAAGCAACTTCTCCCCCTCGAACCTTATAAGAGCTACCTCCTCTAGGAGGTTCTCCTTCTCAGTCCCCTTCCCTTTCTGAACGCTTGCCAGGCACATTGTAAACCAGGCCTCCTCTTAGCTGGAGATACCCATCCCTTTTTTCGTATCTGGGGCACCCTTCCCCTTTGCCCGGAGCTTCGGCTCGAGCACCTTCAGGATGAACCTGAGCGCCTCATCTCGATCTCTATCCACAATGATAGCCTCCAGGTCCATTGTCTCCTTATCATCCAAACTTAATATCGTCGTTCCCATGATCTTTCAGATTCTTCAACACCTCCCTTTTTGCCCTGATCCGCTCCTCCAACTCCTCGATCGCCTCGAACTGGGCGGGGCGAACGGAATGAATGGGAAGGGCCACCTTCCTCTCTCGCAACTCCTCCTCCAAGGCCGCAATCTCCTGCTTTAGCTCCTCTCTCGTCGGCATCCCACTCATACTTGCCATGGCTCAGGCATACATCACTTCTTTGAGTTTGAGCGCGGCCCGTTTCTTGTCGATGTGGTCGATCATCAGATGGGCGGCCTTCACCGGGTCGGGCTCGAAGGCAAACTTTCCACCGACGGTTCCTTCCAACTCCTCGGTCACAAGTCTGGTAAGATTTTCAGACCCGAGAACTGGGAGGGGCATCCCCAGGGTGGTGAACACCCCTGAAGCGACGAAGTAGAACCCGATCGAAACGGCCTTTTCGCTCATCCACTCTGGAGCCGCCCCGGCGACCGGCAGATCGGAGATATCCTCGCCAAGTCCGCCCTCGTTGACCACGTGGGCGAGGGTCATCAAGATCCTCGAGTTATCGACGCAGGAGCCAAGATGCAGCACCGGCGGGATACCCACGGCCTCGCAGATCTCCTGTAAGCCCTTACCGGCAAGCTCAAACGCCACCTCCGGCCTCATCAAACCAGCCTTAGCATCGGCGATCGCCGAGCAGCCGCCAGCCACTACCAGGACATCGTTTTTTATCAACTCTTTTGCCATCTCTACGTGGCCGAAGTCATGGGTGATCTTGGGGTTGTTGCAGCCAACGATCCCCGCAGCACCGCGCAGTCGGCCATCGATGATCGCATCGTTTAAGGGTCGATATGTAGCCCGGTAGGTTCCGCCGAGAAAGTCAAACACCGACTCTGCAGTAAAACCACCGATCAGGTCCATCGTCTCCTGGGGGATGAACGGTGCCTTGTCGCGATTGGCAAAATTCTCTACCCCCATGCGGAGGAGCTGTTTAGCAATATCCAAAGCGTGTTCCTCGGAGAACTCGACGTGCTCCACCCCGGGAAACTTTGCCTTGGGTGAGGTGCTGACAAGCTTGGTGTGGAACCGCTGGGAGAGGTCAGATAGCGCGGGCATGATGCATTGCACATCAACCATCATCAGATCGACCGCTCCTGTCATCATCGCCAGCTCCTGCTGAAGGAAATTTCCGGCGACAGGGACCCCATGCCGCATCAGGATCTCATTAGCCGTGCAACACATCCCGGCGATGTTGATCCCCTTGGCACCTACCTTGTCGGCGAGTTGCAGGAGTTCAGGGTCCTGAGCCGCCACCACGACCATCTCGGAGAGAACCGGTTCATGGCCATGGACAACGATGTTCACCTGATCCTTCTCTAGGGTACCTAGGTTACAGGTGGCCCTTATAGGTGTGGGAGTCCCAAAGAGAATGTCTTGGAGCTCGGTGGCGATCATCGACCCACCCCAGCCGTCGGAGAGGGCACAGCGCAACCCCTGTTTCATGATGTTCCGATAATCGGTATCGACGCCCATGTGAGTGCGGTGCATAATCTCGACGATCTCGCGGTCGATGCCACGAGGCATAATCCCCAATTCCTGCCAGCGCTCGACCCTTCTCTTGGGCGCGCGGTGTGCCAGCTCTAGCTCCCCTTCCTGCTGGCCAAAGTTGGCCAGGGCCCGCTTAGCTAGAGCTACGGCAATCTCTCGATCGCTGGCACCATTGAGCCCAATCCCGTAGACGTTTGCCACCTCACGGAGCTTAACCGGATCCTTAATCTCGTAATCGCTTGACTCATCCTGAGCCGCCAACAGGAGCGCATGGGCTACATCTCGTCCGTGATCGGAGTGGGCCGCCGCACCCCCTGCGATCATCCGAACGAGGTTCCGTGCGGCGATCGTGTCCACGTTAGCTCCACAGATCCCATGATCTGTTCTGCCCGGGATGATCCGGCAGGGTCCCATGCTACAGATCCGACAACAGACCCCCTCTATTCCGAACTTGCACTGGGGCTGCATCTTCTCAAACCGGTCCCAGGCAGTCTCCCAATTTTCCTCGTCCGCTTTTTTTAGCATCACTAGAGATGCTCGATCGATGCTTCTTTCGCGATCTTTGGCCATCCATTCCTCCTTTATTTGACCGCCAACTGAAAGCTAATGGTAAAAGTAGTAATTCATCTCATCCGATATGTATCTAAATAGGAATCGCTGTAGATCTCATTATTTAAGATAAGTTCAGCCGTCGCGACAGCATCCATCACTTTCTTGTCGGTCACATCGCAGATGGCGGCATCCAGCCCTGCTCCCATGGCCATCACCAAGAATATGCGGTTTATCAGGCTCCTCTGGGTTGTGTCAGAGGCCATATTGCTCAGGCCTAACGTTATATGCGGAGGAGGGTCGGAGAGCACGGTAAGCTGTCTGATAGCCTCTAGGATATTCTTTGCCTGCTCCTGCATGAATTTGAGGGGCATCGCGATTGGATCTAGAAATAATTTTTGTGTATCCAGGCCGTAATCCATGGCAGCGGCAAAGATAGCCGCTGCGTTTTCCACCCTTCCTCCCACATCCTGTGGGCTGCCCCCATCACCACTGGCTACCCCAATCAGGCAGGCATCGTATTCTACAGCCAAGGGGACTAGAGCATTCAGTCTCTCCGCCACAGCAGTGGTGGAGTTTATCATACGCTCATTCTCGCAAACCTGAAGCGCCTTCTTCACCACCTCTATTCGTGGCGAATCGATGGATATCGCTGTATCTACCACCTCTTGCACAGTCTCCACCATCCAGGCCATATCATTCGGGTCCCTGGTGACGGCTCCCATGTTCACATCAAGGAAATCCGCCCCGCAATCGGTCTGCAATTTGGCCCATTTTTGAATCGGCCCCTTATCCTTATCCTTTATCGCTTGGGCGATCTCCCTAAATCCCCCATTTATCCTTTCCCCGATGAGGATCATTTTCCCTCCTTGTCAGCGGTTGATCCTGTCAGCTGCTCAATATATCTCTTTGCCGCCTCCACTGCCTTTGGATGGATCATTACCAGGATATCGGCACCGGCCTGAAGATACGTGTAGGCGGTAGCTGCTTCCCACAGGGGACCACGCTTTGTATGATCACCCCACTCCGGGACCTCCTCCTCCCTCGCTTTGGCCTCCTTAACTTTCCAGACGTTTAACCCTATATTGGCTATGATGGGCTGGGCCATCAACTTGTCCCCTTTGAGTCCGGCCATTCTCGTCCTCTCCATGATGGAATAGACATACTCGGTACCATAGCCCAAGGCCGGTGAATCCGGAAAGATGACCATATCCTTTACGTCAAACCCGACATCTAAAGCCAAGGAGTTTACCTGCTTTGCTATATTTATATCTACCGGCGATTCGGCTATCAATTTGTGGTTATCGGCCTTACACAAAGCGGTCAGTGTCCGATAGTTATCCTGGGTAATTGTGCCCAGAAGGCAGTTCTCCCCAGCCGCTGCTTGTGAACACTCGGTAAACACCTCATTATCCTTATCGTCGTCACCACAGCCCCAGATAATCAAAGGGACCGATACGGCCCCTAAGACCTCCCTTACAACCTCGGCCGCCTCCTTTGGTGAGCGGTCCTCCCCGGTGGGATCGCAGCCTTGCAGCCGAAGACAGATTAGGTCGGCTCCGTACTCTTCCACACATTTCTTCGCCCATCTACTTGGGCTGTCGTATACATTGGAGAAGGGTCGAGCCAGCACTTCCGGCCACCCTTTGGGCGGAATATCCCATATCTCCATGCCCACGACGGGCCGATGAGGGATCTCACCCTCAAAATGCATGAATGGCAGAGCCGTCTCTCCACCTACCGTTATTGTACGAGTCCTGGTCCCTCCCTCTTCCTTCGTGGCTCCAATGGTGACTGTGCTGATCCTGTTGCTCCAGGTTTTCTTCACATCGGGTATCTCCATGCGCGTTTTTTAAGCTCCTTTCTTTAAATTTTTAAACTTAAGAAGGGTGTTAATGACTCAAAAATGCTCTTTCTCTAGAACACAAGACTCTATCCATGATAACTCTTACCGCCTCTAGGGCCGGGGAATCAGGTGACAAGGACTCAAGCGACTTCCCTTCCCAGGAAAGCCCCAAGAGGGCCTCGTCTCGGGGAATCTCTCCCACAACCTCTAGACCTGTTCCTTCGAGCATCTCCTTCGCCTTCTGCGGCAGCCGGTCCGGAAGGTTGTTTAAGACCAGGTATCTCTCCTTTACGTTGATATTGAGTTCATCCACCAGCTCGTCTATCCTCTCAGCCGCGCGTATGGCCACTGGATTGGCATCGCTTACTACCAAAAGTACATCCACGTCTGTGGTGGTTCGCCGGGAGATGTGTTCCATTCCGGCTTCATTATCCATCACCATATATTTATAGTTTCCGGCCAGGAAGTCCATATAATTTCTGAGGATATGATTTACTATGCAGTAACATTCGGGGCCCTCCCCCCGACCCATTACCAGGAGGTCCAGACCCTCCGCTTCGACGAGGAGCTGTTGGAGCCGATACTCTATATACCTCCCCTTGGTCATTCCGGCTGGAAGATCAGTTAAGGTCTTCAAGGTCTCTCGTTCCAACCCGCCGATCGTCTGCTCGAACTTGAGGCCCAGCGCCTGATTCAGATTGGCATTAGGATCGGCATCTATGGCCAGAACGGGGCCCTCGGCCCTTTCTACGAGCAACTGAATGAGAAGCCCGGAGACCGTGGTCTTTCCAGTGCCACCCTTTCCGGCTATGGCTATGGTGAAGGGCTTCATAGCTAGACCTCCCGGCTCAACTCTTGCGTTATGGTAGGAAACCTCTCTAAATCCGTATGGGGCAGGAACATGGCCGCCATGAATTCATCGTAGTAGTTAGGGTAACTGATCAGATCGATATAGGTCACCGATTCGGCTATTCTGTGGCAGGCATCGAGAGCCTCGCGGGAGAGGAGAGCCATCTTGGCTCCAATTATCGAGGTATTGCCGACAAATTGAATCCTCTCCAGAGGAATGTCAGGAATCAGCCCCAATATTTGGGTCTTCCTCCTGTCCAGATACGATCCGAATCCGCCCGCTATCAGTATTCGCTCGAAATCCTTAAATTCAAGGCCCAGGCTTTTTATCAATATATTGGCCCCGGCGTAGATGGCTGCCTTGGCCCTTAGCAGGTTCTCGATATCCGGCTGGGTTATCACTATGTCCTTTCCTATCTCCGTCTTTGAACCGGGCACCATCACAAACTCCGATTGGCCGTCCCTCTCCCTGATTCGATCGGATTTTCGCGGATCGAGGGCTCCCCTGCGATCGATGAGTTCGGCTTTGAAGAGTTCCGCCACCAGATCGATCAACCCTGAACCGCATATCCCTTTGGGTTTTCCATCTCCTATGGTGGAGTAATCTATTCTTCCATCGTTCATGGTGACGTGTTCAACCGCTCCGCGGCTGGCCCTCATCCCGCTCTCCGCGCCCGTCCCCTCGAAGGCCGGACCGGCGGATGCTGAGCAACTGATCATCCAATCCTTATTGCCGATCACTATCTCACCGTTGGTGCCTATGTCTATTAGCAAGGATAGCTTTTCAGATTTATCCATTCCGCAGGCCAATATCCCTGCGGTTATATCTCCTCCTACCCAGCCCCCGATCATGGGAACCACATAAACCAGCCCTCCCTTGTTTATCTTTATCCCTAGCTCGGTAGCCTTGATGGGAGGAGGAGAGGCAGAGGCAGAAACATAAGGAGTTTTTCGGATCCAGGAAGCGGGTAAATTCAGTAGGAAATGCAGCATGGTGGTGTTCCCCGAACAACTGACGCTGGTTATATCATCGCGCCTTACCTTGTTCCTGAAAATCAGCGTGGAGATGAGGCCGTTTATATCATCTATGATGAGGCTATGTAGTTCTTCAGGCCCTTCTTCATCGGCATGGATTATGCGGCGGATTACATCTTCTCCATATTTCATCTGTGAATTGTACTTTGCCTCTCCATCTACGGTCTTGGAGCTATTCAAATTCACCAGATGGACGACCACGGTGGAGGTGCCTATGTCCACGGCTATCCCATAGTTCCTCCCGGAAGTATCCCCACCTTCCACCTGCAGTAGCTCGGTGGTATCGCCCATCATCCCCAAGGTAGCCGTTATGGCCCATTGATTGTCCCTCAAAATGGTGGGAATCTCTTGAAGCATGGTCAGCCCGGTCTGTAGTATGGGAACCTTCTTCTTGGAACGTATCTTCCTGTACAACCGCTGGTGATCGGAGAGGTTGTCATCGAGGGAAGGTTTGGGGAGTTCCAGATACAATTTGTCTACCAAGGGTTCGCGCGTGAAGAAGACCTCCTCTCCTCCTGCTCGTATGGTGCGAAGTTTTTTCGCATCCTTATCTATTAGGATCTGTCCCTCTTCGATCCTCGTCTCTAAGGGGACCTCTACCTTTACATCTCCTAAGACCTTCGTCTGGCAGGCTAAGACGTAGCCCTCCTCGACCTCTTCCTTGGTGAGCAAGCCGGCGGGACCGCGCTCGATCTGGCCATCTTTAATTAAAAATTTGCACGTCCCACAGATCCCCTCTCCTCCACAGTTGCTGTTTACATATATCCCTGAGATGGAGGCAGCTTCCAGCAAGGTCGCCCCTTGTTCTACCTCAGTTTCTACTATTTTATCATCTAGATAGAAGGTTACTCTAGCCATAGGTTCTTATTCTTGCTTTGCAGACTTTAACTTCGGCCACTCTTGTTTAAGGAATCTGGGTATGCTGGCGGCATCCTCCGGTCCCACTATTACTTCCCATCCTCCCTCTTCCTGTATCTTCATTCGCAGCACCGCTACCAAGCCGGGTATGATGAGCTTCCCGTGGTTCACTTTCTCCATCACCCCTTGCTTCTGCACCGTCTCCACCACCGTCTCCCCGGAGAGCCTATCGTCCGCGTAGGCGTTGAGCACCCCCAGCCCTTCTGTATCCATTACGGAGATATATGCCGGAACCTTGCAATCTTCCACCTCTCCGGCCACGGTGAAGTAGGTGAGAGAGAAGTTCGTGGTGAATAACACCGGCGAGTCCGGTCCTGGTTCGCCTATTTCATATAACTTAGCTTCCACGGCGTTTGGCACCTGCGGATCGATGTATATGTGTTGACGCACGGTGAGCGGGGGCAAGATCCGCCATGGCTCCATCCCTTCCATCACCAAGATGGAACCGTATTTTAAGATGCTATTTGCCGCCTGAGCTACCTCCTGGAAGGGATCTTCGTCGTCGGTATCGGTGAAGGTTATCACGGGGTAGCCGAGCGGGCGGAAGGTCTTCTCCAGAGCAAGCCTTCTGATAAGGGTCAATTTCTCCAGGTATCCAAGCATATCCTCCGAGGTTGGAGCCAAAACCAGCTCTTCAACCCCTGTCTGGTTAATTTGCTCGGTCAGAGAGGCTAAGCTTTCCAAATCACCGCCTTCGACCGCTAGGGGGCAAGAGAACTCTTTTGCCAGGGAGGCCATCTCTTCCCAATTATCTTCTGTGGCAGCGTAGATGAGAGGTCGGGAGTCGGCGCATCTTCCTAAAGCGGCCTTCATGGTGGTCGCGTCTTGGGAGAGGAGGATTAAAGGGAGATTGGTTCTCTTCGCTATCTCCTCTACTCGCTTGGCATACTCCTCAGGACTGGTGCCGGAATGTTCGATGGCTATCAGGTTGACCCTGATGATCTCCCCTATCCGTTCGAACCCCAGCCTGTTGATCTGCTCCACTTTGTCTTCCAATTCGTCATCGGGCAGGCTATCCTTAACCTTGATCGCTATCCCTGTAGGGCGGTGGAACTTCTCCTCATGCCTGAACAGGACGGTCTCTCCTCCTATCTCCACCTTCCCTTCGTCCTTCCCGATGGCCACCTTTCTCATCGGCGGAGCGGCCGCCGCTGACAACGCCTGCTTTGCCTCCTCAGTGACGTGGGGACATTGATCGAGCGAGGCTTGCTTATTGGCAAGCTGCATAGCGAAAGCCATACAGGTAGGGAAACCACATTCCCCACAGTTTGTCTTGGGCAGGTTCTTATAAATCTCTATAGCACTCAATTTGGCCATCTATTTCCCCTTTATGTTTTTTACATCATCGGCTCTAGCTTCAACGCCGGATGGCTCGCCTTTTGTAGGTATTCTACCAACTCCGCCGAGGTAGTGGCATCCTCTTCGGTGGCTATCTTATCCATCAGCTCCGGCTTTCCTATCTCTTTGAGCCTCTTCTCCAAGCGATCCTTTATCTCCTCCTTGAGAGCGGTCGGCATCCAGACCACCCGCTCAAGCCCCCCATCGGCGGAGATGAACTTCTCCGATGTGATATAGACCTTGCCTATCCCGATGAAGCCCGGGATCTGTCTCCCCCCGCCGATCTGGCCAGCCATGGTGGAGAAGGTCATCCCAATGGGGGTCATCTCCGTGTACTCGCGGTTGACGATCATCACCCCGTTTGTCTCGGGAAGGATCGCCGTGATGCACTCAAAGCAACCGCAGCAGGTCATGGGATCTTTGATCATGGAGTAGGCGCTGAACTTTTCCAGCTTCCCATCGGTCTCCCGAGCGAGGTATTCGTTGACCCCTTTCCACTGACCGTATACTGGATCCAGCGTTTCCCCCTTAGGCACCGGTTGGTTGGGTCCAAGGGGGTCCATCTCATAGGCAGCCCTACAGTCGAGCCAAGTGTAGGCACCACAGAGGCCCAATCTTTGAGGGGTTACGATGCAGACATGATCGGGCGCATAGGTCTGGCAGAGAATGCAGGAATAGTAAGTATCTATGTCCTCATCCTTCATGTCGCCTATCCTCTCGTCCCTCTCGTGATAAATCTCCTTGGCCCCCTTTAAGGGTTCTTGTATCTTGTCATCGTCGGTTATGAACGTTACCTGCACCTTATCAAGGATTGAGGAGAAATCCTCATGGATCTTCGCCACCAGGATCTCACCGAAGTGTTTGATCCTAAAACCCTTCTCGAAGCTTTTCTTGCTGATCCTGATCCACGGTATATCCCGCTGGCCCATGTGGAAGATCCCACTGGCCCATGAGAGGAATTCATGGATCCTCCGTTCGACTACGGTCTCAAAGTCCTCCTTAAACTCCCGCCCGGCCACCTCCACGAGTATGGCGAGGGGCATTGATCCTCCTACCTCAAAGTCTCCGTCAACATCCGGGCCAATCAGTTCGATCTTCCTGTCCTCTACTTCATCCATCGGCCTTCCACGGACCAACTCGAAGGCGGTGCTGTACTTCCCGCCGAATTCGATATACATATCGGGTTTTCGAACCGACTCCCCTTCGAATCCGGCACCGAAAGGAACGGGAATATCGACCTCGCTCACCTTTATCTCCAGGTCTCTTACTTCAATAGCCTTATCTACCAATTTGTCCCGAGGGATCCCTGAGACTACATGCTCGTAGGTACATATCCCCCTGGGCAGGATCTGGGGGATATTAACATCGGAGATGACAGGAAAGCCGAAGTTGATCGCCCCCGCTGCGGTGGCATACTTCTCGTCGCTAATCACTTGATCCTCGTCCACACCTGCATCGGCCCCTAGAGCCAGGACGAAAGCGTGGACCCGCTCTTTATTATAGAGCAGCATCTCCCTGGCTTCCTTCATTCCACCGGCTTTGATCCCGCCGAACGTCAAGCCAGCTCGACAAGCGAAGTTCAGGGCATGGACAGCAGCCGATGTATCCTTACCGTATGGGACGAGGAAGGTGTCCCAGTTCATCTCAACACCCTCTTCAGCAAGCTGCTCGGCCATGCTCTTCCCATTGGTGTGGGAGGCCATAAATACAAGTATGTTCCTCGTCTGAAGCTCTTGAGCAAGCCTAACAGCTTCTTCGTTGGTGGGCAGGGCGCCCACGCAGGCGGCAAAGCCTGGCATTCGCCCATCCACCAGCTTTATCCCCTGCTGTCTCAGGGTAGCATCGTCGGTAAATCCCAACCAGGGCGGCTCAGGCTGGTATCCATTTACCAGTTTTAAGGCCTCAATTATCTCCTGTGCGATCAAAGTAGCCATACCGGCATCCAGGGCACCTCCCAGATAGGGTGTCCATAGATGCTCTGAAGGAACCTGGGGGAGGAGCCGTTTAGCTCTCTCTAGTGGTTCCTTCATATCAGATAGAGTCTTTACCTCGATTCCCGTCATGGAGAGAATTAAGGGGAGGTAGAAGCCGGTATTGGGGAAGACCACCTCCTGCTCCGGTCCCTTCTCTTCGAGGGCTTCGCTCAATTTTGTCTCAGCCTCGGCTACATACTTATGAGCGCCTCGGATGGCCGCCGTTGCGATGATTCTTGACATAATCTATTACCTCCTAAAAGAAAATCCTTCCCTGTAGTGACGCGTAAGCATACACCTGCACACAGTCATATCCCAAACGAGAAATATAGCATATCAACAGGATCGTCGCAAATCACGAGTAAGAGAGCCAACAGGCACAAAGAACGTAGATTTGGCCTTGAGAGGCTTATGTCGCAGTGGAGACGATCCTTTCCTCTAAGAGGGTAAAGAGCTCCTGAATCGCCTCTCGGGAAGGAGAGGTGATCAAAGTGGGAAAGAACGGGAAGAGGTGACGGAGGAGGGAGCGCAGGAGAGCGTTGGCCGGGCAGGCGCAACCACCGCCACCTTGGCGTCGGGATCGGCATCCACCGCAATCACTCGATAGCCACGGGCCGCGGCCTCACGAGCAAGCAGTGCCACGAGAGTAGTCTTGCCCACCCCGCCCTTCCCAGCTACGGCAAGCTTCATGCTTCCCTGCCTAATTTGGCCAGTTTTCGGCATAGCATTCGACCAAGAATTGCCAGACCATCGGTAGGGAGATAGTGACTGGCCGTCTCATCGAACAACACGGTCGCCTTTGCAGGAAACTCCTCATCGCCTGCCCACCAGACCACTGCCATCGGCAGCTGCGGCAGCGTGCGGAAGGTATAAGAAGCGTCTCCCATATCCAAAGGTTCACCTTCCAGCTTTATTGCCGCCTGGTGAAAGGCATCGACGTCACCGGCCAGGTCTCGAACAAGCTGATCACCCGAATACCCCTGGAAGGCGCGCCAGTAGAATCCTCCATTAGGCAACTCGCGAAAGCCGATCCACCGACCTGTGGGGGGTGCACCGTCTCCATTTTTCAGGTAATCGAGCAGGAGAATCTGTAGTTCTTCCGGGCAGGCCTCGCCATTTGGTGCGGTGGGTGAAAGCTCCGGCCAGCGGATCGAGTACACTCTTCCCAGTAGAGGAAGCTCCAACCATCCTTCATGGAAAGTCAAACCTCCCCTGCGGGCTAGTTCTTGGGGGTTAACCTTCGCCAGCTCCTCTCTGGCTTCGTTGATCAAGGGGCGTAAAGATTTGCGCCACTTCATGTTTGACATTGCCTCACCTCGCTTAGCGATCCAGACCAGGCCCTCGAGGGTCTTCTCCGCAAACACGACTTGCTCCTGCCGGTCACGCTGAAAGCGAAAGCCCCGGGATTGAAGGATGCGGATAATTCGCACGTTACTTGGAGAGAACTCACCCACTACCCTTTTGATGCCCCATCGCCACGCGATTTCAAGGCAAAAGTCAGTAAATTTGCTCCCTAGGCCCTTCCCTTGCCAAGGATCGGCCACGAGTACCGCGTACTCGGCCGTCGCGCGGTCCGGATCGGCTGACAGTTGTCCTAACCCGATGAGTCTATGAGATCCGGCCTCCTTGATCTCAGCCACGATAGCTAGTTCATTTTTATGATCAACGGAGCATAGTTGAACGGCCTGATCGAGAGGGATCTCGTTCAACTGACGCTCGAAACGAAGATAAAGGCTCTTTGGGCTACAGGCACGAAACATGGCGCATAACGCCGGTGCATCTTCGGGCTGAATGGAGCGGAGGGTCACCGGCGTCCTGTCCCCCATCCACCCATGACGTATGAGCTCCTCTGGAGCAAGCGACATCCACTCACCGGCACCTTTTCGGCTGAGCCTCTTCTGTGAGTCCCGGTTCTTGTAAACTCTTCCCATGAAAATATTATAGGGAAACAGGCGGTTGGTGCAATAACTCTTACAAGAGAAGGATACTGCGAAGAAGGAGCGATGCACAATTCCTTGCTGAGAGGCTACCGGCACTGGCCAGTTTGAGAAGTTGGCAGTGGAAGAATCAAAGTCGGTCATCTCGTACTATTGGGAAGGTATGATGCAGTATGTGGTCTGTGATTAGTATTGCATTTTTTTGTGTCTTTTCATGATCTCGCAGTGGCCCACTGTGCGGCACGCTTGTTAAGTTAGTCTCCTAGGTTTAGACTGGGTATCGCTGCTGTTGGGGCTTATTTAGGATGGAGACGCTAGCGAGGTAAGGATCTTTCAGTGATACAACGATCGGGATCTAAAGAATTGGATAGAGGAGTTAATGAGCAGCCGATTCGTCGGTATTTGAAAAGGCGGTGCCAATGAACAAGTTACCATCCCTTAGTCTTCTAACAAAGGAACAGGTGCAGCAGATCCACAAGGCAGCGCTCAAGCTGCTAGCAGAGACAGGGATTCACCTCCCTCACGCTGAAGCACAACGTCTTCTTCACAAGGCGGGTGCAACAGAGGATAAGGACGGTAGATTCCTTTTTCCCCCAGCAATGGTGGAAGACGCGATCGCTAAAGCGCCATCGCGAGTTCCGTGGTATAATCAAACAGGGGATAAGGAATTCCCCTTAGAGGTCGATCGGGTCTACTTCGGGCCGGGCTCCGATTCCCTGTATGTCATCGATCGTAAGACTGAACAGATACGACAGACTGTCTTGCAGGATGTCATCGATAATGTTCGCGTAGTCGAGGCGTTGTCACAGTTTGATTTTATTATGTCAATGGGCTTACCCGCGGATGTCGAGCCAGACAAGCAGTACATCGCTGTGTTCCGCGAGATGTTGATTCATTCAACAAAGCCGATCATTGCCACATCAACGTGCCTCGCTGATCTTGAAGGCCCCTACGAAATGGCGAAGCTCGTCGCTGGTGGGGAAGACAAGTTTAGGAAAAAGCCGCTCTTCACCACCTACATTGAACCTGAATCCCCACTCAAGTACGGGGGTGATATTGTCGATCGCCTGTGGTTCTGTAGTGAGAAAGGGATCCCTACTATGGGGGTACCCAGCCCGAACCTTGGGGGAGGAGGTCCAGTGACGATGGAGGGCGCTCTTGTCCAAGGGGCAGCGGAGTCACTGGCAGCGTTGGTCATTCTACAATTGAAATTTCCCAAGGCTGGCTTCATATTTGGAGCGAACTGCGCGGCCACCGATATGCGCACGGCCATTGTTTGCTATGGCTCGCCGGAGTGCGCTATCTCAACCGCTGCCTATGCCGATATGGGGCGATTTTATAATCTACCTTCTTGGGGAATGGTAGGGTGTACTGATGCTCAACAGGTTGACGCTCAGGCCGGTGAGGAAGCCTTTCAGTCGATCCTTTTCGCTCTACAGTCAGGAGCGACCCTGGCCCACGACGTCGGTTTTCTTGCCTATGGCTCACTCTATGATGCACGGTTTCTAATATTAAACGACGAGATGATCGCCCGTGCCCGCCACATGTGGAGACCACTTCAACTGACGGAGGAGAACCTTGCGCTTCAGACAATAGATGACGTGGCTCGTGCCAGCATTAAAGGAGAGGGTCCCACCATCTACCTTAAACACCCACACACCGCGAAGCACTTCCGCGATTCCCTCTATCTTGCTCCTTCTTTCATCGAGCGGCGAACGATAGATTTGAGAAAGCCAAGCGAGACATTGCTGGAAAGGCTTGGCGAGAAGGTGGAGGAGATCCTCGCAGCCGATGTGGAGGCGACGATTCCTGATAACCTGGTGAATAAGTTGCGGGCTTTGTAACCCTTTTTGGGCCTTAAGGTAAGGAAACCTCACCTTGATTGTCCGGTTAAGCTCCCAGTCTTACCAATCGGACGGCTGCAATGCTTGCTTGGTTGAGCATTTGGAAACGGGTCTTATTAGTGTACGCTGGAGTTTATCTTACGCCGTAAGAGGAGCACTCTTGTGAGGGCTATCATCACCGATGGCACCGGGTTTGTCGGTTCACACGCAGTTTGTGCCCATATCAACGCTGGCAATGCCGTTCTCGTGCTCGACAATCCCTTCGCCGGTCATGAGATAAACCTAAATTTGCAGGCAGAGTTCGTTTCACTTTGTATCAGCGAAAGGGAGACTGTGCCCTTCCTCTTCGATCGTTTCTCTCCGCAGCATTACGCCACTCAGGTAAACATCCGTTGCTCTGTTGCAGATCCGTTTTTTGATTCAGAGGTAAACGTCATTGACACGATCAACCCCTTGTGTGAGGCGGTTCGCGCCGAGGCGATGTTTGGATTTGCTGGGAGAGTGTCCTTGGAAGAGGGGTTGTAACGTGTCTGAAAGAGCGTTTAAGGTTCTACTGGTCTTTGGGACGCGGCCGGAGGCGATCAAGCTCGCCTTGGTGTTGCGCGAGCTTCATGCGGCGGAGCAGATCGAGCCGGTCGTTTGCGTCAGCGCACAGCACGATGAGCTCCTCGATCAGGCTCTGGACGTCTTCTCGATCAAGCCCGACTATAGCCTTGACGTCATGATCTATGACCAAAGCCTGTTCCATATCACACAGGTGGTACTGGAGCGGATCGAGCCGGTGCTTAAGGCCAAGCGCCCCGATCTGATCCTTGTACAGGGGGATGCGAACACCACATTTGCAGGAGCACTTGCCGGTTATTATTGCAAGATTCCGGTTGCTCATGTGGAGGCTGGCCTGCGCACGCATGATAAGTATGCCCCTTTCCCTGAGGAGATGAACCGCTGCCTCATCGATCGGCTTGCCGAACTCCTGTTTGCTCCTACTAAAGTTGCAAGGCAGAACCTGCTTTCGGAGGGAATCGTCAAGGACGCGATCTTCGTTACCGGGAACACTGAGATCGACGCTTTATACTTTGTACGTGATCGGGTTCCTCCGCGCGAGCGATTCGATTTTAGGCGCGTCTCTCCCCAAGGGAAGATCGTCCTTGTGACCGCACACCGCAGGGAGAGTTTTGCCGGAGGGATCGCCAGGATCTGTCAGGCGCTACGAGACCTTGCACAACGAAATAACGATGTGACGATCGTCTACGCCGTTCATCCCAACCCCAACGTCCGTGAGGTGGTACAATCTGAACTTGCGAAGCAGGAGCGAATCGTTCTCCTCGATCCGCTTGACTATGTCTCGTTCGTTCGTCTGATGGAGGAATCGACCCTGATCCTCACTGACTCCGGCGGGATTCAGGAGGCAGGAGCCGCTCTTCACATTCCGCTTCTTGTCTTGAGGGATAAGACGGATCGCGTTGAAGGCATAAAGACTGGTGCGGCGCGCCTTGTGGGGACCGACCCTGGGCGGATCGTTTTCGAGGCAGAGAGTCTGCTGCGCGACTCGCAGGCCTACGAAAAGATGATGAGGGCTGAAAACCCGTACGGTGATGGCAACGCCGCTGTACGAATTGCAAAGATCATCGAAGAGAGGTATCTATGAGTGAAGGCTACGCTGATCTGCACCTACACACCACCGCTTCCGACGGAACGCAAGGGATTTTGCAATTGGTGAAACGTGCCGCCGCTTACGGCCTTTCCGCCATCGCTATTACTGATCACGACACTATCTCCCAGGAGCTGACCGAGCGGGTGATTAAGATCAATGGCCTTGAGGTGATTACTGGGGTGGAGATCAAGGTCGACTTTAACGGAATCCGCGGGGAACTCCTTGGTTACTTTGTCGATCCTGCTTGCCCTTCGCTGCATGAAATATTCTTGTTTATGAAACGTTCTCGTGAGGAGCGGATGGCGAAGATGGTCAAGCGGTGCGCCGATCAGTTGGGCTTGGATATCAAAATTGATGAGGTGCGCAGAATCGCTTCTGGGAGCATCGGCAGGCCTCACCTGGCACAACTCCTTGTAAAGAGGGGTGCTGTCCCCTCACTTAAAGAGTCGTTTAACCGGTTTCTCGCGCAAGGCAGGCCATGCTATATCCCACTTAAGAGGCTGGGGTTCCGCGATGTTGCTTGTGCCGTGCACGCGGCTGGCGGGGTTACATCGATTCCCCATCCGTGCTTTATGGAGGTT
>JAGLXM010000140.1 GCA_023132915.1 Candidatus Bipolaricaulota bacterium
CATACTCCGATCCATCTTGAACGGGGGACGAATAGATCCGAGAAAGCAGTGTTGGAGGTTCAGGGTGTACACGCTCTTGGTGCCGAACGCAGGTTGGCGCTGCGTGGTGTCTCCTTCAACCTGCACGAGGGAGAGATCTTCGGGATCGCCGGCGTTGCAGGGAACGGTCAGTCCGAGTTGGTGGAGGTCGTCACTGGGTTGCGGCGTGCCACACAGGGACGGGTCACCCTGTTTGGCAAGGATATGACCAACCGCTCGCCGCGCGAGTTCATCGAGGCTGGGGTTTCACACATTCCGGAGAAGCGTCGAGAGGCCGGGGTCATCGAAGGGATGACAGTAGCTGAGAACGTTATGCTGAAGGATTATAGGACCTCTCCATTTTCCAGTAGTGGTATCTTGAGGAGGACGCGTATTACGGAACACTCAAAAGAACTGATCTCGAGCTTCAATGCCATTGTGCCTGACCTGTGGAGGACGGAGACAAGGATCCTATCAGGGGGGAATATTCAACGTCTCATCCTCGCTCGGGAGACCTGGAGAAGGCCAAGGGTGCTCATAGCGGTTCACCCCACAGAAGGGCTTGATACCAAGGCTCTAAACCAAACGTGGAATCTGTTCATGAGCCTGCGAGAAGAGGGCTCAGCGATCCTCCTCGTCTCTGAAGACTTAGATGAGGTGATGTCCCTATCGGATCGCATAGGAGTTATGTTTGAAGGAGAGATGGTAGCGATTGTCGAGGGAAAGGGAGCAGACCGGGCAGAGGTTGGCTCACTTATGGCCGGTGTGAGGAGCTAGCCCTTACTCTCGGATGTACGGTTTTCCCAGGGCTTTGGGAAAGCGAACCCGTCCGATCGCTCCCGAGACGACGAGCAGTGTCACCACGTAAGGGATCATAGCGACAAACTGCCAAGGAATCATACGTGCGGCTGGGAGATTGCGAATCCATGTTGCAATACTCTCAAACAGGCCGAACACGAAGGCGCCGAGAAGGGCCAGGAGGGGATTCAAACCGCTAAACACCACTGTGGCAAGGGAGATGAATCCACGCCCTGCGGAGATCTGCTTTGTGACCGATCCGATCCATGAAACGCTGATGTACGCCCCGGCAAGGCCGGCGAGAATACCACCAAACGTCGTGGCAAGGAGGCGCACCAAGTTGACGCGAATCCCAGCGACGTCCGCTGCTTCGGGACTCTCTCCTGTTGCTTTCAGAATCAGGCCAGCGCGCGTTCGATTGAGAAACCAGTGAGCCACAAACGGGATAACCAACGCGACGAAGATAATCGGACTGAGTCTGCCCCAGGGCGTCCGAATCGCGACCAGACGTCCCTCTGGGGGCACAGGATGGAATCCTGGAGAGCCGAGAACGATTAGACCAAAGGCAACAAACCCCAGTGCTAAGAGATTGATCCCGATTCCGGTGATCATCTGGTTTCCCTTCCAATATGTGTTGATCACGGAGAAGATGAGACTGATGATCGCTCCTGTGCCCATTCCAACAAGGAGTCCGACCACCGCACCCCCCGCTTTGGCTCCGAGAACCCCAGTAAAGGCACTTGTAAGCAGGATTCCCTCCAACCCAATGTTGAACAGGCCAGCCGTCTCACCGATGATCTCGCCGACCGCCGTCAGGCAAATCGGAACCATCGCATGCAGCGTGATGATTAGGATACTTCCGATTTGGCTTATGTCCATCTGAGCCTCCTAGGGCGACTCCTCTGATTGTGAGGCACGCTTCTGACGCAGTTTTCGGATCAAGGCTAAGATCTTCACAAGTTCCCCTTTGGTGCGGGGGAAGATCCTTAGCAGTTCGGGAATCGCCATTGTGATCACGATGACGCCTGTGACCACGCGTACAACCTCAAGAGGTGTTGATGCGAAGATCTGCATTGTTCGGCCTCCTGCGGTCAACCCTCCGAAGAAGACGGCAGCGACAAGGATTCCGATCGGGTGATTTCGGCCCACCATAGCTACGGCCATTCCGTCGAACCCGGTATTCGTGATCATTGGCAGACCGCTGAACATCGCGTAAGTAGGGGGTTGTCCCATCACAATACTGGCTCCTGCCAGTCCGGCACCGATTCCACCGAGGATGAAGCTGAGAAGTATCGTACGCTTGCTGTTGATACCACCGTATCGTGCTGCAGTTGGATTAAGCCCTGCGGCCCGGATTTCGTAGCCGACTACCGTGTGCCAAAGGACGAAGTAGATCACGAGAGCAAAAGCAATGGCGAGGAAGATTGAGTAGGAAAGGTCCGTACGGGAGACGAGAACCGGGAAGCGGGCGGAAACCGGTATGCTGAAAGTCTTTTCGGCTCGACGCGGGTCAACCAGCACGTTGGTAACCAAGAAGAACACAAGGAATCGTGCGATCCAGTTGAACATGATCGTCGAGATAACCTCGTGGACTCCGCGCGTAACCTTCAGTAACGCTGGACCGATGCTCCACGCCGCTCCGGCGATCATCGCAAACACGAGGCCGACGATCAGGTGAAGTCCGGGGGGCAGGTGGAAGAATGCCACAGTAATCGCGGCCGCGGCTCCCAGGAAGACTTGACCTTCGGCTCCGATGTTGAACATCCCCGCTCGCATGCAGATCGCGAAGGTCATCGCCGTAAACACGAGAGGAACGCCACGGGCGAGTGAGCTTGCCCGCCCAAAGGCACTTCCGTACGCGCCCCTAAACAATGCAGCGTAGGCCTTCCAAGGGTTGTAACCCCAGATACGCATGAGGATGGCACCGACTGCCATGCCAACCACGGCGGCGAGGAGCGATTCCAAAGCCGGGTGCAGCCCGGTTAAAGTTCGATGAACACCCCGCAAGAGACGGAATTCAGATGTCCCTTGGTTCTCCCT
>JAGLXM010000141.1 GCA_023132915.1 Candidatus Bipolaricaulota bacterium
GGAAGGTCGAGACAGCGGCTTCTCGGGGAGACGATTTCCAGGACGAACGGTCGACCCGTCCCGAGCATGCGGGCGTCGATGTCCTCGCGTCCCGCACCGTGCAGATGCGCTTCCTCTGCCCCCGCTGCGGTGAGAAACGGGGCAGCGACGAGTTCCTCCACCGATTCGGGGTACTGCTTCCCCGTGAACCCGCACGCTTCGCATCCCTTTCCACGGCAATGGCGGCAGGGCCAGCGGGTCTGCGGGATTCCGCGGACAAGCTTGAGGTAGCGGCCGTAGATATAGAGAGAAAGCACCCGTAGGTTCACGCTGTCATGCACAAGGTCAATAAGAAACGAGAGGTGGGGGTGAGTGAGATCGACTGTTCCGCGGCCGCTCTTAGCCTCGAATGCCTTCCCCACCTCGCGATTGAACGCGTGTTTGAGCGACTCGGTAAGACCCGTAGGGAACCTCTCGTCAAAGAACGCTTCTATCTGGGAAAGCCGCGGGGAGAGCTTCACTCCGAACAGGTAGCTTTCAAACTCGATCCCTTTAGAAGCAGCAACGGCGCGATCAGCCCAGTCTTTGACGCGTCCAAATAGTCCATCACAGACCCAACAGGTTCCAAGCCTTCCGTCCACCTCGAGCATAGAGAGCAACGTGCGCAGTGCTCCCCCCCGCTGACGGTTAGAGAAACCGTGTCCGAGTTTGGCGAACGCTCGACCAAGACAGTCGTCGCAGATCGGTCCGGCGCGTAGGATTGTCGCCGCACCCTCGATGACCTCTTTCCCTTGTTGCTCTTGATTTTTAGTACTCACGTGCTCTCCTGCCTTGCATACTTACAGTAGTAGATCATCTGCCGATCTTCGCGCATGAACCCGATCGCCCCTAGATCTGATCGCGCGGGCGGCTCTCCTGCGGGGAGACTATCCCATTTGTGCAGCCTAATCGACCGCTGCTTTGCCCCCTAGGCAAGGATGAGGGTGTTCTCCCCTCGAGCGATCGGCGGCCAACCGAGGGTTTGCGGCGGGGTCGGCGCGTTAAAGCTCTCCTTAAACCAACGCCTCACTGCCGGATGAAAGAGATCGAGAGCAGCATCTTTTACCATGGTAAGCATTCTCGTAAAAAAGCAAGAATTGCGCCAGTTGCCGGATCGTTAGAGCATTCCGCTTTCACATGCGAAGCCTCGTTTGCATTCTAAATAAGTTTATGCTATAGTGAACCTCATACTCGATAATGGCAAACCCAAGCGAAAGCTGGGGACGCAAAGTTACGGGCCTAAAGGAGAATTTCTATGGTCGCCGGACCGCCGAAGGTAACATTGATGGTGTTTTGTTGTCTCGTTGTCTCTGCATACCTCTTTTTTGTTGCGAAAATACTTGTAGGTGGCCAGGTTGGCAAGCGCGGTTCGTCAGGCCTCACAGAGGTGCAGAAAAAGCAGTCTTATAAGTCCTTCTTCACAGTGACTGCTAGCGACTCACATTTCAAAAGATATACCCGCCGTTTCGCTGCTGGCTGCGCTGGGGAGACATTCTCGGCGCGGAGCGGACTTTTTGGTGGCGGTTCTGGACTCCTTGTTTATCACACTCCTCTCCGGGCGTTCCGGCCTCTCCCCATTGCTGGGAGCTCCTGCAGGGCGCGGGAAAGGAAAGATCCGGGGGTTATCCGGCTTACTGCAGCCACAAGCCGATCCGTCCGGAACCGCCAACGTTTCCTGTCCTCATCGGTCGGCAGGAAACCAGAATTTATTTCACCCCCTTGGGAGACGGTTAACATAAGAGAACAGAAAGGATAAGAGCGTTTTTCACATCACACCTCCTTGCGGCCTCCGTAGGCGGGCCCTAGCCTCTCAGGGCCCGCCACTCTTTTACCTAACTGTATTTCCGTCACGATGCGGTTAACCATTCCTCATACATCATACATCGCCGATTCCTTCGGTGAGGGGTATTCGGTTGCTTTGGATCTGAAAGTCCCTGTTGCACCTGCTGGTTGCTTGGTTTAGGATTGGTTGAATGGGTGACTTATCGGTCTGGCCTTTCTGGTTATCGTTGGCGATATTTGTCATCACGTATGTGGGGATCCTCTCCGAGAGGATCCACCGGACAATCATCGCCTTATCTGGTGCGGTCTTGATGATTGCCGTCGGAAGCTGGTTCTCCTTCTACGATGTCCACCAAGCGGTGGAGGCGATCGACTTTAACACCATCTCCCTTCTCCTAGGGATGATGATCGTTGTCGGGATGTTCAAGGAAACCGGCTTCTTCCAGTACCTGGCGATAAAAGCAGCCAAGTTTGCGCGGGGAAAGCCGTGGCTGCTTCTCGTATATCTAGGGCTAGTTACTAGCCTCGTCTCCATGGTTCTTGATAACGTGACTACTATCATCATCATGGTCCCAGTGACCTTCTCTGTGGCTGATATCTTGGGAATACCTGTACTTCCATTCCTGATGAGCGAGGTTCTTCTCTCTAACATTGGCGGCGTTGCGACTCTGATCGGCGATCCGCCGAACATTCTGATTGGCTCTGCGGCTGGCTTCAGTTTCACTGATTTCCTGACACACCTGGCACCGATCGTCGTTGCCGCTTGGCTCCTTGCTCAAGGACTCCTTCTCTTCATTTTTCGCCGATCCCTTGCACAAAAGCCAACGAACGTCAACCGCCTCATGGCGATGAATGAGCAAAAGGCGATTGTCGATCCGCTTACTACGGGCCGGATGCTGAAAGTCTTGGGAGTGACGATCCTTCTTTACTTCATTCACGATCGGATAGGCCTTGATCCGGGATTGGTTGCCCTCATTGGTTCCTGTCTTGGCCTTCTGTGGGTGAGGCCGAAGCTGGATCAAATCCTCAAGGACGTTCATTGGGACGTCCTGTTGTTCTTTATGTCGCTGTTTGTCATTGTCGGAGGGCTAGAGGCAGGAGGAGTTCTGGATTTAGCCGGGATAGGAATCACCCATCTTACCGAGCATGGAATGTTTCTTGCTGTACTTGTGATTCTCTGGACAGGCGCCCTCGCATCCGGGGTATTGAGCAACGTCCCGTTCACCATTGCCATGCTTCCGATATTGAAAGGGCTGGCCAGCCAGGGGATCCCTGTCGCCCCTCTGTGGTGGGCGTTGGCCCTCGGAGTCGGGTTTGGGGGAAATCTGACTCCGATCGGAGCGGC
>JAGLXM010000142.1 GCA_023132915.1 Candidatus Bipolaricaulota bacterium
CATCTCTTTCTCCTTTCTTCAATCCGTTCCATATGAAATCGGCAAGCTCGGCAGGGGCAGAATGGAAGAACTCTCGCACTACCTCCTGCGGATGGATCATCTCCCATGAACTGATTGACTCCACAATCGCAAAGAGCGCAGGAGCGATGATGCGAGGATTGCACGGTCTGACCCAGCCTTGATCCATTCCTTCCTGGATTAAGGCTTCAATCCGTTCCACTACCTTCCGATGAAAATCGACCAGTTTGTCCTTGAACCTCTTCCCCGGGTTGAACTGCTCCTGCAAAAGGACCTGGGCGAGCTCCGTATTTTCCTGGAGAAGGGAGAAATGATCTGCAAGAATCTGCGCGATCTGCTCGGGAACCGGCAAGCCGCTTCCTCGAAGCTCTTCAAAGAAGGAAATACGTGCCTCGAACTCCGTTTTGAAGATGGAGAGGAGAATCTCCTCTTTACTGTCAAAGTAGTTGTAGATCGTCCCCACTGCCACCCCGGCTTCGTGAGCGATTGTCTCCATCCGCGCTCGGTGAAACCCCTCACGAGCAAAGACACGGATCGCCGCCTGCCGGATCAGTTCGTCCTTGTTATTCCGGGCCATCCCCTTTTCCCTCCTCGCATGAATGAATGTTCATTCACACTATACGTGCAGATCCATTCGCTGTCAAGGGCGTGAAGACAGTCGACCATGAATTTTCTGTCGCTTGGTTCTCGGTTTCTCATCACCGTTCTGTGATTCATCACTTGTCACGCATTGCTGGTCCTCGTCTCCCGAGTAATTGATCGCCAGGGAGTATTAGGAGTATTATCGGAGAGCTTACGGTGCAGGTTAGGAGGTTTGTTCTCCACTCGATATTCAGGTAAGTGATCGACAAGGAGACAGCATGAAGAACTATCGTTTCTCCGTAGTGATTGAGAGGGACGAGGAAGGTTACTACGTGTTCTGTCCTGAGCTGCAGGGCTGCTATACCCAGGGCTCTACATATGAAGAAGCCTTGAAAAACGTCAAAGACGCCATCAGACTCCACGTGGAGGACCGTATAGAAGCGGGGGAGGAGGTCCCCCAAGTTGAATCTATTAGCCTCACCTCTTTGGAAGTGGCTGTATGATGGAGAAGCTACCGAGGGTGACCGTCCCTTATCATGCGGGGAGAATACTCCATCCCAAGGTTCTGAAAAACATTTTGAGAGATGGAGAGATCACCATAGAAGAATTCAAGGACCTGCTGAAATGAGGGACTGTTGAGGAAAGGCTGGAGCGGATAGTGGAATGGTATCTGGAGAAACAAGATTGTCGATTCATGCCTCGTCACCCGTCACTCATCACTTGTCACTATCTTTCGACTGTGTTCATCACAGGGGAATAGGCTCAGGTTCTTCCCTTATCGGGAAGAGCGACGAAAGATTAGGGTAAGGACGTGATAGATTCACCAGTTCGTGGTACAGTAGGATGGGCATGCTCAATCGGCTGAAATGCATTAGGAAGCGACATGGAATGTGACCAACAGGGGAGAAGATCTCATTCCGCCCTTATGGAGGGGTAGAAATGCAGAGCGAAACTAGAACTGCGGTATCAGAGGAGGTTCAACGCCAGCTTTCCATAGCAGTGGCGCATCACATGATGGGGCAACACTATCGCCTTTACCTTTTCGGATCGCGAGCTCAGGGACGGAGCACTCCCCGTTCCGATTATGACCTTGGCCTGCTCGCCCAACACCCCATTGGATTAGCCGTTATCTCGCAGATCCGTGCTGAATTAGAAGCGCTACCCATACTGCAAACCGTTGATCTCATAGATCTGCATGTCGCCCCACCTGATTTAGTTCATTCCGTGCTGGATGAGGGAGAACTCCTCGATGAACACTGACCGTCTTCGCAAACAGATCGTCTTTTTTGCAGCATGCGGTAGAACGACTGGCCGATGCCTTGGATCAGCCTAAGAATGAATACCTACGTGATGCGGCGATTCAACGATTCGAATTTACGTTTGAACTTGCTTGGAAGGTAATGAAGACCTATGTAGAGTGCCAAGGCCTTGAAGCCCGCTCTCCGCGTGAGTCCATACGAATGGCATTCAAGACGGCTCTCATTCCCGAAGATGTCGGCTGGCTCGCTATGATCGAATTGCGAAACCTAGCCAGTCATACCTATGATGAAGCCTTAGCTGAGCGCATCTATGCCCAGCTACCCGATATGTTGTCTCGGTTTCGAGATCTGTTGGCGCACCTGCAAACCTGGGATAGGGATGATGGACAAGCGGCGAAGTAACAGAGCGCTGTACAGAAGCGTCGCCGCGGCCATTGCGCAGAAAGGAACGTATGCGAGTAAGATGCTGAACAGATTAATCTAATCGCTGAGGAATCGGATAAAAAAGGGCTTTCACAATCCCGGGCGAATGACAAATATCCCTTCCTTCAGGCGAAACAAGAGGGAGTAGAGAGCATCTGCCAAGGCTTTACGCCCGACGGTGTGGTCAAGGAAGATGAGAGCGACGAGAGAAAGTGAATGCACGATTCAAGATCGAACCCCGAGTTTCTGAATTAGATGACGGGTAAACTTAAGGAAGTGAGAGTGGAAATGACACTGTTACAAAGAATTGTGCAACGAGAGGCGAAAGTGGCGGTGATCGGCCTCGGTTACGTTGGCCTGCCGCTTGCTGTGGAGAAGGCGAAGGCCGGGTTTACGGTCATCGGGATCGATCGAAAAGAAGAACGGGTGGCGATGGTCAACCGGGGGGAGAACTATATCCCGGATATCCTGGTCAGCGACTTAGCACAAGTGGTAGCAGAGGGGAAGCTACTTGCTACGCAGGATTTCTCGGTAATCAGAGATGTCGATGTGGTAACAATCTGTGTTCCCACGCCGCTTGACAAGAACAAACAGCCGGATACAAGCTACATCGAAGGTGTGGTCGACAAATCTCTTCCGTATGTTCACAAAGGCCAGCTCGTCGTCCTGGAGAGCACGACCTATCCCGGTATGACTGAAGAGGTAATCCTCCCGCGAATTGAGTCGCGTGGTCTCAAGGTAGGAGAAGACATCTTCCTTGCCTTCTCCCCAGAGAGGGTCGATCCGGGGAACGATCGCTATAAGACGAAGAACACCCCCAAGGTGGTCGGTGGAGTGACCCCTGCTTGCACAGAGGTTGCAACGGCCCTCTACGAGGAGGTTCTCGACGGGACGGTCTTTTCAGCCTCGTCCCCCCGAGTGGCGGAAATGACGAAGCTCTTGGAGAACATCTTCCGCAGCGTGAATATCTCGCTAGTCAACGAGCTGGCCCTTCTGTGCGAGAAGATGAAGATCGATATCTGGGAGGTGATCGAGGCAGCGAAGACCAAACCGTTCGGCTTTATGCCGTTCTACCCTGGACCCGGCCTCGGTGGGCACTGCATCCCGCTCGATCCGTTCTACCTGTCCTGGAAGGCGAAGGAGTACGGGTTTACCACCCGATTCATCGAACTTGCCGGCGAGATAAACGACGCGATGCCCTATCACGTTGTTGAGCGAGCGATGGAACTCCTAAATGAAGAAGGGAAAGCGCTCAGGGGATCTGAAGTGATGCTGCTCGGCATGGCCTACAAACGCGACATCGATGACCTGCGGGAATCCCCTGCGCTTAAAGTAGCCCGGTTGCTTGCCGATCGAGGAGCTGTGCTCTCCTACCATGACCCCTACGTCTCGGAGATCGACGAAGCGGGTTTGCCCCTTCAAGATGTTGTCCTCACTCCAAAGCTCCTGGCGGCGCAGGATCTCGTTATTATCACCACCGCGCACACGAATGTAGACTACAAGATGGTAGTCGACCATGCTCCGCTGATCCTCGATACGCGCAACGCAACAAAAGGAATCGAATCCTTTAAGGTTGCGCGATTAGGTGTTGGCACTCAATGAACCCTACGAACTCAAT
>JAGLXM010000143.1 GCA_023132915.1 Candidatus Bipolaricaulota bacterium
GCAACGCTAGAATAGGGCAGAGTACGAGGCACATCAAGGAGTGATGGGATGAGCGCCTTCCACAAGGGGCTTATTCTATCTGTTAGGAGGGGTCCATGGCCAGAGGGATATCCGTAATACCAATCGCCATCGCGGCGGAGGCAATCGGCAAGTTCTTTCCCGTCACCGGAGGAAGGATTCCTGTCCTTGATCGGGTGTCAATCGACATCAGGAGTGGAAGCTGGGCGACGATCATCGGGCCATCGGGGTGTGGGAAGACAACTTTCTTAAAGATCATGGCCGGGCTCTTGCAACCGGACTCCGGAAGAATCCTGACCGATGCCAGAGAGGGGGACCCACGAGGACTAATCGCCTACATGCCACAGTCAGACACCCTGCTTCCGTGGAGGACAGCACTTGACAACGCCATCCTCGCATCGGAGATCGATAGCCGCCCGCGGGAGGAGGCAAGAGCGAAGGCGAAAAGGCTCTTTGCCCGTTTCGGCCTCGCCGGATTTGAGGCCCTTTATCCGGCTGAACTCTCCGGAGGGATGCGACAGCGCCTCGCTCTCATCCGAACCTTTCTTGCCCACCGCGAGGTTCTCCTACTCGATGAACCACTCGGCTCACTCGACGCGCTGACGAGAGCAACACTGCAAGACTGGCTGCTATCGGTCTGGGAGGAACTCGGTAAGACGATCCTTCTCGTCACCCACGATGTAGAAGAGGCGATCCTCCTCTCCGATCGAATCCACCTTCTTTCCGCACGACCAGCCCACGTGCGGAAGGAATTCACCGTCGAGTTTCCTCGACCCCGCTCTCGCACCGCTGAGCCCCTCGTGAAACTCAAAGGGGAGATCCTCGATCTCATTCACGCGGAGGCGTTTAATGCTTAAGTTGCTCAAGGAATACACTGGAGCTTTCCTCCTCTTAGCTCTCTTCCTCCTACTGTGGGAGGTTGGGGTGAGGCTATTCAACGTCCCGTTCTACATCCTCCCTACCCCGAGTCGTATCCTCCTTGTCTTCTTCACAAATCTCCCACTTCTTCTTTCTCACGGATCGATGACAATCCTCGAGGTGGCGATGGGCATGCTCATCGGGGGAGTTGGAGGGATCGTGCTTGCTCTTATCATTTTCTACTCCCCGTCCTTGGAGCGAGCAGTCTATCCACTCATTATCGCCTCACAGATGATCCCGATCTTTGCCATTGCCCCTTTGTTAGTGGTCTGGTTTGGCTACGGCCTCTGGTCAAAGGCGACCGTGGCCGCACTGATAGTCTTCTTCCCAATCGTCGTCAACGCAGTCGATGGGCTCCGTTCAGTGAGTGGGGAGACAATCGATCTATTGCGCTCACTTCACGCAAGCGAGTGGCAGATCTTTCGGGTGGTGCGCCTGCCAGCTAGCCTTCCTTCCTTTTTCTCTGGGTTGAAGATCGGGATTACTTTGAGCGTCGTCGGAGCGACAATCGGGGAGTGGATCGGCGCAAAGAAGGGGCTGGGGTATCTAATGATCCAGTCAAACGCCCTTCTAAGAATTGACTTGGTCTTTGCGTCGATTCTCACACTTTCCCTCCTCGGTTTGTTTCTTTTCGGAGCACTCCGTATCATCGAGCAGCATGTGCTACGATGGCGTACTCGGGTTGAAGTGAACAAGACCTTGAGGGTCAAACAGTGAAAAAAATCTTTGCCATATCGATCGCTATTTCTCTGCTCTGCGCGGCGATCGCTATTTCTTTACTCCTCTGGCTGAGTGCACCCGCCATCTCGAAGATCAGTGTGATCCTCGATTTTTTCGCCAATCCCAATCATGTCCCAATTTACGTAGCTGTGGAAAAGGGATTCTTCGCTGCAGAGGGAATTGAGGTAGAGATTCTCATCCCAGCCAACCCGAGTGACCCGGTTAAGCTCGCGGCGGTACGGACAGTCGATGTGGCGCTGACCCCTCAGATCAACTTCCTCATTGCCAAAGCAGCGGATCTCCCGTTGATCGCGATCGGTGCCCTGATCGAGACCTCGCTCGGTGGGCTGCTCAGTCTCAAGGAATACGAGATTGAAGAGCTCTCCGACCTGCGGGGAAAGCG
>JAGLXM010000144.1 GCA_023132915.1 Candidatus Bipolaricaulota bacterium
CGCTTTGTCGCCAATGTGCTCGATCGCGAGGATGAAAACTGTCCGGAGGTGATCCGGCACTTCGGTTTCCAGTCCGGGCGCACGGTGGACAAGTTCGCAGAGACCCCCCACGAGCTAAGCGTAGACGGAATCCCGATCCTCCCTCGCGCAAAGGCCTTCTACGAGTGCCGCGTTATCCCTGAAATGACACTCGATCTGGGGACGCACACCCTATTTGTTGCCCTTGTGGAGCGTGCTGGAACACGGGAGGCGGGAGAACCCTTAACCTACAACGAATACCGAAAGACGATGAGAGAGAGGAGGTAGGAATGGAAAAGTGGATCTGCACAGTATGCGGTTATGTTTATGACCCAGCGGTCGGTGATCCGACAAGCGAGATAGAACCAGGGACAGCATTCGAGGACCTACCCGATACCTGGGTCTGCCCGGAGTGCGGGGTAGGTAAGGAGATGTTTGAGAAGCAGGAGGGATAGACAAAGCCAGGTCCAATCCAATTTCTATAGCTCGCCTTGACAAAAGGTTATTTGTCGGTACAATAATAGATAAAAAGGTCGTTTTATCGGCGAAAGGGGAAATATGCTGTACTCGCTGACCACAAAATACGCGGTGATAGCCTTGATTGAGCTTGCCACCCGCGATGAATCCACACCGGTATTGGTCAGAGACATCGCCCTGGCGAGGGACATTCCACCGGCGTTCTTTGCCAAGCTCGTACCGCCACTCGTTCGAGCGGGGATCCTCACCTCTACACGCGGCAAGAACGGAGGGATCAGCTTCACCCGCTCGCCGCAGGAGGTCAGCATAGCTGATGTAGTACGCACAATCGAAGGTGATAACTATTTTCGCGAGTGTGTATTCGAGCTCCTCCCATGTGATGGACGGCCAGATTGCCCGCTGCATGATGTGTGGGATCCAATCCGCGACGACATCACCCGCTTCCTGGAACAGACAACCATCCAAAGCGTGGCCGACAAGCTAACCGCCGCTAAGGAGGAATGTTGAGCGAACTGATAACGACAAAAAAGAAAGATGCTTTACGGAAGATCCTCTTCCGCCTGCACGCTGGGGAATCCCCCGAGGTGCTCAAGGAAGCGTTTAGAGACTTATTGGATAACGTCACCCCGCTTGAGATCTCACAGATCGAGGCAGAACTTATCAAGGATGGGACTCCGCGCGAGGAGCTTGAGCGCCTGTGTGATGTCCATATGACCCTGTTCAAGGAGTCGCTCGATAAGGGCCTGAGCGTACCCGCCTGGCACCCGATCAACATACTGATCGAGGAGCACAAGCGGATGCTCGGAGCGGCAGAGCGGGCCTGGAATCTCGCTAAGGACGGTCCCCAAAGTGGCGAAGAACTGCGCACGATCTCCGGCGAGCTTGCGGAATCGGAAACCCACTATGCTCGCGAAGAGAACGTGCTCTTTCCGTACCTAGAGAAACACGGGATCACCGAACCACCGGCGATCATGTGGATGGAGCACGATCGCATACGCGCCGAGCGTAAGGCGGTCATTGCCCTCATTGAGGACGGGGCTGCGGGAAAGCTCCTCGCAGCGAAAGGACAGGGCCTGTACGATATATTGTCCTCTCATTTCCGCAAAGAGGAGAAGATCCTCTTTCCGAGTGCCCTTGA
>JAGLXM010000145.1 GCA_023132915.1 Candidatus Bipolaricaulota bacterium
AAGTGCGGTCTATCCGCTACGATGGAGGCATGGAGCGCCTGAAGTTTGGTGAGTCTGGACCGCCGCCCTTGGCGGAGATGATGAGGCCGACTGACCTCGATGAGATCGTGGGCCAAAAGGAGATTCTCGGGGCAGGAGCGCCGTTGCGGACCCTCATTGAGCGGGGTAACTATCGCTCTTTTCTCTTCTGGGGACCGCCGGGAACCGGGAAGACGACGGTGGGACATATCATTGCTCAACACTCGGGGGTCCACTTTGTTCACCTCTCGGCTGCCCTCTCCGGGGTGAAAGAGGTGCGCGCGGCGCTTTCGCGTTCGCAGGTGCGCTCGGAAAGCGAGGGTAAGCGCGATCTGCTGTTCCTCGATGAGGTCCACCGTTTCAATCGCGCACAGCAGGATGTTTTGCTCCCTTACCTGGAGGAGGGGAGTGTCATCTTTATCGGGGCGACGACGGAGAACCCGTCGTTTGCTTTGACCTCAGCGCTCCTTTCGCGCTGCCAGCTGTTCTGCTTTTCGCCCCTTTCTGAAGCGGAGATGAAAGTGGTGCTGCGCCGCGCTTTAAAGGATGCTAGGGGCCTTGAGGGACGCTACGAATTGACTTCTGAGGCGGCGGATACGTTGATCGCTCTCTCTGACGGCGATGCGCGCCGCGCGCTCACTACGCTGGAGCTTGCCAGTTCGATCGCCACGGGAACAGTAATCGATGTCAAGTTGATCGAACAGGCCCTCCAACGCAAAGGGCTACGCTACGATAAAGCGGGCGAGGAGCACTACAACCTGATCTCCGCGCTGCACAAATCGATTCGTAACTCCGATCCCGACGCTTCCCTCTACTGGTTGTCGCGGATGATCGAGGCGGGTGAGGATCCCCGCTACCTGGCGCGGCGGCTGATCCGCATTGCCTCCGAGGATATCGGCCTCGCTGATCCTAACGGATTGGAGGTCGCCCTCGCCGCGCGCGAGGCAGTAGAGGCGGTCGGCCTTCCTGAGTGTGACCTGGCCCTAGCCCAGGCCGCAGTCTATCTCGCCTGCGCCCCAAAGAGCAATGCCCTCTACCTTGCGCTGGGGGAGGCGAGGCAGGACGTGATGAAGCGCCCGAACGAGCCGGTTCCCCTTCACTTGTGCAATGCACCTACACCGTTGATGAAACGGCTTGGCTATGGGAAGGGGTATAAGTACGCGCACGACTTTGAGGAGGGGATCGCCCCGATGGACTGTCTCCCTCCATCTTTAAAGAGGAGGAGATACTACCGACCAAAAAGATCTGGACTTGAACGAGAACTTAACGAACGATTAGAGAAGATCAGAAAAGATAAATGAGCGAAGTAATGGAGTAAGGTCAAACCGATCGATTATCAACGTGACAGCGG
Source organism: Candidatus Bipolaricaulota bacterium (assembly GCA_023132915.1). GTDB lineage: Bacteria > Bipolaricaulota > Bipolaricaulia > UBA7950 > UBA9294 > UBA9294. The sequence goes on from JAGLXM010000145.1 coordinate 1,370, forward strand.
GCAAAGGGGGAAGGCTAAGCCGCGCAGTGAAGTGGGTATGGGTTATAAGGTGCGGGATTACTTCTTCTTCCTTTCCTCGCGGTCGAGGTACTGCAGGATCGCCTCTACGACCAAGTAGTTGAGCGAGCGGTCCTTTACCCTGGCAAGCTTGGTGAGTCTCTCAACCGGGTTTCTAGCGGTCTTACCTTTGGGAATGTAGATTGATAAGGTATTCACCCTGTTGACCATATTATTCACCCCCTTTCAGATTTATTAACTATAGTACAATAAATATCGCTTGACAAGAGGCCTTTTCGAGGGAGAGCTTGTGGGGTACGATGAGAAATATGACCAAGCGAGTGCATCTGTTTGTCTCCGGTCGCGTCCAGGGGGTCTACTTCCGCGCGCACACGCATAAGAAGGCGCGGGCGCTTGCTCTGGCTGGCTGGGTGCGCAACCTCCCTGATGGGCGAGTGGAGATCGTTGCCGAGGGAGGGGAGGAGAAGGTCGCTTCCTTCCTCGACTGGGTGCGCCTAGGCCCGCCGGCCTCGCGGGTGGAGGACGTGGAGCTTGAGTGGGCAAAGCCCCAGGACGAGCGAGGATTTCGTATCCGGTACAGCTAGCGGTGCAGCCTTACTTCTGTTTCTCGTAGACGTAGCGCTTGATGTCGAGCTTGACGCTCTTCTCGAAAGGCTGATCGACCAGCGAGACCAAATCCTTGTTTTTGATCCGCTTGAAGACAGCCAGATTCTCACTGCGCAGCTTAATCTTTTCCCAGATGTGATCGAGGGCCTTGTCAGGGTCAGTGATCCCCTGTTCCTTGAGGAGCGTCCAGTTTGGATAGATCATTGCCGCTACCGCTGGCGCCCCCTGGCGCTCTCCTTCGTGGATCATGATCTCCTCGATCGCTGGGATGTTCAGAAGTTCCCACTCGATCTCTTCTGGGTAGACGTTCTCTCCCGTCTCAAGAACGATCACGTTCTTGGCCCGGCCGGAAAGGATGAGCCTCCCTGCCTCTAGACGGCCGAGGTCGCCGGTGTGGAACCAACCCTCCTCGTCGATGACTTCTCGCGTTGCCTTTTGGTTCTTGTAGTATCCGGCCATCACGTTTGGCCCCCGGGCGAAAACCTCACCGATTCCGTTCTCATCTGGGTGATCGACCCGGATCTCCACTCCTTTAATGGCGGTCATCCCCGGGTCTTCGGCGAACACTTCACAGGTAGTAAGCAGAGGTGAGGTCTCAGTAAGGCCGTAGCCTTCTAAAATTCCGATGCCCATCCGGCGGAGTCCACTCGCCACCTCGGGGTTTAGGGGCGCCCCGCCCGAGGTTAAGAAACGGAAGTCCTTTCCGAACAGCTTTCGTGTCACCAACTTTCCCATCAGGGTGGGGGAGAGGCGATCGATAGTCCTCTTTATAAGGCTCTTTTCAATCGACTGGCGTATTTTTCCATAAAGAATATGGTATAGCTTGGGAACACCGAGGAGGAACGTCGGCCTTGCCTTTAGCATGACCTGGGCGAGGTTTCGGTCGACTGGTGCGTATGTTGTTGTGCCACCCGTGCAGATTGGGCAGATCAGGGTGACTGTAAGTCCATAGATGTGATGCCAGGGGACGATGGAGAGGAAATTATCCTTAGAAGAGAGGTCGACGATTTTGATGGTGGTGAGGGCATTGGAGGAGATGTTGGCGTGGGTGAGCATTGCCCCTTTAGCGTTCCCGGTGGTTCCCGCGGTGTACATCAGTATCGCGAGATCATCTGGGCTGACCTTGACTGAGGGAAGAGGTTTTTGGCGGAGGACGAGGGCATCGAGGAAGAGGATCTCGTCTGTCTCAGGGCGATCCATCGAGATCAGAAAGAGGTCCGAGAGGGAACGTTCTTTGATTGCTTCTAATTCGCTCACTTTGCCGCCCGAAAGAACAATCCCCTTTACCTCAGCCTCAGTAAGAATCCGTTCGATCTCACCTTGCTGTAATTCCGGGTCGAGGGGGACTACAGCAGCACCACAGTGGAGTATCCCGAAGAAAGCGGTTGCCCACGCGGCGCGTGGCTTGGAGATAAGGGCTACCTTGTCCCCCTTCTTGACTCCCAGCTCGGCAAGGGCGGCGGCAAAACGGCCGACCGTCTCTCCCAGTCGGCTGTAGGAGATCTCATTCAGAATAAGCCGGATACCCCGGCCCTGTTTTCTCTCCTTGGGGATCAGCATGCGTAACGCGACATCCTCAGGGTGATCAGTAACCGCCTCGTTGAATAGATCATTGATCGTTGGATACATGATTGCCTCCTTTGTAAAGGTGACGCTTGATGTTCATCGTGCTCGTCTTTTGAAACGGGCGATTGGGAAAGCGGTTAACCGTGCGTGTAACTAACTTTGGAATCGTCAAATACACGTGGGATCGCCTCCCTTAAGATAGGTACTTCTCCGCCTCGATGGCGGCAATGGCTCCATCTCCAGCGGCAATGACAGCCTGTGCGTAGCGGCTGGTAACGATGCGTGCGTCTCCGGCGGCGAAGACCCCTGGGAGATTGGTGCGCAGGCGATCATCGGTGATGATGTATCCGTGCTCATCCAGGTCGACTGTCCCCTGCAGAAAGTCCGTCTCGGGGAGGTGTCCAATGTTGATGAACAGGCCGTCGACCTTCGCCTCTTCCACTTCGCCGGTGGTAAGATCCTTTAAGAGGACCCCTGTAAGGCGTTTCTCTCCCACTACCTTATCCACTACCTTGTTCCATAAGAAGGTGATCTTGGGGTGTTCCTGTGCCTGTTTCTTCAGGATCGGCGAGGCGCGCAGAGCATGCGGGTCGCTTCTTTGATGGCGGACGATGATCCCTACCGACTCCACGAACTTGGTGAGGAAGAGTGCCTCGGTCAGACCCGAATCACCCGCTCCCACCTCGAGAATCTTCTTTCCTTGGAAGAAATAGCCGTCGCACGTGGCGCAGTAGGAGACACCCTTGCCCTTGAGGCGCTTTACACCATCTGCCGAGATTTCACGCGGCCGCGACCCTGTGGCGATAATTACCGACCGTGTTTCAAACTCCCTCCTTGCTCCCTTAATCCGATAGTGGTGGGAGGTGGGCTCGATCCCAGTTACCTCATCGAGGAGGATCTCCGTACCCAACCGTTCTGCCTGCTTGCGCATCTGTTGCATCAACTCGGGTGCGCTGGTCTTCTCCTCAAAACCGGGGAAGTTCTCGATAAAATCGGTCTCGTTTAGCTGTCCGCCAGGGACGGCCTTCTCGAGAAGTAAGGTGGAGAGAAGCGCACGCCCGGTGTAGATCGCCGCAGTAAGCCCAGCTGGCCCTCCGCCAATGATCACAACATTGTATGGCTTGCCCTCGCGCATAAGCCCGATTATAGGGGACACCTATTGGAGGTCAAAGTCCTCGAGCGAGAACACGTCCTTTGCTTTCTCGATCACTTGTTGGATTTTCAGCTTTGCTTGGTCGAGTTCAGTCTTGATCTTCGCGGCAAGGGCGATTCCTTCCTCGAATAGGCGAAGCGCATCCTCCAAGGGAAGATCCTCCTCCTCAAGGTGTTTGGTGATCTCTTCCAATTTCCTTAGGGTCTCGTCAATCTTCAACTCTCTATTACCTCCTCCACCTGCGACAGGATCCTTCCGTTTAAGAGACGGGTTTCAATCCGCTCTCCCGGGGAGAGGAAAGTGACGTTACGGAGTGGGGTTGGCTTACCAGGGGTGAAAGTGAGGGAGTAGCCGCGGCGAAGAGGTAAGGAGGGGTCGGCAAGGCGCAGGAGATCCTCCAACCTAGTCGCATCGCGCTGGCGCTTCTTCCACGCCTCTCCGGTCAGTCGGAGGAGCTCAGCGAGGCGTAGATCGAGTCCCTGGGCAAGCATCTCTACCCTTCGTCCGGGGATGCGGAAGATGTATCCCTTGAGGTGTGTCTGCAGCCCTTGTACTCTGCGTTCGAGGAGGGCGCGCATGCTTCGCTGCGATTTTGCAAGGAAGGCGACAAGAGAGGTGAGGACCTCAAAGTGATCAGGGGTGACGAGCTCGGCGGCGGCCGAAGGGGTAGGGGCGCGCAGGTCGGCGACGAAGTCAGCAATGGTGAAGTCGATCTCGTGGCCGACGGCCGAGACGATGGGGATCTCGCAGTCAAAGATCGCCCGAGCGACCCGCTCCTCGTTGAATGAAGCGAGGTCCTCGAGCGACCCACCGCCGCGACCGACGATCAATAGATCAAGCGGGGTCTCGCGCTGGTTGAATGCCTCTGCTCGCGCGATCGCCGTGACGATCTCCTCGGCAGCGATTTCACCTTGGACCGAGCTTGCGAAGAGATAGACCTCGGCGAGGGGCCAGCGCCGCTTAAAGACTGACCCAATATCGCGGATCGCTGCTCCGGTGGGCGAGGTTACTACCCCGATGCGTTGCGGAAAAGCAGGGACCGGCTTTTTGTGAGTTTTGTCGAACAGACCTTCTCTTCCGAGCTTTTCTTTCAATCGTTCAAAGGCGAGCTGTAGCGCTCCCACGCCGGCCGGCTGGATAATGGAGACGACGAACTGATAACGGCCCCGCGGCTCGTAGATGGTTAGTCGCCCATAGGCGAGGATCTCCATCCCATCCTCGATTGTAGGAGAGTAAAGAAACGCCGAGCGCCCTTTGAATCGGACCGCGGAGATCTGTGATTCCTCGTCTTTAAGTGTGAAGTAGAGGTGTCCAGACATCGCGCGGGTCAGGTTAGAAACCTCCCCCTTCAACCAAACGGATCCGATCTCACCCTCCAGGATCTGGCGGGCCTTGCGGTTCAGTTCGGATATAGTGTATATTCGCTCTTCGTGCATCTTCTTATGGAGTGTATCTTCCACGTGTCAAAAAAGGAAGGGAAAGCAGGAATCCTTGAAAACCAGGAGTTTCCTCGCTATAGTTTCACCTATGTACGATGGTGGCAAAGGTCGATTTCCTGCCACTATGCGACTTAAGAAAAGGTCGGATTACAAACGAGTCTATCGTTGCGGGGTGGCGAGGAAAAGAACATATTTTTCTTTTCACATCTTCCAAAGAGAAGGGCCAGCAAGGCTGGGGATTGTGATTCAGCGGCGATGGGGAACCGCGGTAAAGCGCAATCGTATTAAGCGGGTAATTCGGGAGACCTTCCGTCGAAACAGTGAGCTCTTCACTGGGATGGACATCATCTTACGACCGCACGAGGTGTGCCAGGGGTGTGAAGCGGAGGAGGTCAAGCGATTGTTAATTAAAGAGTTTCGCGAGGTCGCTGGCACGGAGGTGAAAAGTGAACAAGGAAAAAGTCTTTCTGACTAAAGAGGGAAATGCGCTGATGCAGCAGGAGCTCGAGCATGCTAAGAAGATCCTCTACGAGGAGATTCCTGAGAAGCTGAAGGCCTCAAAGCTGAACGGAGGGGATCTGCGCGAGAACAAGGAGTACATATACCTACAGAGCGAGCAGCAGTACTACGAGCGTGAGGTGCAGCGTATCACCTCGATCCTGGAGAGAGCGGAGATCATCCCCGATGAGGAGATTTCAGCGGAGGAGATCGGTATCGGGTCTAGCTTCATCCTTCAGGATCTCGACATCATGGAGAGCGGGACCTTTAGCCTCGTGAGCCCGGTTGAGGTCGACTTGGAGAAGGGCAAGATCTCCATTGTCTCACCGGTGGGGAAGGCCCTCCTCGGAAAAGCCGAGGGGGATGAGGTCAAGGTTGATCTCCCTTCAGGGGCGACGCACTTTCGTGTCATCGCGATCAATAAAAAATGAATGAGCCTCCGATCCAGGCCAGGCTGGAGAAGCTTAAAGGACTGAGGGAGAAAGGGATTGATCCCTATCCTGCCCGTTTCTCTCGCAGTCATACCATCGGCGAAGTAAGCGCCCGTTTTTCCTTTCTTAAAGAGGGGGAGAAAAGTGGCGAGCAGGTGACGATCGCTGGTCGGCTGGTTGCCCTCCGTCGTATGGGTAAGGCTTCGTTCCTCGACTTACGGGATGGAAGCGGCAAGATCCAGGTGCATGCGTCTGCCGGCAGGCTCGGCGAAGAGCGTTACCAAGAGTTGTGCTCAAGCGACATCGGCGACTTCATCGGGGTGAGGGGCGATGTCTTTCGCACCAAGATGGGAGAGTTGACGGTGGAGGTAGCGGAATGGTCACTTCTTTCAAAGGCACTCCGTCCCTTGCCGGAGAAGTGGCATGGCTTGAAGGACATTGAGCTTCGTTATCGCCATCGCTCGCTTGACCTGGTCGCTAACCAGGCGGTGCGGGAGGCGTTCGTCCGCCGTTCCCGCATGGTCTCCGCGATGCACCGCTTCCTTGACGCTCGCGACTTCCTCGAAGTAGAGACGCCGATGATGCAGCCGATCGCTGGTGGAGCGACGGCACGGCCGTTCGTCACCCATCACAATGCACTGGACATCGATCTCTACCTGCGCGTTGCCCCCGAGCTCTATCTGAAGCGGCTGGTGATTGGCGGCCTGGAACGGGTCTATGAATTGGGGAAAAGCTTCCGCAACGAGGGGGTTTCCACTGAGCACAACCCTGAGTTCACCATCCTGGAGATCTACGAGGCGTACTCCGACTACGAGGGGATGATGTCCCTCGTGGAGGAGTTGGTGGCAACAAGCGCTCAGGCGGCCGTGGGTTCGACGCGTATTACCTACCAGGAGAACGAGATTGACCTTTCCCCTCCCTGGCAGCGGATCGGCCTCGTACAAGCGGTGGAAGAAGCCACTGGCCTTTCCCTTGATGGAGTTACAGAGTCAGACATTCGAAAGCAAGCTCGAAAGAAGGGGATCGAGCTTCCAGAGCTCTCACACGGGAAACTCATCGAGCACCTGTTCGAGAGGTTCGTCGAACCCGGGCTGATTCAACCGACGGTTGTCAAGGACTATCCAATGGACATCTCGCCGCTTGCCAAGAGGAAACAGGGCACGGAAGGACTCGTGGAGCGGTTCGAGTTGTTCATCGGTGGGGTGGAGATCGCCAATGCTTTCACCGAGTTGAACGACCCCATCGACCAACGCGCTCGCTTTGAGGACCAGGAGCGTCTGCGAGAGGCTGGGGATGATGAGGCGCAGCGAATGGACGAGGATTTCTTGTTTGCCTTGGAACATGGGATGCCGCCGACCGGCGGGATTGGGATCGGAATCGACCGATTGGCTATGCTCTTTACTGACTCTCCCTCCATCCGCGACGTGATCCTCTTTCCCACCCTGCGGGCAAGGGAGGCAAGAAGGTGAGTACTTGGACGCGCCTAGTGAGTCGATGGGACCTTGCTATCGAGGAGCTTCTGCGCTGGGATGCCGAAACTATGCAGGCGATCAGCGGGCACCCTCTTCTCAAGAGGCTTTCACTCCTGTTCGTCATTGCCACCTACCTCGGCGATGGTTACCTGTGGGGTGGGCTTGCCCTGGGGTTGATCATATTTGGCTCACCGATCGACCGGAGCTATGTGTTGGTCGGATTAGGGATTTCGATCGTCAATATCGCTGTTTTCCGTCTGTTCAAGCTGCTGTTCAATCGCCCACGACCGGCGCTGGTCTTTTTTGGCCTCCGCTCACGTTTGATCGACAGCTACTCCTTCCCCTCTGGACATGCCACTATCTCGTTCGGGATTGCCTGGGTAATCACCGTATGTTATCCGAACATCCTCATCCAGCTCGCCGCATACTTAGTTGCGATCATAATCGCCTTTTCTCGTGTCTATGTGAGGGAGCACTACCCACTTGATGTCATTTGTGGCGCACTCCTCGGTTCGTTTACCGCTGCCTATCTCCTTCCTGTGTTCGAGCGGTTTCTCTTTTGACAGTGAGGGTTTGCGCACCGTACAATAAAGGGCGTTGCATTAAGGAGCGCAGCGTAAGGAGAGATTAATGAAAAGACATACTTCCCAACGCGCGTTAGGGACACCGCGTTCTGCAATCCGTGAACTCCTCAAGTTGACTGAGAAACCGGAGATCATCTCGTTCGCCGGTGGGCTCCCCGACCCTGAGACCTTTCCACACGAGGAGTTGGCCAAGATTGCGGCCGACGAGCTGCGTGGGCATTACCGTAACGTTCTTCAGTACGGGCTGAGCGAGGGGAGCCAGACCTTGCGCCGCGCGGTGATCGACTGGCTGCGGACGCAGGGACTGGACCTGAGCTTAAATCAGGTGCTGGTAACGACCGCCTCGCAGCAGGGGTTGGACTTGTTAGCCAAGGCATTCCTTGACCCAGGAGATGTCATCTTCTGTGGCCTGCCCACCTATCTGGGGGCGATCCAGTCGTTTAGCCTGTTCCAGGCTGATAAGATCGGGGTCCCGCTGCAAGAAGATGGGATGGACCTCGACGTCCTCGAGGAGCAGATCGCTGAGGCGAGGCGAGTGGACAAGGTACTCAAGGCGATCTATGTGATCCCTGACTTTCAGAATCCGGCTGGGATCACGATGTCACTTGAGAAGCGCAAGCGCCTGCTTGAGATTGCCCGACAGGAGGACTTGCTGATCTTCGAGGATAACCCCTATAGTCAGCTCCGGTTCGCGGGAGAAGCGGTGCCGACGCTTAAGAGCATGGATGAAAACGGTCGGGTGATCATGCTCTTTACCCTATCCAAGGTGTTGTCGGCGGGACTGCGACTGGCATTCCTGATTGCCCAGGAGGATCTGATAGAGATCCTTTTGCGGATGAAGCAGGCCTCGGACCTGTGCACCTCCAAGCTCACGCAGCATCTGGCGGCTCGGTACATCAAAGACTACGGAATGGAGGATCACCTGAGGATTTTGCGCGAACGCTACCGCGCCAAGCGCGACGCGATGATCGCCGCGCTCGAGAAGTACATGCCAACGGAGGAAGGGATCACTTGGACTCGTCCTGATGGCGGCCTGTTCCTGTGGGTCCGTCTTCCCGAGGAAGTTGATACCGAGGAGATGTTTCCCCGAGCTTTGGAACATAACGTCGCATATATAGTCGGAAGCGCATTCTACGTCGATGGTAGCGGGAAGAACACGATGCGCCTTTCTTTCTCCGTAAACAGCGAAGATGAGATTGAAGAGGGGATCAAACGTCTCTGTCAGGTCGTGCGCGAGGAGCTTGCCGCCAAGCGCGTCGGGCTCACCGTGGCGTGAAAATTTTCCACTTTGCAAGGACCGTGTGAGTTCAACATCGGGGGCAAGCCCCGACGCTACGAAATACTGTTCCAAATGATGATTTCTCTGTAGCGTCGCCGCTTGTCTGCGACGTTCCTCCTAGCGCAGGATGTCAGGGAGGGCTTCGATAAACCTAGTCACCAACCGGACTGTGTTCTCAAAGTCGTTCAAGCGCAGGGTGGAGGTCGGCGAGTGGATGAACCGACAGGGGACAGAGACGACTCCGGAGAGGACCCCCGCTCGGGAGAGGTGTATCGCGCCGGCGTCAGTCCCTCCATAGGTGGGTAATTTGTATTGGTACGGTATTGTCGCTTCTTCAGTGACTGCTGCCTGTTCCAATGCTTCGACCATCCGACGGGAGACGATGATCGTGTGGTCAGCGACCGTGATTGCTGGGCCGCGACCGAGGCGGACCGGCTGATTTTCCTCGGGGATCCCGGGCATGTCCGCCCCGATCGTCCCCTCCAGGGCGAGGGCAAGATCCGGATCGATCTGATAGGCGGCGGTGCGCGCCCCGCGCAGCCCCACCTCCTCACCGATGACAAAGGAGAGGACGAGGTTCACCTTGAGATCTCTCTTCGCTAGCCGACGCGCCGTCTCGATCATCACCGCGCACCCCACTCGATCGTCGAATGCTTTCCCCGTGACGTAGCCTGAGCAAAGCTCGGTGAACGGGTAGTGGATCGTGAGCGGGTCACCGATGTTTATCCCCATGTCAGCGGCTTCCTGCCGTGAAGAGGCTCCCACATCGATGAACATCTTTTCGAGAGGAATCGGTTGTTTTCGTTCCTCCTCTTTTAAGATATGTGGTGGGGCGGAACCGATCACCCCGTAGCGCTTCTCGCGCGAACGGGTGAGGATTTCAACGCGGTGGCTGGGGATAATCCGCTCATCCCACCCGCCGAGCGGGGCGAAACGAAGGTACCCGTTCTCATCGATCCACTTCACCATGAATCCCACCTCGTCCATGTGGGCGTCGAGCATCAGGGTGAACTCCTCTTTCCCCGTCCGCGTTGCGAAAAGGTTCCCCAACGTATCGGTCTTTACCTCATCGACGTACGGTGAAACAAGGTCCGTGATCCTTTCTCGTACCTCATCCTCAAAGCCGGAAACACCGAACGCGTCTGAAAGCTCTCGCAGAAGATCGATCAGTTCCATCAAAAAGCCTCCTTTCGAAGTCAAGGAAGATTATAGAGGCCGGTTTTACTCTTGCAATCAGAGAAAGGAATCGCCCTTGGGAGCTTGCTCCAAATGGAGGAGCTATGGCAACCTATTTGAGTAAATCTTTTCCGCTACTCAGTTTCAAGCCCAAACCCTACCCAAGCCTTTTACCGCAGAGGGCGCTGAGAAATTGAGAGATTGGATGATCGGGAGATTGAGATGTTAAATCACTCACTCTCTCACTCGTTAAATTAATCAATCCCTTCCTCTGCGCGCTCCAACGCGGCTAGAAGCGTCCTTTTGGTGAGGAGGGACCGTTCGGCAGGATGTTCGAGAAAGGGCGAAACGTCCTCTGAAACGGAGATCCAGTCGAGCTGTTCCAACCTTTCACCGATGATTGACCGCCAGTTCTCATTCGTCACACGATCATCTTTCCAACCCGTCTGTTGAAGCGCGTTGTTCAGCAAGGACGATGTTGGGAACAACGGGCTCTGACCGAGTGAGGTACCACAGAAGGTCATAGAGATCGCGTCCCTTGGTGTAGGATCGCATAAGGAGGGCGTGGATCTTCCCAGCCATCAGTGAAGGAAGGTCGTGGTGCCATAATTCAAGCAGGAAGTGTCGGTTGATCACCGTTTGTTCGGTCTTTGCCCCAGGCGGAGGGTTCGTATCGATCTCAACCTTGATCGACAGCTTCTGAGTCCGGTGAGTGTTCAGTCCTGCCTCGTAGAGGAGTCCGGGAAACCGAAAGAAAGCTGAGTGCACCGCTTTCCCCGTCTTTGGATGCACTGACACCTCAAACCCTGCCTCGGTAAGGTCCGTCTCGGCTGCTTGGAGCAGTGTGTCAAGGCTGTAACCGGTTTTGCGTTCTAGGGAGAAATCAAGATCCTCGGAGAACCGAGGAATGCCATAGATGAAACGGAGTGCGGTGCCGTCGACAAACGCCAGTTGCTCAAACGCCCGCTTTCCCTGAAGCGAGTAGAGGATGTGCGCCTGGAGGTACTCCCGCAGGAGATTTGCCTTCTGAGGCTCCGGTGTCTCTTTAACCAGTTGCAGCGCTCTATCCTTCATAGGGAAACCTCCTTGAGCAGTGCTTCGCGATGGGTGAGGAAACGCTCGACGCCTCGGTCAATTTTAGGCACCTTGATCCGGCGGGCAAAAGCGGAGAGCCGCTCTGGATCGATCTGGTCGAGGTTCTGGAACCGCATCTCCTCGATTCGGGAAAGGGGGATCGGGCCGCTCCAGAAATAGAAGAGGTCGACGAGCGCCTTCTCCGGGAGGGCGATTGTGACCTCGATCCCACGGAGGAGGACCCTTTCAAAGCCGAAGAAGAGCCTTGATTGCACGTGACGGTAGCGAAACGTTCCAAGTGGAGTCTCCTGAACGACTGGACGCCTCGTTGTCACGGAAGTGAGAACGGGTGTCGATTCAGGGATGAGCCCGTACCAGGAAAGGGCGCGTTCGAGGCTGACGTAGGAGGGATAGACAAGGCGGTTTGCCAGGTGTTCGAGCGGGGGATCGATCCTCCGATACGGTTTGGCTATCATGTACTTTCCGCGCGCAAGCTTGACCAACCGGCCGTTTGCCACCCAACGGCTCAATTGTACTTGTAGCGCGCGTGGGTTGGGCTGACCGGCATAGACCATCGCCGGTTCAATCACCGGGCAGTCCCCGAAGCGTTTCAGAAAAGTCTCCCAATTCATAGCGAAAGTATAGCAAAAATGATATTGTTTTGCAACGTTAATGATTGTAACGCTATAGCTCTCGCCCGTGGGGTGGGGAGTCCAGGCCCCATTGCCCTTCTGGTTATCATCAGCGAGATCATCTATGCACCTGATCGTCTCTCGAAGTTTCGTATGCTCATCCCCACCACCGCCTCCATCCCAGAGAGAGTCGTTGCTCTTGACTAGCGGTCTGAATTTGATACCATAAAAAGGCCGGAGGTGGTAGCGATGAACATTTCTACAGACATCAAGTCGGTGACATATCTCAAGTCCAGAGCAGCGGATCTATTGAAGCAGGTCAATGAGACTCGTCGCCCTGTAGTCATTACGCAAAATGGGGAACCAAGAGGAGTATTGCAAGACCCAAAGAGTTATGAAAACATGCGAAATGCTATAGGAATTTTAAAACTTCTATCACAGGGTGAAGAGGATATTAAGAATGGCAGATCGAAATCTCAAAAAAGTGTATTTGAAAATATAGAGAAATTACTGACAGGTAAATGAGCGAGAAATACGAGGTACTGTGGGCTGCAACAGCTGAGGATGATTTAGCTAATATTGTAGACTACGTAGTCAATGACAGCCCTTCAAACGCGCTGAAAATACTACAAAAAATCAAAGAAACGGCCTCTCAGCTTTATCATTCCCCCGAGCGCGGACGCATCGTGCCAGAATTACAAGATCAAGGTATCCTGCAATATCGAGAGTTGATTGTTCCCCCTTGGCGGATCATGTACAGAACAGCGGGGAAGAAAGTATTCGTCCTATCCGTGCTCGATTCACGAAGAAACGTAGAAGACATTCTACTGGATCGACTCATTAAACCAAGAGGATATAACGGATACCAATGAAGTGTGGCTGGCATAGACGATTGCTGGTTCGATCACCGGGCAGTTCCCGAATTGTTTGAGAAAGGTGTTCCAGTTTATAGCATAAATGATATTCTTCTGCAACGACATCAGGTAGTGCTTGTCCCGCCAAGCCTGTCGTACTTGTTCCAGCAGCTTCATATCTACATCTTGCCATGCAAGGATCTTCTTGCCGATATTTGTACAGAAACGTGGTGGAAAGGCCATGTCTTCGCAGTTGGCATAAGGTAGAGCTCGTAGTATTATGTTGTAGGCTTGCAGACTAAGGTGGAATGATCGTGGCTCCAACAGATCGAAGTACCCAAGAGCTGGTACAAGAGGCCCTCGAAGTCCTTCGGTCCTATCACGCAGCAATCGGCCGAATGCTCAAGCATGACGGAGTGGACGAGGAGCACGGGAATCTTGTCGGTGGGTTGACTCACTTCACGGCGGAGCGGTGCAGAGCCGTCCTTGTTCTCGTGGCCAACGCGCAGGTCTGGGATGCGGAGATTGTCGCCCGCAGCGCTGCCGAGGCCACGCTCAAGATCCTCTTCATATCCTATTGTGAGCCATCCGAGAGAGAGCAGAGGATCGACGAGTTCTGGGGCGAGCTTGGAGACATTCAGCTGCTCCGCCGCTCGCGGCGAGCTCGGGAGGCGCTTGAACGGTTGTCGGACAAGACAGGGTCCGAGGCGACAGCGCTCAGGTCGCTCGTAGTCACTCCCGAGTGCGAGGGCGAGATACGCCGCAGTGTCCCACGATCTCGGCAGCGCGAACTCAACCAGAAGTGGTCCGCCTCAGAGATGTTGCGTAGCCTGGAGGACCCTCTACGGGTCCATTGGCCCGACGGAGTCCTATCGATGGCGAACTACTCGTATGGCATCGGTAGCAATCTTGTACATGGGGACGAGTCCGCGCTAGCGATGTTCAGAAACTACCTGGACCTCGCTGCAGACGACCAGCGCGCCTATGAGCGGGGCCACTCCTCGAAGCTCATGCTTGACGTGACAGGATTCTTGATGCTGATCGCCTTCTCGCTGGTGGACAGCTGGGGAGTGGGAATAAAGTCGATCGATGAGGCATGCGCAGCACACCGCAGGCTGATGCCACGACTACTTGCTCTCAGCGACGGCTTCTATGAACGGCGAACTCAGGAGCAGGCTTGCTCCACCTAACAAGGCGCTGCAGCTGACGGCGCCTGGCGTCGCGGGCCGTCGCGGCCTGATACTACTCAGGCGTTGCAGCTGAGCGGCGCGCCGTTGCGAGGACGCTACGCGCCCTCGCAACGGGGCTGCGGCTTACCATCCGCTACTGGTCGGCGCGTAGCGCCTCCCAACTCCCGCCGTTAAATGATGTATTTCGAACATAACTCCTTAAGTCCATGCCGCAAAAACACCGGGCTCCAATATCATACAGCCGTTTGACCTGCGGATAATGGCCTTCAGGGAAGCCCAAGGATCTCGACGATCCGCTCGGCCAGGGGTTTGGGAATCTTGGGGAGGGAGGCGATCTCTTCGATATTGCGTATATGAGTCGCGCAGGCCAGCCAGATTTGGCTATAGCCAACATTGGCTATTCTCTTTCGAGCCAGGCGCAGAAGACCCTGTCTGTCACGGAAAGTATAGGTGCGTGTCTTGCAATCCAACACATCGTTACAGGCTATCTTGTTCTGTTAGGTGCTTTCTGCTTCAACCTTCTGCCAGAACTCCTTGTGTTCTACGCCTCCCGTCTCCCGAATCTGCTGCCGCGCTGTATTCAATATCGTTCGAAATCTCGGCGTGTAGACCAGTATCAGCCGCTCCAGCTCTTCCTCGTCTTCTACCGGCAGCAACACCGCCACCGGCTTCCCGTACCGTGTCACCACTACCGGCCCCTCTGCGGACGCTTTCAAATAGGCGCTGAACCGTGCCTTCACCTCTGCTACTGACACTATCTTCATAGTTCCACTTCCTCTCCACCTATGACCAACCGATTTTCCTCTTTCACCCCTATTGCCAGGATGTACACCTTCTCCTGCTCCCGATCTATTTCGTAGAACACCCGAAATCGGTTGTTCGGCCCAAATCGTACCTCCCACTCTGCTTCAAAGACCACGGTGCGCTTCAATGGCTTCCGGTTCCTTGTTTCTACATCCGGCTCAAACTGTAGTTGTGCTTCAATCTCGTTGCGAATCAGCGCATAGTATTTGCGCTCAATCACCTGTAGCTGTTTCTTTACTTCCCGTGCATAAATCAGGGTAAAATGTCGCTTCGACATCGTTATGACCCTAATTATAGTCAGAATACAGGGGGAGTCAACCTCTCTCGCTCAAAAAAGAGATGGGATTGCGTCTTGCAATCCAACACCAGAGTTCAGTGGGAGAGAGGAACTCCTTCTAAAGTTTCTTTGATCCGTACCTTACGTGATTACTGAACTTCAGTATTCCGTAGTCATTTGAACGCCGGATAGTTGATCTTCAAGGCCGCCCGAGGGTCTCGACGATCCGCTCGGCAAGGGGTTTGGGAATCTCGGGGAGGGAGGAAATCTCCTCGATGCTCGCACGCGAGAGCCGATCGAGTGAGCCGAAACGCTTGATGAGCGCCGATCTTCTCTTCGGCCCTACACCTGGGATCTCATCTAGCTGTGAGGAGAGCGAGCGGCGGGCGCGCAGCCGGCGGTGATAGGTGATCGCGAACCGATGGGCCTCATCGCGGATCTGGCGGAGCAGGAGAAGCGCTTTGCTATCAGGTGGAAGGCAAATCGGGTCCGACTTTCCAGGCTGAAAGACCTCCTCGTGACGCTTGGCGAGACCGATCGTCTCGATCCCATCGACCTCGAGTTCGGTCAAGACCGATACCGCGACGTTCAGCTGCCCCTTCCCCCCATCGATTAGCAACAAGTCGGGAAACTGTGAGAACTTCCCGCGCGACACGCTGGGATCGTTTAACTCGGCTAAGCCGCGGCGGAAACGACGGCGGAGGACCTCGGCCATCATCGCGTAGTCGTCCGGTTTCCCTCCAAAGCGCACCTTGAACCTACGGTAGGCGTCGCGCAGGGGACGTCCGTTCTCGAAGACGACCATCGACCCGGTCGCCTCCCCTCCTTGCGTGTTTGAGATGTCGAACGCTTCGATCCGCTGCGGGAAAGAGGAGAGTGAGAGTGCTTCGGCGAGCTCGGCCAGGGCGGCGCTTGACTCTTCGCGGAGCGAAGTCGTGATTCTCTCCCCTTTAAGGGAATAGCGCGCGTTTTCGTTCACCATCTCGACCAATCGGTGCTTCTCCCCGCGTTGGGGAACCTTCAATCTTGCACGCTTCCCGCGTAGGGAGGAGAGCCACGCACCGATCCGCTCGGCGTCCGGGATCTCCGTTGGAAGGAGGACCTCCTGTGGGATAGTTGTCGCCGCGGCGTAGTACTGGGCGAGGAAGGCGGAGAGGACCTCCTTTACACTCGGTTCTTGAGGGGCGCGTAGGTGAAAGGTCTTCCGGCCGCTTAACCGTCCCTCGCGGATGAGGAAGACCTCGGCACAGGCGCGATCCTTATCGATCGCGATCCCGATCGCGTCGCGGTCGATTGTATCAGGAAGAGCGACCGACTGCCGTTCAAGGGCGCGGCTAAGCGCGGTGATCTGATTCCGTATGTTCGCTGCCTGCTCGAACCGCTTCTCCACGGCTGCCGCCCCCATCCGCTCTCGCAGGCGCTTTACCAACCCAAAGGTCCGTCCATCGAAGAGCATCGCTGCTCCTTCGACGGCTTGAGCGTATTCCTCCTCGCTCACGAGATTGGCGCACGGTCCCAGACACCGGCCGATATGGTAGTTGAGGCAAGGCCTGCGCGGCTTCTTTAAGGGGAGGGTAAGGTTACAGGTGCGAATCGGGAATAGCTTCTGGGCGAGCTTGAGGGTCGATCGCATCGCCTTGGCGTTGGTATAGGGGCCGAAGTAACGGGCCCCGTCTTTGTGTCGGCGGCGGACGATCATCACTCGCGGGTAGGGTTCATCGGTGATCTTTAGGTAGGGATAGCGCTTGTCGTCGCGCAGGCGGATGTTGAACCGCGGCTGGTGGCGCTTGATCAGGCTGTCCTCGAGGATGAACGCCTCTGCCTCGGTGGTGGTCTTGATAACCTCAAGGTCAGCAATCTCAGACACCAACGCTCGTGTCTTTACCTCCATCCCCTGAGTTGAGTGAAAGTAGGAGCGGACTCTGGTTTTGAGCACCGCGGCCTTCCCCACGTAGATCACTGCCCCTCCCGCGTCCTTCATCAGGTAAACCCCGGGCGAGGAGGGAAGTTGAGCGAGCTTCTCAGTGATACGATCGGTTGTCGGCATGTTTCCTTTTTGCATGTTAGTCAAGAGGAAGAAGGGACTCAAACTGGCTAGATAATCCGTTCCAGACGCGAGTTGGGGGTGATCCCAGGAATCCTCCCTCGTTTGGCGACCGGGCGGCCCTCGATCTGTTTGATGTCAGCGGTGAAGTCGATCGGGGAAGCGCTGGAGATGGCGCTTCCGACCCCGAAGGCGTCGACCGGTGCCCTTTGTTTCTGAAACAGGGAGATACGATCCGGGTCGATCCCGCCGCGCTTCTTCGCCGCAGAACGGAGGGTATCCCTTCTCGAGGAAGCCGCGCTGCATGTCGATCACAACCAGTGCGCAATGATCACTCATCCTGTCCGCCTTGCCAGGTCCTGCGGTCATCATAGACCCTGGACTAGGGAATTTCAACGGCCTTCCAGCGTGGAGGGACCGAGCCTCGGGGACGCTTTAGTCCGTTTTCGCCACTGTGCCAGGCTGGCGCCTCCCACAACCAGGAGCATGGCAGCGATCTGAATCGGAACAAGCCGCTCATCCAAGGCCCCCCAGGCGATCAGTGCCGTACCCAGCGGAGCGAGGTTTAACATCACGTTCGCCTCTACGGCTGTAAGATGCTGTAACGAGTGGTTAAAAAAGAGGTAGGCGATCAGGGTGTTCACCGTCGCGAGTCCCAGGATCACCCCCCAGGCGAAGAGGGGCATGTGAGGGATTCCCTCGAGCCATCCGGCAAGAAGGAGGAGAACACCGCCGCCGATCCCCAGTGGGAGCGCCGTCAGGGTCACATTCTCCACCTGGCGATCACGGGCCACCTCACGTGCTAGCACTGGAAACGCAGAAAAACTAAGGATGGCAATGGCGAGGAGACCAAGTGGAAGCGGGTCTCCCAACTCTAACCCAGGGGAGAAGAAGAGGACACTCCCACCGATCGTGATCGCGAGCCCCATCAGTTGAACGGGACGCGGCCGTTCCTTGAGCCGCACTATCCCGAGCAGCAGAACCGGGATCGGGGCCAAGCACAGGGCGAGCGAGCCTGTAGTGGCTGAGAGCGTTTTAAGGGCAAGAAATAGGGCACCGTTTCCGATCGTGTACTGGGCAAAACCCATGAGGGTAAACCGCGACCACTGCGCTTTGGTGAGAAAGGGTGATCTTCTCTGTTGCTTCAAGAGCCACGGGAGAAGGAACAGGAAAGCAAGGAAGTAGCGCAAACCAGCCACGGTGAACGGGCCTGTGTAGGTGAGCGCCACCTTCACCCCTACGAACGACGAGGACCAAATAAGGGCCGTGAGGAGCGCCTCCGAAACTGCAAGCAGGTGACCCGGATGAGACGGAGCAAGCTCTTCAGTGTGTTTCCTCATGGGAAGATGATGATATCCGAAAGGGCGCTGTTGTTTCTTTTTTTCACGCGTGGAGTTCACAAAACGTCCATATGTCCTCCACGTAAGCTCCACACACAGGGCGTAGACTTGTGATAGAGCAAAAAAGTACCTCCTTACCAGGAAGATCCGAGACAAGAAGCCGGAAGGGGCCCCGAAAAGGGGCCTCTTCTTCCTTGATCTTGCCTGCGGGGAGAGCCTAGGGTATCATCACACACCAGAGACTCGAAGGTTAGTGATTCCCACAGTGCGAAATTTTTTTGTAAAATACTTGTTATTCTGGGTACGCCGTGCCAAGCACCTTGCCGATGCTCACGGCTTGGATCTGCGGGTCTTCCTCTTTCTCTCTTTGTTGGGGTACCTGATTCAGGGGCTCTACTTCCTTCCCTGGTTTAAAGGGAAGAGCGTTGACCTCGGCCTCCTAGTCTCCCTCAGGTTCGTCGGACTTGTCGGACCGTTCTACATCCTGCTTAAGGGAAAGAAGATCGCGGCGGTGCTCAATCTCTCCCTTGTCGCAACCTGGTCTTTCAACACCGCCTGGCACGTCTGTCACTTTGTCTACCTTTAGTACCCTCTTGCGGTGATGAAGCCCTGTCTTCCTTTCCAACCCCTAAATGTAATAATGCATCCCGATCCCGCCGGAGAGGAACGAAAAGTTAAGCGGGTCGAACAGGTCCCAGGTGAGGCCGTACTCAAACGTGCCCACCAGCCGATCGAGCCAGATTCCCTCAACCTCGATCACGCCCATTCCGGAGAGGATCGCCCCTTCCATACTGGAGTGGATCATCGGCTGTTTAATACCCTCCGTGGGAGGCGTTTCTTCCTCTTCGAAGGCGAATGTGATCGCAGCGCCACCGGAGAAGTAGTAGTTGACGTTCTCATCCTGCCGGACCGGATAGAGGAGCTTTCCAGAGAGCGTCAGTTCGAGCCGCCGCACTTCGTAATCGCCCTCCACATCACGGGACGTCGGGTTGGGGAAGATGTTGAACTCGAACCCGATCCCCTCGGCGTTGAAGAAACGGACGCTTAACCCGGTGAACGGATAGTTGATCTGGATTCCGATTCCCCATCCCTTGTCTGGGAGGCCAGCTTGACCGATCAGAGCGAACAACAAAACAAGCCCGAATGTCAGCAGAAAAGACCTCTTGATCATGATTTCCTCCTTTGTGCACTTTGTGTGGACATCACTTTACCGTTCCGCTCCTTGTGGTGTCAACTGGTTGATCAGTTAAAGAGCGCCGTTATAATGTTGTTTGCTAATGGGGGTGTAGCTCTAACGGGAGAGCGCCTGCTTTGCACGCAGGAGGATGGCGGTTCGAATCCGCTCGCCTCCACCAGAACAAAGCCGAATCGCTCTGTTTAAGTGGCTTTTCGCTGCTTCTCCCCAACAGATCCGAGATACACGAATGGAGAACGGTGTTTCATCCTGGTGGGTAGTCCTGCAAGTAGCTTGACAAATTCCCGAGCCGTAACTATTCTCAGTTTAAGATGAATGGGGGAATCTTCACGCTTTCCAGGGAAGAACTGCGGCGGCTTGACTCGACGGAGGCAGTGCAAGCTTTCCGAGAGCTTCTGTGGGCGGAAGCTACAGCCCTTTCAATCGCGAAGAACCTCATCGATGTACCTGGCTCGATAAACGCGCGAGATGGAGGGATCGATGCCAAGGTAGAGGGCGTAACCGTTGGCACGGGGCAAGGAATCATTAAGGCCGGCACAACCTGCTATCAGATCAAGGCGGGAAAATTCAGTCCAACTCAGCCCGCGAACATCACCAAGATTCTTTGTCGCCCATCTCCCAACAACCACGAATTGCAGCCTAAGGTCAAGACATGTCTTGACCAGGATGGTACGCTGGTAGTCGTGCTATTCGGGAACGATAGCCCTGATCAGACTGATAATCAGCTGAAGAACCTATACATTAGCAGGCTTTCGAAAATCGATGTCAGATACAAGTCCGCAACAGTGGAGGTTTGGAGACAGAGCAAGTTGTTGGGTTTCTTCCAGCGATTTCCTTCTCTTGTTCTCAAACTGAAGCGCTATGACAATGCGCCTTTCAAGTTCCACGATAGCTGGGCGGACGAACCGGAAATGCGAAGGCGTCTTGAAGTCGGACAACATCAAGAATCGCTGATCGCCGAGGTTCGGGAGGTTCTAAGGCGTGATGCCGATGGCGCTATTCATCTGCGTGTGAGCGGCGCTCCAGGGATTGGCAAAACGAGACTGATTCTCGAAGCAACTCGTGCAGAGGACCTTGCTCCGCTCGTCATATACTGCCAATCAGCATCCGTCTTTCGCGACAGCCTGCTCTTGCATCAGATGACCCGGAGAGACAACGAAGGTCGTGTCCTACTTGTCATCGATGAGTGTGCTGCTGGGGAGAGCGCTGAGTTCTGGAACGGCTTGGCATCGATGGGCTCCCGGCTCAAACTGATCACGATCCATCACGAGGCGAATCCTACTAGCGGACGTACTGTCCGAGTCGAGATTCCGCGACTGGGCGATGACCAAGTGGAGAAGATAATGGCTAGCTACGATATCCCTGAGGAGCAAGCTACTAGGTTCGCCAGCTACTGCAAAGGATCTCCACGGGCAGCACACGTGCTAGGGCAGAACCTAGCCGCCAATCCAGAGGATCTGCTACGGACGCCGGACACTGTTCTCGTATGGGATCGCTGGGTCGCAGGGCGAGATGATCTCGACAGTCAGGTCGTTCGAGAGAGGCGCACGGTTCTTCGCTATCTCGCATTGTTTAAGGGTTTCGGTTTCGGTCCACCGTATGGCGGTGAAGCAAGAGCTATTGCAGGTATGATCGAAGGCGCAGACCGGGCAATTACACTGCCTAAGTTCTCTGAGATCATCCAGGGACTCAGGCAGCGGAAGCTCCTGCAAGGTGAGACAACGCTCTACATTGCACCGGACGTCCTGCACATCAGGCTGTGGAGCGAATGGTGGGATACGTACGGGCCTACAATCGATATCGTCGATTTCGTTAACCGATTACCGTTCGAACTGCGTGAAGGTTTCTTCGAGATGTTTCGCTATGCCCGGGAATCCGAGATCGCTTCTAGAGCTGTTGAGCGACTAGTCGGCCCGGGTGGACCGTTTTGGGACACGGAGCTCCTTCAGACAGAGCTTGGTGGTAGTTTTTTTCGCGCATTGACTGAAGCCAATCCTCGAGCAACGCTGCGATGCCTTGAGAACTCTATTCCCAACTGGGGTCTGGAGCGGATTCTTCAATTCACAAGCGGCAGACGCCAGAGCATTGAAGCACTTCAGCTCATCTGCGTGTGGCGCGAACTCTTCGCTGGTGCAGCAAGAGTACTGCTCCTCTTGGCGGAAGGAGAGAACGAGAGCTGGGCCAACAACGCTACCGGAGTTTTCGTAGACCTCTTTTCTCCAGCTCCCGGACGAGTGGCTCCAACAGAAGCGTCTCCAGAAGAACGGTTTCCGGTACTGAAAGAAGCGCTTCTTTTTGGCACGGACGCGCAGCAAGCCATCGCCGTCCAAGCCTGCGGCTCTGCCTTGAGTACAGGCCCATTCATGCGTATGGCTGGGCCCGAGCATCAGGGCCTTCGACCCGAGGCGCAGCTCTGGAGCCCAAGGAGCAGGCAAGAGCACATCGATGCGTACCGCCGGGTGTGGGGTCTGTTGGTCGAGCATCTTGGCAACTTGCCGGACACAACTCGCAGTGAAGCAGTCTCAATCCTCCTTCGGCAAGCTCAAGGACTAGTGGCAATCCCCGAACTCGAAAACCTCGTTCCGAACGACATCGGAAAACTTGTCGAGCAGGGAATTGCATCCGACCGTGAGGTTGTGTCGACCGCTGCAGAGATCCTCCACTACCACGGCAGCGGTCTGTCGCCAGGTGCGCGGTCTCGCTGGGAGGCGCTACACGCCAGTCTGGCTGAGGCCGACTTCCATTCAAGATTGCGGCGCTACGTTGGCACCGCCCTGATATCGGATCACTTCGACGAAACCGGGGAAAGAACTGACCGGAAGCAGTCAACGCTTGCTGAACTTGCTGAAGAAGCTCTCAATGATCTCGCACTTCTCGGTCCCGAGCTTCCCTGGCTAGTCACTGCCGAAGCAGAGGATGGTTACAGATTTGGCTATGAACTAGGCAAGAGAGACATTGAATCCTCTCTACTCCCGGGGCTGCTCGACGCACAGAAGGGAGCTGGGATTGCCGGAAGCTTAATGCTTCTGAGCGGATACCTTTGTGCGGTATCGGAGCGGGATGCTGCGAAATGCGAAAACCTCTTTGATGGCTTGCTGGAGAACAAGGACACGGCGGGCTGGGTGTTCGAGCTGGTATGGAGAAGCGGTGTAGTCACAGAGCGCACTACGAGAGTGATTCTTGGACTGCTGCGCGAGGGATCTCTTGATCCGACAGACTTGCGCATGTTCGCATACGGCGGGCGCGTTCAGGATCTTTCGCAGGACATGTTTGAAAGCTGGGTTGAGATTCTTGTTGACGGCCCCTCAGCTGAATACCTTTCGACGGCGCTGGTTCTGTCTAGGATGTACGAGGAGCAGACCGGATCGAGTGTGCCTGACCCCCTTCTGGAGAGGCTTCTTCTTCACTCTGTTTGGTTCTCCGAGGTCTCCAATTCATTGTCAAGCCAGACTGACGACTGGGCATGGTGCGAGCTCGCGACGCGGCTCATTGCACGCAAACCTGAGGCAAGGCGCTTACTTGCCGAGAAGGTCCTCATGAACTTTGGTTCGAGGGGAATTGTATCGGGCAGACGCGTAGGGAGTGTGGTCAAGTTTCTCGCGAGGACGATCGATGAGGCTCCGGCGGAGTTGTGGGACCTCATCTCGCCCGATCTTGCCGACGGAGATACAAGGACATTCTGGATCAAGCAATGGCTCCAAGGAAGTGATTCGTTTGGATTGGTGCAGAATGGGGCACTTGAGCTGTTCCCCACCGAATTGATCTGGAGATGGGTCGAGGAAGATCCCAGCGAACGGGCCCCCATCCTTGCCTCACTTGTGCCCAAGGATTTGGGCGCCGACCCCTCCTATACGAGGGAACTCCTTGTTCGATACGGGAATATCGAGGGCGTACCGGTGGCCCTGAACGGCAGATATGCAAATGAGGGGTGGACGGGCCCGGAGAGCGAGCACTTTACGAAACGAAGAGACCACTACCTATCGATCCGAAATGATGAGTCGGATGTGCGGGTGGTGAGTTGGCTTGACAAGTACATCGAGTACTTGGACTACATGATCCGGCGTGCCGAGATTGAAGAGGAGAGGGAGGCATAGGGTCTTTTCAGTATGCCTTGGCCAACGTGCGCATCGGAAGAAGGTTCGCCAATCGTTCACGCCAGGCTCTACCAAGAAGGATTCACTCGATCGAACGATCCGCGCCCGTGCTGCAGCGCCGAGTCGGAGAGATGGTGAAGGAGAACGCGAGCACCGGACCTATCGGGTGGATAAATATCCTACGTGGCCGCCGTCCCTGTTCATGCTCATCTTGTATGAGACAACTTTTTGCGTTGACTTGAAAAGGCGATAGCTTTACAATTTCGCAACTGAGGTGTTTCCTATGCCAGAACAGGCTAAGCGCGAGATGCTCGATCACATGGGTCGAAGCATTGAGGTGCTTAAAGGTAATCTAGGCAAGGTGCAGACCGGTCGAGCCAACCCCGCCATGGTCGAGGACGTTATTGTCGATTACTACGGGGCCCCAACCCCGATTAGGCAGCTAGCGACTATCGTAGCTCCGGGTCCGGATCTTCTAGTGGTGCAACCCTATGACAAAACCCAGATGGGCGCTGTTGAAAAGGCAATCCTCGCTGCCGATTTGGGCCTTAACCCGACCAATGATGGGAAGGTCATCCGGATCAAGATTCCTAGGCTTTCTGAGGAGCGCCGAGAGGAGCTGACGCGGATCATCAAGGCCAAGGGCGAGGAAACAAAGATAGCTCTGCGGAACATCCGCCGGGATGCAAACGAGAAGCTCGAAGAGATGAAGGGTAACGGCGAGATCTCAGAGGACGATTACCACCGTTACCGCGAGAAGAATGACGAGACGATCCACGAATACTCAAAGAAGGTAGAGGAACTGGTCGAGTTCAAGAGCAAGCAACTGCGCACCATCTAAGCTTGCTCAAGTTTATCGGGTCGCGAAAGATGAACAATTCCCTAACCTCTGAGTTTATGAGGCTTTTTCGCCTGTGTAGCACGTTGGGGCTCTGCGGTGTGGCCGCTGGGGTCCTTGCTGGTCTCGGCTTAGTGGCCGCGGCACTTGGCGTGTTGATTGGGTGCGCGCTATTTACCTTGAATTGTTTCTTTTTGTACGAGGCTGGACACTCTTTGATCAAGGCGAGCTCTAAAGGAAGGGGAGGAGTGATCGCAGCGCTGTCGAGCCTGGGAAGGTTTCTCTTCCTTGCGGTTGCGTTAGCGCTGGTGACACGGATGGGGCACTCCGCCCTGTTCGCTGCCTGCGGAGGGATCTTTGTTGGTCAGGTAAACCTGCATCTGGGCTACCTTCGGCAGAGGAGGATCGCACGATGCTCGATCACCTAGGGGAAAAGCTCATCCTGCATGTTACGATTGGCAGCTTCTCGCTGCGCTTTGACCTTATCACAGTCATCATGAGCTGGGTAGTGATCGCTCTTCTCGTCAGTCTCGCTCTTTATCTACGTCGCGGACTGCGCCAAAAAATCGAGGAGAAACCAAACCGTATTCAGGCGATGGTTGACGCACTGATCGACCTGCTTAAGGAACAGCTGACCTCCAATTTTGCTTCGGAGAGGCTCGCCCGGGAGCTGTTTCCGTTCATTTCGACGTTGTTCTTGTTTGTCCTTTTATGCAACTGGATATCAGTCATCCCTTATTTCCAATCTCCCACGCAAGATCTTAACGTGACCTTCAGTCTAGCACTCCTTGTCTTTGTCATGTCTCAGGTATTCGCCTTCCGGATGAAAGGGGGGAGACGGTACTTCAAGGGGTTCATCGAGCCGTATCCGTTCATGCTCCCCCTCAACATTGTGGGTGAGATCGCCAAGCCGGTTTCGCATGCGTTTCGTCTGTTCGGAAACATCTTTGGCGGGGCGATCCTGCTTGCGGTTGTCTCGGGCGAGCTTATTCCAGTAGTCGTTCCAGCGGCGCTTAACGCCTTTTTCGGGTTGTTTATCGGAGCAATTCAAGCGTTTGTGTTTGCCATGCTTGCCGTTGCGTATATCAACGTGGCAGTGGAAAGTTAAAAGGAGGAGATGTGTTACAAGATGCGCAGAACGTAGTTAGCGGAATTTCTGGTGCCGACATCGCCACCGCGGCTAAGTACCTCGCTGCCGGCTTTGTTATGGCAATCGGATCGATCGGATCGGCGATCGGGGAAGGGCTCGTAGCCGCACATGCCCTGGACGGGATAGCCCGTCAGCCGGAGATGGAAGGGGCGCTGATGCGGACGATGGTCGTTGGACAGGCGATCACCGAATCGACCGGGATCTACTCCCTGGTAGTGGCGATCATACTTCTGTTTGTAGTGTAGGAGACCTCGTGAATCTCGAGTGGGGGAAGGTCGTCAAGAGTCTGAACTGGACCTTTATCTTCAATCTGGTCAACTTTGCCATCCTCCTCTATTTGTTGAAACGGCTCCTGTTCAAACCGGCGCTTGCGTACCTCGATCGTCGACGGGAGCTGATTGCATCCCGGATGGAGTCGGCGCGGGCGGATGAGGAAAAAGCGGCCAAGCTCGCCGCTGAGCGGACAGAGGTCTTGAAGAAAGCCTACGAGCAGAGCCGTCAGATCGTCGAGAAAGCACATGCCCAGGCGGAGGAGACTATCGTGGTAGCGAAGAGCGAGGCCAAGCATGATGCAGAGCGGATCCTTGATGATGCCCGCATGCAGATCGAGCAGGAACGCGCGCAGATGGAACAGGAACTACGTCGTGCCTACGCAGAGATTTCGGTACTGGGAGCCTCGCGCGTTCTCAAGCGAGAGGTAAAGCTTAAGGACCACCGCCGGCTCCTCGATGAACTCCTTGCTGAGATCGATGAAGAGGCGTTGAGGATCAAGCAGTGAAATCACGCGAGATCGCCCGCCGCTACGCCGAAGCGCTCTATCGTCTTTCTTACGAGGAAGGGTGTGTTGATCAGATTGAGGCGGATTACCGTCGAGTTCTTGCCGAAATCACCGAGGTTCCCGACTTCGCCCGATTTCTGACCCATCCGCTCGTTTCGCGTGAGGAGAAGAACGGACTGGTCGAACAGGCCTTTCCGCAGATCTTAGGCTATCTTCGCAATTTATTTTCCCTACTCATACGCAACGGGCGCGAGGACTACCTCGAACTGATCTACGAGGAGTTCCTCACCCTGCGCGCGGAGGAGGAGGGGATAATTCGGGTGAAGGTAGCTACGGCTCAGGAGCTGTCCTTGGAAAATCGCGATGGTTTGGTCAATCGTTTGGCAAAGGCGCTTGGCGGGCGAGTGGAGCTTGAGGAGAGGCTCGATCCGGACCTCCTCGGTGGAGTGAGAATAGAGGTGGACGGTAAGGTAGTCGATGGGACGTTGCGGGCCAAGCTTGAAGGATTGCGGACCCTGATCGAGGGATAAGGGGGAGGAAGGTGGCAGCTACACGCAAGGACGAGATCAGTGCCATACTAAAGGAGCAGATAAAGGGGTTCCACTACGACCTGGAGATGGAAGAGGTTGGGGTGGTCGTCGAGGTAGGGGACGGGATCGCCCGCGTGTTTGGCTTACAGGGTGCGATGGCCGCCGAGATCATTGAATTTCCAAACGATATATACGGCTTGGTTCTCAACCTGGAGGAGGAGAGTGTCGGGGTTGCCCTGTTTGGAGAGAGCGAATACGTTCAGGAGGGCGACGAGGTGCGCCGTACCGGGCGCGTTCTGGAGACGGTGGTAGGCGAAGAACTCCTCGGCCGTGTCGTCGATCCACTTGGTCGGCCGAAGGACGGAAAGGGGCCGATCGCCTCTACCAAGACGCGCAAGGCGGAGATCAAGGCCCCCGGCGTAGTAGAGCGCCAGCCGGTTAACACCCCACTTCAAACTGGCCTTAAGTCGATCGACGCCCTTACCCCGATCGGCCGTGGCCAGCGCGAGTTGATCATCGGCGACCGCCACACAGGAAAGACCGCAATCGCGCTCGATACGATCATTAATCAGGCGGGAAAAGGGGTCACCTGCATCTACGTGGCAATCGGTCAGAAGACCTCGACCATTGCCCGCGTGGTGGACACCTTGGAGCGTCACGGCGCGATGGCCTACACCACCGTGGTCGCCGCTGATGCGGATGACCCCACGCCGATGCAGTACCTCGCCCCCTATGCTGGGTGTGCTATGGCCGAGTATTTCACCTACAAAGGCGAGGACGCATTTGTCGTCTACGATGATCTCTCCAAGCACGCTGTGGCCTACCGCGAGATGGCGCTGTTGTTGCGTCGGCCGCCCGGGCGTGAGGCCTACCCTGGTGATATCTTCTACACCCACTCGCGACTGCTGGAGCGGGCCGTGCGCCTGTCCGACGAACATGGCGGGGGATCGCTCACCGCATTCCCAATCATCGAGACTAAGGCCGGAGACATCACCTCCTATATCCCGACGAACGTGATCTCCATTACCGACGGCCAAATTTACCTTGAGTCCGACCTGTTCAACCAGGGGTTCCGACCGGCGATCAATGTGGGGATCTCGGTCTCCCGGGTTGGGGGTGCGGCACAGATCAAGGCGATGAAACAGATCGCTGGCGAGCTTAGACTGGAACTCTCTCAATACCGAGAATTAGAGGCGTTTGCCGAGTTTTCCGCCGATCTCGATGAGGAATCGAAGGCCCAGCTTGCCCGAGGGGACCGCCTGATGGAGGTGCTGAAACAGGAGCAGTATCAGTCAATGCCGGTCGAAGAACAGATATTGACGCTGTATGTGGCGGTGGACAACCACCTCGCCGATATCGAACTGGCCGAGGTTCGCCGTTTCGTTGAGGAATGGCTCCGCTTCCTTCACGCCGAGCATGAGGAGATCTACCAAGCACTGCGAGAGGAGCAAGAGTTCACCGATGCCGTCAGGTCCCAGTTGGAGAAGGCAGTCGTCGAGTTCAAGGAACGCTTCGGAGGATAGATGGCCATCGGTGTCCGTGCAATCAAGGGTCGAATCGGTAATATCGAGAATATTCGCCAGATCACCAGGGCGATGAACGCAATTGCCATGACCAAGGTGACGCGGATGAAGCGAAGACTTGGTGTAGCGCGGCCGTACATAGCGGCTCTGGAGGCATTCCTTGCTGCCCTCCTCGCTCAGATCGGTGAAGGCACCACGGGTCCGCATCCTTTAACTATCACTAATGGCTCTCCTTACGTGGGGATCCTGGTCCTCAACGCCGACCGCGGCTTATGCGGCCGATTTAAGGGGGATTTGAATAGGAAAGGGTATGACCTACTGAAAGAGCTCGATGAGAGAGGGAGGATTCTCGCCGGGGGAGAAAAGGCGCGTGCCTACTTTGCTCGTCAGCGTGTGGAGGTGCTCAAGGGCTACGTCCGCGTTTACGAGGACCCGACCACGGCGATTGCGCACAGGATGGCGTCCGACCTTATCTCCCTCTATTCTGAGGGAATGGTTGGTCGGGTAGTGCTGGTATACATGCGATTCATCTCCGATCTGGCTCAGCTTGTGATTGCAGAGGAGATTCTCCCAGTCAGGGTAAAGGCAAAAGGGCCTGAGGCGCTTGTCGAGCCAGACCTCAAGGATATGCTCGATTTCACCCTTCCTTTGTACCTTCAGGGCAAGCTCTTCTCCACGCTTTTAGAGACGAAGACGAGCGAGCATGCGATTCGCCGTCAAGCGATGAAGAACGCAACAGACAATGCAGATGAGCTGTTGAAGATTCTCACACGCTCCTATAATAAGGCAAGGCAACAGTCGATCACGCGGGAGATCGCCGACATCATGGGTGGAGCGGAGGCTCTCAGGGAGAGCTAACGGGTGGATTAAGGAAAGGTAATACCCAAGGAGCGACGAGATGGAGAATAACAAAGGTATTGGGAGGATCATCGAGGTGAAAGGGCCGGTGGTCGATGCTCGCTTTGAGCGAGGAAAGCTGCCACGGGTGAACGATGCCCTGCGTATCGAACGGGAAGGAGAGGAGGACCTCATCCTGGAGGTTGCCCAGCACCTGGGAGACGACGTAGTGCGAGCGATTGCGATGGATTCAACGGACGGGCTTGCCCGCGGGACCGAGGTGATCAACACCGGTGGTCCGATTACCGTGCCTGTCGGTCCGGAGACTCTGGGAAGGCTGGTCAACTTGATGGGTGAGCCGATCGATGAACTTCCGCCGCTTCAGGCGACAAAGCGTTATTCGATTCACCGTCGCGCTCCGTCGCTTACGGATCAGGAGATCGAGACCGAGATCTTCGAGACGGGGATCAAGGTGATCGACCTCATCGCTCCGTTTCCCAAAGGGGGAAAGATTGGCCTGTTCGGCGGCGCTGGCGTGGGAAAGACTGTTCTCATCATGGAGCTGATCCGCTCCATTGCCTACGAGCACTCTGGCTACTCGGTCTTTGCTGGGGTTGGGGAGCGGACGCGTGAGGGGAACGACCTATACCTTGGGATGAAACAGACTGGTGTACTGAAGAACACGGCCCTCGTCTATGGTCAGATGAACGAGCCACCCGGGGCGCGCTTCCGGGTGGGGCTCACCGCGGTTACCGTGGCCGAATACTTCCGCGATGAGGAGGGAAAGGATGTCTTGCTGTTCATTGACAACATCTTTCGTTTCGCCCAGGCGGGAAGTGAGGTGTCGGCGCTCCTTGGCCGCATGCCGTCCGAGGTGGGCTACCAACCGACCTTAGCCACGGAGATGGGGGAGTTGCAGGAGCGGATTACCTCGACGAAGAAAGGCTCCATTACCTCGGTACAGGCAATCTACGTCCCGGCAGACGACCTGACCGATCCGGCACCGGCAACCGTCTTCTCCCACCTCGACGCGGCGATCACCCTGGCGCGCGAGATCGTTGAGAAGGGAATCTATCCCGCAGTCGACCCGCTCCAGTCCAACTCCACCATGCTCGATCCTCATGTCATATCGCATGAACACTATCGCGTGGCCCAGCAGACCCTGGAAATCCTGCAGCGCTATGAGGATCTACGGGACATCATTGCCATCATGGGAATGGATGAGCTCTCCGAGGAGGACAAGTTAACGGTGCGTCGGGCGCGCAAGGTGCAGCGGTTCATGAGTCAGCCTTTTTACGTTGCCGACCAGTTCACCAACCGACCCGGGGTCTACGTTAAGCTGGACGAGACGATCAAGGGGTTCGCCATGATCGTCGATGGGGAACTGGACGAGGTTCCTGAGCAGGCCTTCTACATGGTCGGCTCGATCGACGAAGTGCTCGGGCGGGCGAAGAAGACCGAAACGAGTAGCGAATCGGAGGATGAATCCCTTTCGTCTGCTCCCTAAGCGGCTGAAACGCCGCATGTTCCGCTACACCCCCGCCGGTTTCCCGGATCCCGCTGCCTGTGGGGCGTTCTACGATGCACGCCATACCGCCTTTTCCGGCGACGACACGATGATCCTTGAGTATTCTAGCGTGCAGGCACAGCGACGATTGTTCGAGCGAGCGATCTCCCTCCTGCCGCCGAGAGGAAGGGTCCTCGACCTTGGCTGCGGCCTCGGAGACCTTCTTTCGTTCCTCGATGCTGAGGGCCTCCCCTACGAGAGCTATCACGGGATCGATGTGAGCGAGCGGATGGTGCAGGAGGCGTGCCGTCGCTTTGGCGATCACAAAGGTGCATCGTTCGAGGTGCTCGACGTCCTGACCGATCCTCTCGTCGCAGGGAGCTTTGACACCGGATATATCCTGAGCGTCCTCGGCTACCCGATCGGTGACGATCCGATGGTGACGATGATGACGATCCTCAAGATCGCGTTTGCTGCTTGTAGAGTGGGAATCGTCTTCTCGCACCTTGTCACCGGAAGAAAAGAAGGATTGAAGTTCACTAGCGTGCCCGAGGAGATGGCCGCCCACTGCGAGGCGGAATTCGGGGCACAAACACAGATCGACGACGACGGGATCGACTTTACTTACCTCATTGCCCTGCGCCACTGATTTTCTATCTCCCTGTCTAAAGAGTTTTCCATACAGCACTGCATAGATTGCTTAGTCAACCTGGCATCATAGCTCGGATTGACGGCACCTGACGAAGTCCCTATAATTGTTTTTGCCTGGCGGCGTAGCCAAGTGGAAAGGCAAGGGACTGCAAATCCCTGATTCAGCGGTTCGAATCCGCTCGCCGCCTCTTAAATGGGTGGTTAGCTCAGCTGGGAGAGCGCATGCTTGACGTGCATGAGGCCACAGGTTCGAGTCCTGTACCACCCACCAAGTCTTTCTTGTTTCGAGTCTTAAGAGGGTGAGATGGATGCTTGACATTTGACCTGTAACGCCATTTTGTGCTAGGGTAAAAAGCCTTGAGCCCATATCGCGGCTCATGTGCCCTAAGCGCTCCCTTTGCCCTCTCCGGGTGGTGGGGGTGCTTTTTTGCCGCTTCTCAATATAATCTCCGAAGTGATCAAGTGGGGGAACAAACTTTCACACGCTTTTCTTCCATATTTCTTCCATGAAATTTTCTGGTTCCTGGCATAGAACGGACTGGATATCTTGCTATCCTATGAAGGATCGTCAATTCAGTGGGAATCACATGAGAAGAGGGGGAATAAGTTCCTTGATGAGGAGGTGAACCACATGGCTAAGAAGGAGATCCTCGACAAGCTCTCCATCTACATTCCACAAAGGAAGATGGAAGAAAAGCCGGTCCAGCGTCTGATCCGTTTGAGTGAACGGCGCGATCGGTCGATCAACTACTTAGTAGTCGACGCGATTCTTCAATACCTTAACAAGGAAGAGAAGAAAGGCTAGCTTGAACGCGTCTTGCGAAGGCTCTGGCTCAGCAAGGTGATAATTTGGTGCCCAAAGGACAAACGTCCTCGGGCACCAATTTTTTTTAACGATCACCTCGGTATGCCGTGAGTACAGCGTCTCGGAGACAACCGTTCACCGTTGGCGGAACAGGTACCGTGGGGTGGACGAGGCACAACTGCGTAGGCTGAAGGAACTTGAGATGAGAACAGACGCTTAAAGAAGATCGTGGCCCAACAAACGATGGATATCGACGCGTTGAAGGATCTATTGGGAAAAGGATGGTGAGTCCTCCGGCCAAGTTCGGTGCTTTGGTTTCCATCGATCAGGGAACATTCCTTCTCACTGCAAGTGGTACATAGAATGGGGTAGGTCAAGGGCACAGTTAATGAACGTCCGGTGTAGTGGGGTTTGCTTTACCACTTTCCTCAGTGTATGCTGGAAATACCTGTATTGGTAAAATGTGGACTAGAAAGAGTCATACTCAATGAGCTTGCAAAGATGCTTCGGCATGTGCCAATGCGAGAAAACGAGAACCAGCCTTAAACGTTGGCATAAGATGTTAAGAGAGTCCACATCCAATTGCTGTTCAATTGAATTTGATAAGTAAGATCTGCTGTCCTGGCCCTACTCAAGCCGATTTGACCAGCTAGGAGTTGCAAACGGAGGTTTCCTAGCTGTCTTGGAGACAAACGGGCTGGCATCGCTCCCAGCGCATTTGACCTCCTTTACGAGTAAGAAGCACGGAAAACGGAAACTGCGAGTGGTCATGAACAGAACCGTCTCGATGTCTAAACTAGGGTTGCAATTAGTTAGTCTAGTTTCGATTTTTGACGTTTCGTTTGAAGATGAGGCCTGGAAAGTAGTACACGGTTTTAACTAATGGTGTGATAGATCTTGAGAAAGGGGTGATGGGGGGAGGATAGCGTAGAATTGATAGACCTTTTGGACAGTTTTTAGTAAGATTGAGCGTACAAGATCTAAATTTTTAGGAGGTATGGTATGAGCAGTAGCGCCATATCGAT
This sequence comes from Candidatus Bipolaricaulota bacterium, assembly GCA_023132915.1. Taxonomy (GTDB): domain Bacteria; phylum Bipolaricaulota; class Bipolaricaulia; order UBA7950; family UBA9294; genus UBA9294. The sequence continues at coordinate 34,740 of JAGLXM010000145.1, forward strand.
CAAAACGGAAATCCCTGGCCCGAAGTCGCGTGAAATCACTGCCAAAAAGGAGCGGTATGTACCGCTTGCATTCGAGACGCTCGCGCCCTTCTTTATCGCAGAAGGAAAGGGCGCTTTGGTGAAAGATGTGGATGGGAATCAGTTCATCGATTTTACCGGTGGCTGGGGCTGCCTGATCGTCGGTCACACACCAGATCGCGTGGTTGAGGCAATTCGCGACCAAGCGGGCAAGTTCGCGCACACGGACTTCACAGCGATCCCTTACGAGCCATTTGTCACACTTGCTGAACGTCTCGCTAAGCTGGCCCCCGGACCTTCTCCGAAACAGGTGGCCTTCTTCAACAGTGGGGCTGAGGCGATCGAGAACGCGGTCAAGATCTCCCGCAAGTACACGAAGCGAAAGGCGATCGTAGTGTTCGAGGGAGCGTTCCACGGCCGCACCCTTCTCACGATGACCATGACGCACAAGGCATCGCCGTACAAAGCAGGATTTGGGCCGTTTGCACCGGACATCTACCGCCTCCCCCTTCCCAACCCGTATCGCAACAACATGCAATTTGAGGACTTTGAGCGCGCGTTGATCGCGCTGGTCGATCCTGAAGAGGTTGCCGCGGTCGTGATCGAACCACTGCAGGGAGAAGGTGGGTTCATCGTTCCAGCTGATGGATTTCTGGAGTATCTGCGTGAACTGACCACCAAGCATGGGATCCTCTTTGTCGCCGATGAGATTCAAAGCGGGTTCGGCCGCACAGGCAAGTTTTTCGCCATCGAGCATTACGACATCGAACCCGATCTCATCGCTATGGCAAAGTCGATCGCGGCCGGACTCCCGCTGTCTGGTGTGATCGGAAAGAAAGAGATCTACGATCGCATTCCAGGGAGTTCGATCGGAGGGACGTACGTCGGCAACCCCATCGCCTGTCGAGCAGGGATTGAAGTATTGAACATCGTAGAAGAGGATAAGCTCCTCGACCGAGCGGTCGCCATTGGTAAGTTCACCCGGAAACGTTTTGAGGACGTGAAGCGTAAGTACTCTATCATCGGCGATGTGCGCGGCCTGGGCGCCATGGTCGGCATGGAACTCGTCAAGGACCCGGTCACAAAGGAGCCGGCCAAGAAGGAGTGTTCTGCTGTGGTGCAGGAATGCCTTCGTAATGGGCTTATCATGCCGAGCGCCGGTCTATATGGAAATGTGCTACGTATGTTGGTGACCCTCGCCATCACCGATGAGCAGCTTAACGAGGGGTTGGATGTCCTGGATGCCGCCCTGGCCAAGGTTGCGGGTGGCAAGTGAGATGGTTTCGCGGCCATTCGATGTCGATTCGCAAGGAGGAGGTAACATGCTGAGAATCGGTAAGGAAACAAGGACCTACTTCTATGACCCGCGTAACCAACCGATTGCCCGCGCCTCGGTGAAGGATACCGTCGTCTTCGAAACGGTTGACTGCTTCGATGATCAGCTAAAGACGGAGAAGGACCTGGCGCACACGATAGACATGTCGCACATGAACCCAAATACGGGTCCCCTGTTCATCGAAAACGCTCAACCAGGAGACATCCTGGTTATTCGAGTCCTCGACATCGAGCCCGAGGGTCACGCGGTGGCGACTCTCATCCCTGGGGAAGGGGTCCTCCAGGATCGGGCGCCGGGGCCGGTGACGAAGATCTGCACTATCCAAGATCGGAAGACAGTTTTCAACGAGGATATCGTCATCGAACCCAGGCTGATGATCGGCACGATAGGCACCACGCCCTTGGACCGAACGCCGACCGGGCTTCCAGGCGACCACGGTGGCAACATGGACGTTCCCACAATGGGGATCGGGGCATCACTCTATTTCCCGGTGTTCGTCCCCGGCGCCCTGCTGCAGATGGGGGATGTGCATTCGGCGATGGGCGACGGCGAGATCTGCATCGGCATGGAATGTGGTGCCGAAGTGACGGTAGAGATCCAGGCGCTGATCAAGGGCAGATTCCTTCCAGGCCCCAAGTAGAGAACGAACACCGTTGGGGAATCGTCGCCAACGCAAGGACGTTTGAAGATGCCGCTCGCCTTGCTGTCCGGCGGACCGCTGACTTTCTCACCCAACGACTCGATATGCCGCTCGAAGATGCCACCCTGCTCATCAGCACCGCGTGCGACCTCAAGGTCGCCCAGTGGGCCGATGCGAACTATGACACGGTCGTTTATGTCGAGGTTCCCAAGTATCTGGACAAGAGAGGACGTCTTCAATCGCTTTGACATCTCTTGTCACGCGAAGTTGGGGCGCCAGGAACCAGCAAGGGTAGGTGATAGTGTCAGAGTGTAATTAGTGAGTGGTTGGCCATCTTGCAAGGGTTTTGATTGCCGTTTTGGCAATCAAAATGGTGATAGAGTATTGCCATCCAAGAGGCCTGTACAGAAAACCATGCTTAGGTTATTCCACAACTCTTTTACTAGTATGCCGCAATTGACCGATGCGACCTAACGGAGGGTTCTCGTGTTAAACTGCTCTGAAGCTGACTATTTAAAGCGAGATCGCGCCCTCATCGCTGAGTCGATGAAGATCCGCTTCTTTCCTATTCTTTTGGAATCGAGTAAGGGCTGTTGGATTCGAGACACGCAAGGCAAGGAGTATTTAGATTTCAGTGCCAGTTGGGCGGTTGCCAATACCGGATACGGGCACCCCAAGGTGGTTGAGGCCGCCTGCGAGCAGGTTCGCAAGACCACAATGAACTCCCACATCTCGATTCCGTCGCCGGTAACCGTTGAACTGGCAGAGAAGCTGGTCGGGCTTATGCCCGGCGACTTCGCCCAGAAGGTGTGGTTTGGACACTCGGGCTCAGAAGCCGGGGATCTCGTCGCAAAATTCCTGCCCATTGCCAAGCAGCGCCCGAAGATTATCTCTTTCGAGGGCAGTTACCATGGGCAAACGCTCGGAGCAGCGGCTCTCTCTGGCCACAGTGCTTCGGAGAGATTCTCCGGGAGCACGTTGATGGCCAAGGTTCCTTATCCCAATCCCTACCGTTACGACGGGGATGAAAACGCCTGTTGTGAAGAGCACTTGAGCAATATCCGCCGCTTGCTGAGCCACTCTGACCACGACTACGCCGGCCTCATCGTCGAGCCGATCTTAAGCGATGGAGGGGTGATCGTCCCACCTGATGGCTTCCTGGAGGGGTTGGGAGCGCTCTGCAGAGAGCACGACCTTTATTACGTGATCGACGAGGTGAAAGCCGGGTTTGGTCGTACGGGACAGCTGTTCGCCTTCCAACACTCGCGGGCCCTTCCGGATGCAGTGATGCTGGGGAAACCCATGGCATCAGGCATTCCACTCAGCGCGGTGGTTGGACGGGCGGAGATCCTCGATGCGGTGCCGAGCGGCCATATGATGACCACGGCCGGAAACCCAGTGGCATGCGCTGTGGGGTTAGCAACACTCACCGTCATTCAACAAGAGGGGTTGGTAAAGCGGGCTGCAAAATATGGGGCCAGGCTAAAAGAAGGGTTGCAGATGCTTGCCGAACGGTATCCTCAAATCGGCGACGTGCGCGGGAGAGGATTGATGATCGGCGTGGAGTTGATCGTCCCCGAGACGGTTGCGCCCAATCCCGCGCTTGTGGCACAGCTCTGCTTCCGCGCCAAAGAACTGGGGCTGATCCTCTTCTACGTGGGGACATCCTCTAATGTCATTGAAATCACTCCCCCGCTGATCGTTGACGAGGAGGAAATCGCTCGCGGCATCGAGCTCTTTGAGCAGGCGCTCGCTGATGCGCTGGCCGGCAAGGTGTCAAGCGCTGACCTCGCCCCTTATCTCGGCTGGTAGTTCCTTTCCCTTGGCAAGCTGGGGGCCGGGCAAGGATAGTCGAAGGCTTAGCGCTAGCGACTTGCCAGTCCTCCAGCGATCTCGCCGCCGTCGATGACGATGGTCTGTCCGGTGATGAACGCAGCCTGGTCGGAGGCGAGGAAGGCAAACAGGGCAGCCACTTCGTCCGTCCGGCCCACCCGTCTCAGGGGCACCTTGTTCTCAAATGCGTGCAGCATCTTAGGTGTGTACTCCGCCTCCTGCATCGGCGTGAGGATGAAGCCCGGACAGACGGCGTTGACGCGCACCGTCGGTGCGAGTTCGAGTGCCATCGAACGGGTCAACTCGATCACCCCGGCTTTTGAGGCGTTGTAGTCGGCGTAGAACGGATAGCCCATTATCCCGTTGGTCGATCCCATGTTGAGGATCACACCGCCATTGCCAACGAGCATCCGCTTGGCCGCCTGCTGAGCGACGAAAAAGATGCCGGTCAGGTTGACGTCCAGGACGCGGCGCCACTGCTGTAGCGTGATCTCCATGAACGGGTTTCGCACACTGATTCCCGCGTTGTTAATCAGGACATCCAGCCTGCCCAAGCGGCTGTCTAACTCATCGAATGCGCGGCTCACCTCATCGGCGCAAGCGACGTCCGCCTGGATCGTGCTGCTCAAGGCGGGCAACTCCTTCTCGATTTGCGCAAGTGCCTCTGGGTTGCAGTCCAGGACGACAACCTGCGCCCCCTCGTCGAGGAACCGCTTGGCCGTTGCAGCGCCGATGCCACTCGCTCCACCGGTGACCAGAACGCACTTATCCTTCAATCCACGCATCCAACCCTCCTTTAGCTGGATCCGGCCAATCCGCCGCCGTCGACAAGGAGTGTGGTCCCGGTGACGAACGACGACGCGGCGCTCGCCAGGTACAACACGGCTTGCGCGATCTCTTCCGGACGTCCCACCCGACCGAGCGGCCGATGAACCGACTCTGCCAGGATCGCTTGATGCGACTGGCCAAGCTGTTCCGCTTCGTTAGCGAGCATCGGCGTGTCGGTATCGCCGGGACAGACGGCGTTCACCCGGATATTCTGCGGTCCATGGTCAAGGGCCATCGCTTTGGTCAATTGAATGACCGCACCTTTGGAGGCGCAGTAGGAGACGGCATCTTTGCCACCGACCAGCCCCCATCCTGATCCGGTGTTGACGATGACGCCGCCACCGGCTTTGACCATTACCGGGATGGCCGCCTTTGACATCAGGAAGACCGATTTGACGTTCGCCGCCATGACCCAGTCCCACTCCTCCTCTGTCGTCTCGATCACTGAGGCGCGGCGGGTGACCCCGGCATTGTTGAACAGAATATCGAGCTTTCCCCATCTTGCCACGGTCCGGTCCACTGTCCGTTGGCAGTCGCTGGCACGTGTCACGTCGCAGCGGACGAACATCGCCTCTCCGCCGTCGTCTACAATGGCCTCGGCAACCGCTTCGCCCGCCTTGACGTTGATATCGGCGATCGTCACCGCCGCCCCTTTGCGGGCAAAGAGCGCTGCCGTGGCCTTTCCAATTCCGGAGGCCCCTCCTGTGATCAGGGCCACTTTTTCGGCCAGGATGTTGCACGATTTTCGTTTGGCTTGATCGGACATCGGTTTATGACCACCTCCTAAATGGTTCGCTTTGCTCCTTGCTGACTCCGCTACGCCGCGCCCTTTAGCGCTTCCGTTTCAGGATCAATTTTCACCGGCATAAGAGATCTTGTAAATGCTGTATTCTCCATATCCACACACGACGCGGGTATAGCCGCTGAGCCATCGATCCGTTTCCGGATCACCGGTGTCGACTAAGAACGGTCGCCCCCTCAACGCATCCATCTTTTCCGGGGTCGCTACCACAATGATATTCGCTTTCCCAACCTGCTTGATGATCTTGGGGCTAATTTGCTGATTTCCCCTTCCGAATAGGTACCCCTGCCCTCCTATCGGGGTGACGATGATCCTTGAGGTGCGGCCTTCGAGAAGGTTCAGGAGTTGTGCCTCATTGACGTCACTCGCGAGAAGCTTGTCTTTCCACACGACATCCACACCGATGAGCGTCTTATCCAACCCTAGCTTGGACAGGATCGCGCGGGTTGTCGTCCCAGGCCCGACAATGTATAGAGGCTCATCCTCCATGTGGTCGATGATTTGGAGAGCAATGGTCTCCATGGCAACCTTGTCCCTTCCGCTGCTTGGAGTCTTTGCTCCTTGGACCAACCGGTCCTCATGCGGAACTCTGAGATACCCATACAACTTAGCAGTGACGATGCCCTGCCGAAGCGCGTCTTCATCGATATCCATTACTTCCGCCTCGCGCTCGCGTCGGATACGTCCTTGCAGGCTCGCCAAAGCGAGGTCCCCCGCACTGATCGGGCTTACCGCGAATACTGCTGACTGCATCTTCACTCCCGTGGGAATCCCAAGTACAAGCAGGGTATCGTCGATCGCATCGGTGATGTCCCTTGCCGTTCCGTCCCCGCCGGCAAACAGAAGCAGATCCACCCTCAGCCGTTGCATCTCTCGGGCAGCACGCGCGGTATCGGCCGCGGTGGTCTGGCCCGCCACAATCGAACCGATGACTGTGTGATCCAGGCCACAACGTTTTGCCGCCTCTTCTCCCATCTCAGCCGGATAGGTGTAAAGCATGAGTTCATCCTTGATCGGTTTGAGACGTTCCAGCACTTGCGCCGCGCGATGAAGCGACTGTGGGACAGCGCCCAGCCGCAATGCCTGCTGCTGGATTGCTGCTCCATCGCTCCCTTTGAGCCCGACCCTTCCACCGAGACCTGCAACCGGATTGACGATGAGCCCCAACCTCCTCCCGTGATCAGCGCATATTGACATAAGACATTCAGCCCTTCTTGCCTCTCTCGGTCTTCTTGAGATAGGCCCTCCACGTAATCGCCCACTGAGATGGGTCATCGAATGGGGCCTGATCGGTCCGGTGCACGGTGCTGTTGTGTGGCGCTGTCTTCACCCTGTCCGAATCGGTGTAGGCCTCGTGTGCGACGTGCTTCAAGATCTCCACGTACTCATCGAGATCCGCCTTGGAGAAGGATTCCGTCGGCTCAAGGGTACATGGTTCGGGCACGATGAACGGATGGTGGCTCGTCCAATAGTGCACCCCGAAATCCGCCGCGCGCAACCCGATCTCCTCGGAATGGACGCCGGTCTCCTTACACAGTTTCTCCCAGCTATAGCGAACCTGCTCGATACGCCGCTTTCCTTTAGCATAGGGGGCGCTCACCCCGGGGATCTCCAACATCTTCTTTAAAAGGTAGTTGTTGTTTAAAACCGCGGTCTTGGAGACCTCCTTAAGTCCCTCTGCGCCGAGGCTCATCACCCAGGCGTAGGCCTTGAGAACAGCAGGCACGACGCCGTAGAAGGCGCGCACCTTACCGATGCTCTGCGGGCGGTTGTAATCGAGGTAGTAACGTTCCCCATCGTAGGCCAGCACCGGTGTGGGAAGAAACGGGGAAAGGGCTTCGATGACGCCGAGCGCCCCTGCGCCGGGTCCGCCGCAGCCGTGGGGGGTGGAGAAGGTCTTGTGCAGGTTGAAGTGACACAGGTCAAAGCCGGCTTCCCTGGCTCGGGTTATCCCCAGGACGCCGTTCGCGTTCGCCTGGTCGTAGAAACAGAGTCCCCCGGCCTTGTGAACCACATTCACGAATTCGGCGATCCGGGGATTGAAGATCCCGGTGTCCTCGGGGTTGGCGGTCATCAGGCCGGCTGTTCGTTCAGAGACCGCTTCCTTAAGCGCGTTTAAATCCGGATAGCCATCGTCATCCGGATAAAGGGTAATGACGTTGAATCCCGCTGTCTTAGCACACGCCGCATCGGAGGGGTGGGAGAAGATCGTCGTGATGATCTCATCCCGCTGCCCGGTGTCTCTGCGCGCGGCATGATACGCACGGATAATAGAGGCCGCCGCGTAGATCGCAGCTGATCCGGCTCCCAGCTGCAAGGAGAATCGATCCAGCCCCGAGATCTCCTTGAGGATCTGCTCGAACTTGTACATGATCTCGAGGATTCCCTGCACCGTCTCTTCCGGCTGTAGCGGATGAAGCTCGGTGATCTGTGGGGTGCGGGCCAGCTGTTCGTTGATCTTCGGGCTGTATTTCATCGTGCATGTGCCTTGACCGATGTCGATGTTAAGGTCAAGCCCCAAGTTCTCTTGCGACAGACGCATGTAGTGCCGGACGACCTGCGGCTGCGCCATCTCGGGGAGGTCAAGGGGCGTCTTGCGCCGCAGCATGTCAGGAAGCGCGGACGTAACATCGCCCACCGCGTCGCGTATCCCATCCTCAATCGGGGGAGGGAGAATCCCCCGCTCTCCCGGGTTACTGAGTTCAAAGATGATCGGTTCATCCCACTTCGCTTGGTGGAACCGGCGCAAGTTAGGCCGCCCATCGGTGTAGCGCTTCTCGGTTATGCTCTGCATTTTAGCTCACCACCTCAGTCAAGGCATCGACCAATCGGTCCAGATCAGCTTTCGTGTGAACTTCGGTCACGCAATACAAGGCGCTCTCGCCAAGCTCGGGGAATTCGCTGGTTAGGCTCTTCCCACCAAAGATCTTGTAGTTTAGAAGTGCTGCGTTGATTTCCGCCACAGCCTTGCCCGTGCCATCGAAATTGACCCCGAACTCCTTGAAGTGAGGGGCTGCAAAGATCGGCGCCTTGACCCCGTCTATCTCCGAAAGCTTAGCCATTAGGTACTTCGCGCGTTGCATCACGCCCTCGCCGAGTTCCTGCATCCCCTGCGGCCCCATCAGTGCCAAGTACACCCCGGCTGTGATCCCCCACAATGCAGAAGCAGTCCCGACGAATTCCTTGCCCTCCTCCCGTTCTGCAAACGAGGTCCGCTCATAGGCCACATCACCGAAACCGTACTCGCCTTCTACAGATGTCGGGGCAATTCCGAATAAGCGAGACGGATACTCCATCACGTACTTCTCTTCATCGCGTGTGGCGATGAACCCGGCATGGCCACCACCGAATTGCATGTGCATCCCCAGCGACTGAATGTCGCCACAGACGATATCGGCACCATAGTCCACTGGAGGAGCCATTACACCCAACGAGATCGGATCGACACCAACGACGCAGATTCCCCCATGGTCGTGGACAATTTCGGCGATCTCATCTCCGTGCGCTTCGAGGGAACCAAGGTGGGAGGGATTCTCGAAATAGACGGCTGCTGTTTTCGACGAGATGGCAGTTTGGAGTGCCGACAGATCGATCTGGCCAGTCTTGGCATCGTAATCAAGAAGCCTGATCTGTAGATTTGGGGCACAGTAGTCCCTGATCTTCGATAGGACTGCAGGATGGATCGTCTTAACGATCAAGGCTTCCTGGCGTCCGGTGATCCTTGCCGCCATGCGGACGGAGGTCGCTGCAGCTTGCAAGCCATCATAGGTCGGCACATTGACGACATCCATGTTCAGAAGCTCACCCATCATACTGGCATACTCGAACAGCGCTTGGAACCGACCGTGGTCATCGTACGGCTCACCGGCGTAGGCGGTGAGGAACTCACTGCGCTGATTGATTTCATCACATACTGCGGGCACATGGTGTTGGTAGCACCCCGCTCCCAAAAAGCTGAGATACTCCTGACAGGTCCTATTTCTCGAAAGGATTCCCTCCACATGCCGTTTCAATGCACATTCGGACAGAAGCGATTCGGGTAGATTCAGAGGCTTCTTGAGTCGGAGAGCTTCGGGGACATCCTCGTAGAAGTCCTCTTCACTCCTCGCTCCTACCCCCTTGAGCATCTCCTGTTTTACCCTGGGCACGGAGTTCGGAATGTAGGGGTAAACGATTGCTCGATTTTCGCTCATACGCACTGCCTCCTTTATCAGTCACCAGGTGATGACGTTTGGTTCCCCCAAGGCATCTTTTTTTTCAGATGCCTTGGGACATCTCCGCCGCATGTTCCATACTTTATAGCGCATCCCCCCTTGCTGAAACGATTTTTAGGGATCGATGGTTACAAGACTAAGACTATCGGATTTTTGATCAACATTCGATCATTTTACTCCAGGTGGCGTATCCAAGAGCACTCCTAGCTAAAGCTCCCCTAAATGATACTGGGACCTCGATCCAAATGCGACGACTCTCAACAAGCCAGTCTGAAGGAATCGCTTTCGCATCCGATCCATCACTTCCCCAAAAAGCCAAACCAAGTGGCCAGAGCCCTTCCGAGTTGGCAACCTCGCAACTTTAGAGGTACAACTGTGACCCAAAGGATTCTTAATCTCCGCTATCTTTGCTCGAGGAGGATGAGCATGGAGAACATTAGCTTTGATGATTGGAAGAAACTGCAGATTAGGGTCGGCAAGATTCTGGAGGTGCAAAGGGTACCAAAGACGGACAAACTTTATCGATTGCAAGTCGACATTGGTGCGGATGACCCAATGCAAATTGTTACCAGTTTGGTACCCTACTATTCGAAAGAGGAATTGGTTCATCAGACGATCATCGTCTTGGTTAATCTGCAGCCAGCCTGCTTTGCAGGAGAAATCTCGGAAGGGATGCTCCTTTGTGCCGAAAAGGACGATGGCAGCGAATGTGTACTTTTGACTGTGCAAAAGGACATCGATGTCGGAACTCTCATCACCTAAAAGTCTCGACGCGCAGCCCTGGAACTGTGCCCGCTTTTTGCTTCATCGAGCGCCATTGCGATATTCTCAAGACCAGTCGCTAGCTCCTGCCTTGTGGGCCATCCATAGCCAATCCTGAAGTACCGGTCATCCTGCTCGAACCAGTGACCTGGGCCAACAAAGGTTTTGTAACGGTCCCACAGTAAGCGGTAAAATTTCCTCACATCGACTTCCATATCCTCCCTGATCCTAGGAAAACACACTGCTCCTCCTTTGGGTCGTATGTATTCCAGATCGGTCTGAGTCTTCATCCAGTCGCTTAAGACCTCGAAGTTCGCTTGCACATGGGCGTTGCCGTCGCTAATCAACTGGTCTTTCCTTTCTAGGACTGAGAGGGCAATCTTCTCATCGACCACTGAGTTACAGATGTTGATCTGCTCTTTCACGGCAAGAAAGGATTCCAGGAGAGAAGTGTTTCGCATTGCAATCCATCCGATGCGAATCCCTGGACAACCGTATGCTTTTGAGAGGGTCGATATACTGATTGCCTTTGGGCTCAAGGACGCTGCGGTTGGCAGTTTCGCATGAAAGGTGAGCTCGCGATAGGTCTCATCGAAGATGAGAAAAGTGTCAGAAGATTCAGCTATCGCGATGACCGCTTCCAAGGTGTCTTCGGAAATCATCGTTCCTGTTGGGTTATGCGGATGAGTGAGGCTGATCAGTTTGGTCTGTGGAGTTACCAGGTGCTTGAGCCTGTCTACGTCTAATTCGAATTGGGCTTCGAAGTGTAAAGGAAGGACATCCACTGTGCAGCCCAACGAGCGCGGCACCTCGTAGTTGGAGGGATAGTTTGGATGTTCCACGACTACGTGATCGCCCGGTTTGAGAAGTGTGGCCGCGACGACAAACAGGGCTTCTGCAGCACCACCGGTCACGAGAATCTGATCAAAGGGAAGCCCATCATACTGTTCGGCGATCTGTTCGCGAAGGGCAGGTTGCCCCCAGTGATGGCCGTAGCACATAAGAATTTTCCCCAGATCGATGTCTATTCCACGGAGGTAGCGATCTGGGACCGAGCTCTCACTCAAGTTGTAGTCGATGGCACCATACCCGTATTCCTCAGGAGACTCCCTCTCTATCGCCATACGCTTAAACCGCATAATAGAATCATCTCCTCATAAAGTGCCTTATATTGTCCGCAAACAGGTTACCAGTTAGACCATGTCTTAAAGCTTGGTTTGCACCTCAGACCTCGATCGGTTCTCCCAGACCCTTTTCCGTTGCCTTTCGATAGGCCAGCAAGGCTATCACCGTATCCTGCACACCGACACCAGTTAGATCACATATAGTGATCTCTTCATCCGATCTACGGCCAGGCTTTTGGCCGGAGGAAAGCTGTCCCAGCTCGATGATCTCGTCATCCTGGGGAATAATGCCTTCCTCCAGTCCGTGATGCAACTCACCCAGGCGAAAACACTGCGATTTCCGGTCACAGGCTAGAAGATCAGCATGACGCAGCACGTCAGCGTGCAGCTCCTGCTTCTCCTCAGCATCAGCTCCCATCGCTGTGATGTGTAGTCCGGGGTGTAACCACTGGGCCTTCAGGTAAGGATCGTGCGATGGCGTCGTTGTTACTACGACATCGCTGCCTCTGACAACAGCCTCTGCATCCTCCGCCTTCATGATCTCCACACCCAGCACTGGTGCCATCTCTGAAGCGTACTGCTCAACCTCCTCGGGAATTATGCCGTAGATCATCAGTCTCCGAAAGTCACGCACTAGCTTTAGAGCCATCATCTGGTAGCGAGCTTGTGCGCCAGTCCCGATGACGCCGGCTGTATCGATCTTCTCACGGGCAAGATACTTGGCTGCTATTGCACCCGCAGCACCAGTGCGCACATTGGTCAAATAGCCGTTATCCAACATGAGCGCCTCAGGGACGCCGGTCTTGGCGCTTACGATCACCATTAGGCCACTGCCACTGGGCAAACCCAAGCGGTAGTTTTCGAAGAACCCTGAGGCTATCTTGATGGCAAAGCTGTCGAGTCCCCGTATATAGGCGGTCTTGACGTCCACCTCACCTTTATTCTCCGGGATGTCAACTCGCATTATGGGTGGTATGGTGGCCATCCCATTAGCCAAGCGAGTAAAACCATCCTCAACGATCTCAATCGCCTCTTGGTCCATCCCTACGCATCTCCGAATCTCAGACTCCGTCAATATAGTGATCGCCATCTTCACCTCCTTCGTGGTGTGTCCAGCCGCCGTCTCTGCTGGGTACTACCTCAACGACCGCTTATCTCTGGAGCTCAACAATCAACTCATGGATATGGTCCAGCCCTGCCTGAAGATAGTCAGGCGGCAGGCCAAAACCGATCCGCAGGTAATGATCCATGCCGAAGTGGTCTCCTGGAACGATGAAGACGCTCTTCTCACGCATCAACCGCTCTACTAATTCCGCGGAGTTGATATCGAGATGATAGCGAATGAAGGCGATCGCCGCGGCCTGCGGAGGAACCAGAGTGAAGGTGCCTTCGTGGCGCGCCAGCCATTCCTCCAAGATGGGAAAGCCTCGGCGGATGTAGCTGCGGGTGCGCTGGAGCAGGCGGGGGCGCACCTTCGGAGACAGTGCAATCGCTGCGAGCTTGTTGGCGAGCATGGTCGCACTGATCGCCGTGTATTCATGGCGAGCCCAGATTTCATCCACCATGTCCGGCGACCCCACCACCCACCCGATTCGCAGTCCTGGTAGGCCATAGGCCTTGCTCAAGCTGTTTGTCGCCAGCACCTTGTCGTACCGGCCCCAGAACGAGGGTGTCTGGGTATTGCTCAGCCGTTCGGCTCCACTGTAGACCTCATCGGCGAGAAGCCAGGCCCCTACCCGCTCAGCAACGGCTACGATGGCCTCCATCTCCGCTTCAGTGAGAATATGCCCTGTGGGGTTGTTCGGGTTACAGACGGCGATGAGTTTCGTTTGCTCCGTAATGACATCGTTTAATTCATCCAGGTCCGGGGCCCAGCCCAGATTTTCTTTGAGATGAAAGGCTCGTACTTTCGCTCCAAGGTTTTGAGCGACGCCCCAGATCTGCATGTAGTTGGGGAGCATGACCACAATCTCCTCTCCCGGCCTAAGAAGGGTTTGCAGCGCGTTAAAATTGGCCTCGGCACAGCCGACGGTGACAAGCACATTGTCGGGGCCAGCACCGGGATAGAGGGAAGTGATCTGCTCTCGTAGCTCGGAAATGCCGTTTGCCTGGGCGTATCCCAGCTTGGTGGTCAGCAGTTCCTCAACCACCGCCGGGTCGTCCACCAGCTCGCGGGCGGTGATGGGGTGAACCCCGCTCTCTGACAGATTGTAGTCGACAACATTTTCCCATTTGGACATCATGCGTTCCATGGCGAATGGCTGAAAAGTGCTCATACGTTGCACCCTCCTTTTCCTCCCTGATGCAAGATCTATTTTAAAATAACCTAACGCCGAAAAAACGGTCTGTCGAAGTTAACCTCCAGGGAGACGGTACTTCTCGGCAACCTTCAAGAGCACCGGCAGATCGACATTGCTGCCGCTAAGAACGACTACCACGTTGCGCCCAAGCTCTCCCACCCTTCGATGCAGAAGTGCTGCTATCCCCACGGCCCCACCGCCCTCTACAACAAGGCGATGCTGCTCCAAGCAAAAGGCCATCGCCTCCGCGATCTCCTCCTCCGAAACCAAGACGGCCTCGCCAACGTAGCCTTGGCACATGCGGAAGGTGTAGTGATTGACCGGACCGAGCCCTCCTACCAGGGCGTCGGCGATGGTCTCCTCTTCTTTCATCTCAACCGGTTTTCCCGCCTTTAGACTGTGGTACATGACCGGTGCGCGATCCATCGTGACCCCGATCACTCGAATCGCAGGATTAGCAGATTTGAGTGCCAATGCGATCCCTGAGATCAGCCCACCTCCTGAGAGCGGCACAATGGCCGTATCGATCTCGGGGAGGTCCTCCAACAGTTCCAAGCCGATGGTGCCTTGACCAGCGATGACAAACGGATCATCAAACGGGTGAATCATCGTCAATCCGCGTTTCTTCTGGAGCCTAAACGCGTGCTCCGTGGCATCATCGTAGGTCTTGCCATGCATCACGATCTCGGCGCCGAGGTGTTTCAGCGCATCAATCTTGTTCCGGGGAACTCCCTCCGAGAGGCAGATTACCGCTTGGATGCCCAATGTCTTGGCCACATAGGAGACGGCCCGACCGTGGTTGCCGGTGGAGACGGCGATGACTCCTCTTGTCTTTTCTTCCTCGGTGAGGTTGAGCATCTTATTGGCAGCTCCACGAATCTTAAAAGAACCTGTCTCCTGCAACCCCTCAAGCTTTAAATAGACAGAGGTGCCTACATGGTCTTCTAATATAGGGCTACTGACCAGAGAAGTCCGCAAGACAATTGGAGCGATCCGCTGCTTGGCGAGATAGATATCGCGCATCGTTACAGCGGAGTTTGAAGCTATCAATTCTCCCTCGCTTTTGTTTGAGAGACAACGTCCCGCTTGAAAGTGGCCCAGATTATCCTGGCTTTGATCTTAACAGGCGTTTACGCAACCCCTGCAGGGAGAACTCTCCCTCCCCCATGATTCCCTGCAAAGCACTGCGATTCTCAGGATCCTCTCCTGCGGATTGCCTTTGTTCTTGCTATCACC
>JAGLXM010000146.1 GCA_023132915.1 Candidatus Bipolaricaulota bacterium
GATCGTCTGGGGCGTCAAGCACCATTGCGGGAAGGAGTTGCTTTGGATACGGCCAACCTGCACTGTGTACGAGGTAGAGGCGTATATCCGGGTTGTCTACCGCTTCAAGGAAGGAAAGCGCGGCCATGCCAAAAAGAAAGCCAGCTTGGTGATCGGGGTGAGCATCCTCCTGATGGGGCAGGTATGTTACGGTGGGGCGGAACCGGCAGACGATGTCCGCAAGGTCGTTGAGAAGATCCTCGCCCGAATAGACGGCGTGAGGGTTGTAGCTATTGGAGTAAAACGAACGGGAGGCCTTGGTGTACGGGCTTTTGTACGAGTTGTCCCTTTCCCAGTGGTTGGTCCACAGCAGCATCAATCCTTGGTCAGGGTAGCCCAGGAAGATCATCTGCGCAGGGGGCACCCCCAGCAATGCAAGGGCAAGAGATGCCTCCTTCTGCCGTCGGTATCCGAGAGCTCGATAGTCGGTGGCGCGGTGAAGAGGGTTCATGGTGAGCAACCGCTTAGCCGCACGGCTAGCGTCCCCGTTGGTCAGGAAGACGACTAACACAGTGTGCCCCTCTTGAGTCAGGTGAGCGATCGTGCCCCCCACTGCCAGGACCTCGTCGTCAGGGTGAGGAGCGACAATCAAGATTCTCTCGTTTTCCCCTTCCAAGTCAGGCCAGTCCGTACGAACTGGAAGGGGTACCCCCCAGAGAAAAGCGTGAACGAAGGGATGAGGCACGCCAGGCATGAGGTTAGGGGCAAGCGGAATCGCTAACTCTAGTACAGCAAGCCGCCGCCGCGAGCTTCTTTTCGTCAGTTCACATGCACTTTGTCTGCATGCAGTGGTAGATGCCTTTGCACTCTTGCCATACTTCAAGAGGAAACGATTTCCACGCGCCACATAGGTATTATAGCAGCGCGGATCAGAGTTGTCTCCTGCAAGATGAGCATGAGGAAGAAAACACTGGTCAAACGAACGCGTGAGTCGAATCATACGCATACGTGAATGTGCGGGTTCGGGCCTTATTGTGTTGCAACATTTTCCTGAAGCTTGTTGTCTCCTCCCTGAGGTTTGCCAAAGCCGTTAAGAGCAAGACTGGGATCTTCATTCTTGGCATCCGCAAGGAGACGATTTGACGCGGGCGAGGAGAAACGAGACTTGAGGACGATGTTTTGGACGGGACTATTCCACTGGCGGCCTCACAGGCCAACGTCGGGGACAAGCCCCGACGCTACGAAACAACGTTTTCAAGCAGCCTTTTTCCTGTAGCGGTGTAGCTTGTCTGCGACGCAAAAATCCGGGGACGCATACGATGATTCCTCAAGGAGCAGCTTGAGATAAGGTTTGTGTCACTCGAAATCGCGAGTATCGATGAAATCCGCCCTGCGTTTCAGCAACATGCGTTTGATGCTCGGAAAGCAGGACGTCAATCCTGACGACACGCCAGATGCTGGCCCTTGTCGTTCCCACGTCAGGCAGAACGGATTCGCGATAGGCTGTTTCTAGACACCAGAACTGTTCTGAGGTCATCGGTGGCATTGCTTCGTTCACAAGATGGGGTTAATTTCTCCCACCGGGTTGCGCCTGTCTACCTGTTGAAGAGGAAGGAGATTGGATAGAATGATGAGCCTGCTATGAACACGTCTGCCATCCTTCTTGCCCTGGCGGCTTCTGTTTGCTGGGCGCTTGCCATGGTCCTGGGCAAACTGGGTCTTAAGTGGATGGGGCTTGTCACCTATTCGGCCATTCGCCCGTTTCTGGGTCTGCTTTTCGTCGTGCCCTACGGCCTTCTGACAGCTGGCTTTGAGAATCCTGGCATGCATCTCGTCGCCATCGCGATATTGGGAGGTTTTCTCGACTCGTTCATTGCCGCTCTGCTGTTTCGGATTGCGTTGCAGAGAAACCCCGCTCACAAGGTGACGGCCCTGTCTCTGACCGCTCCTTTCTGGGGCGTCGTCGCGGCAGTACTTATCCTCGGCGAGCGACCGCGATGGGTCGTCTTCGTGGCGGCGATTCTAGTTGTTTCCGGGGCCATCTTCCTGGTCGATCGTCGAAGGAGTCCGCCGCAAGTCGACCGGCCTTTCTGGGGCACCGCTGTCTCTCTCTCAGCAGGGATTATCTGGGGTATTGCGGAGACGATCCCCACTAAGTACTGCTTGACGCACGGGATGACACCGATCACCTACCAGCTGATCCTCGTCGCAACCGCAGGTGTTTGCTGGGGGATTGTCGCCATCGCCTATCGAAGCACAAAGCACCCACTTCGCTTTTCTTGGCGGGGCCTTGGGATTGCACTGATCACCGCCTTTCTGAGCTTCTTCCTCGGGTGGCGCCTTTGGCTCTCCGGGCTTGCGCTGGCACCGGCCAGTCTTCTGGCACCCGTCCACGGATCGATGACCCTGTTCGCCTTTCTGTTCAGCGTGCTTCTTTTGCGCGAACGCCCGTCGGCACGCTCTTCAATCGGCGTGGCGTTAACGTTCGCCGGCGTTTTCATCGCTTCAATCCTGGGATAGAGCAATTCATAAAGAGCCTCCACTGGATACCCCCCAGCTTGCTGGGGGGAGGAAAGCGGAGATTCGCCGGAGGCGAATTTGGGTGTTGTTTGTACGAGCTACATGAACTCTGTCAGGAACAAGCCTCTCAACGTCGGAGACAAGCTCCGACGCTACGAAAAAATGGATGTAGCGTCGCACCTTGTGTGCGACGTTATCTCTGGCGCGACACAGCGATACATCAAACTGCAACATAAGGATTAACTCCGCTTAGCCCTTTAGGTTTTTGCCTTTTAATGCCCCGCAGCTTGCTGCGGGGTTCTTTACTGCAGGCAGTCGCCAAATCTCGGAGACGCTGTTGTTGAGCAGGCTGGATGCTTGGCCGGGGCTGAGGCAATCATCACGCGCAACACGAAGGACTTCCGCCGCTTGTCCATCAAGGCCCTCGATCCCGGCGAACTGGACAGGGATGTTCAGACCTACACTTGACACCTAATACGGCTGCACTCGCTCTTGGGAATCCGGGGACGCATACCATGATTCCTCGAGGAGCAGTCCCAAATAGGGTTTATGTCCCTCGAACACCTGGAGGAGCAATGTCTCAGTTACGCATCTCCGACAAGACCCTCGGCGAACTGGCGCCTTCTCGACTTCTGCCCGCGCTGCTTTTGGCTGAAGCTTATGCTCCTTGACCGCAAGCTGTAAACGCGCATGTGGGCCGTTGCCTGTCACCTGACAAGATCACTACGATCGAATAACGCCACAATCGCTCATAGCGCTTAGTGTTGTGTTCACGGTCTGCACTTGTTGGCGTTCTTATGATCGAAATCAGCAAGAATCGATCATAGTGTTACTCAAAGCATCCGCTTACGCGCATTGACAAGTCGCGTTAAGAGCGATAATATAGAGAAACGATCATAACGCTGTGAGGTGCGGTCGATGACTCAACCTGGGCAGCACATTCAAGCAATCGAAGGGTACTCCGCTTTCGTCCCCGATCCGCTCCCGCCTGAGCTTGAGTGGACAGCTCGACTCACGTACGCGCTCTCTGACGCCGATCGTGCGATCGGCCAGTTGGCGGGGGAGGGCAGGCGCTTGCCCAATCCCCATGTTCTTATGCGGCCGTTCGTCGCTCGGGAGGCTGTGCTGTCGAGCCGCATTGAAGGAACACAAGCAACCCTTGGAGAGCTCCTCGCGGCAGATGCGGGTGCCATCGTCGATCGTAGTCCAGAGGATTTGCGCGAAGTTGCCAACTACGTGGTCGCTCTTGAATACGGCATCAAGCGCCTCAAGAGCCTTCCGCTCTGCGTTCGCCTGACCCAGGAGATCCACCGCCGGCTGATGGAGGGTGTCCGGGGTAGGCATGCTCGCCCCGGAGAGATTCGTGACGTTCAGAACTGGATCGGCGTTCCAGGCTCGACACCACACACCGCGACCTATGTACCTCCACCTCCAGCAGAATTGCAGAACGTGCTTGGAGCGTTGGAGAGGTTCCTGCAAGACCGAAGCCTGCCTCCGCTGGTGCAGATCGGCCTCGCTCACTACCAGTTCGAGGCGATCCATCCTTTCCTGGATGGGAATGGCCGAGTTGGACGTCTTCTCATCACACTCTATCTCGTGGAACGGGATACCCTCCCGACACCTCTCCTCTACCTGAGTGCCTTCTTTGAGGCGACCCGGGCGGAGTACTACACAAGGCTTCACGCGGTAACAGAGGAAGGGGATTGGGCGAATTGGTTGCTGTATTTCTTGAACGGCGTGGCGCGTCAATCTGAAGATGCCGTGGACCGCGCGGAGAGGATGCAGGAGAAGCTGGATGAGTGGCGACTACAGGTAGCTGGTCTAGGATCGCCAACACCAGCACGCGTCGTCGATCTTCTGGCCGGCAATCCTTTTGTCACGGCCAAGGGTGTCTCTGCCAGCCTTGGCGTTGCCGTTACCACCGCACGGCGCGCGATCGAGCGCCTCGCCGGCCTTGGAATCGTAACTCAAACCGATGCGAGGCAGCGGGACCGTGCCTACTGCGCGACCGCGCTCCTAGAGATCCTGGAGGAACCGGCAAAGCTTGCACCCTAGCAGAAACTGGGGGCGGGTCTTGTAATCCGACACCTCGCTTGACTTCTGTCCGCCCAACTGTACACTTACAAGGTCAGTTAAAGGAGGGATTGAAGGTGGTTAAGAAATCCATCCCCATTACACAGGCTCGTTCCGAACTCAGTCGTCTCCCGAAGGAGTTTGCGTCTGATGACATGCACGACGCAGTCGCGATCACGCGCCGCGGGAAACCGGTCTTGGCCGTCTTGCCCTGGGACCTTTACGACGGATTGGTGGAAACACTTGAAATCCTGGGCGATGAGGATCTCATGGTTTCTCTGCGGCAAAGCATCAAAGAAATGGAACGTGAGGACCTTCTCCCGTGGGATGAGGTGAAGGGCGAGCTTTAACCAATGGCCCTCTCCTATCGAGTCTTCCTTACTCCGCAAGCACGTTCTATGCTCCACGCTATCGCCGATAGGCGAATTCGCAACACTATTGCACGCCGCATCGATGGACTCACCGAAGACCCTAAGAAGCAAGGTAAGGC
>JAGLXM010000147.1 GCA_023132915.1 Candidatus Bipolaricaulota bacterium
AACTCACTCAGGGTCTTTGTGAACGCAAGCTCAACGTCTCTTACCGCTCCGTCGTGCAGAATGCGAAGCTCAACGACATCACCGATGAACTTGTTCTGGATCAAGTAGCTAAACGATGTCCGTTCACCGGGTCTGAACTCAATCGTCCCGTCGTTCTCTATGTTCGTGTCATCGATTGCGAGGATCACATCCCCCGGTTGCAGAACGGCTTGCGCAGGGGAACTGGGATAGATCTTGTTAATCAGGATTCCTGTCTGTTCTGAAGTCATCCTATAGCGTTGTATGAGATCGGGATTCTCCATAGCCTGCCACAATATTCCAATACCGGGCATTCCGTCGTGCTCGCCATCTTCTATGTCCTTTAGGAAACGCTTGATGACAGGCGCAGGAACCATATAGCCAATGTTTTCTCCCCGGCCGGCTTGAAATGCCACTCCGGCGATTTCACCATCCTTTATCACCGGTCCCCCGCTGCTACCAGGGTTTATGGCCGCGTCAATCTGACATGTCAGGAGGTATTCTTGACTATGTGTATAGAATTGATGCTCGACCCTTGATACCACGCCTTCGGTAATGGCCAATTCTTCTCCGCCTTTCGGGAAACCGTAGACGACCACTCTATCCCTCAGGCTGGGCAGGTCCCCAATTTGGAGGGGCTCGACACCGGCGAAGAATGCATCGTCCTCGACCATAAGGATGGCGAGGTCGGATTCGTGAGCAACGATCCCTACGGCCGCCGTATACCTCTTAGCCTGGCCGGCCCGTTTTACTTGAATGAAGATCTGCTCTGCCACAACATGCGCACTTGTCAGGATTCGGTTTCCATCGATGATGCATCCTGACCCACTACGGGCTTGGGGACCCTGCATCTGCCATGGGTTGTAGTAGTCAGGCTTGTTGTAGACTGCATATACCTTCACAATCGCTTCGTTCACGCTCTGCGCAAACAGCGGTAGAGCAACAAGACATAAAGCTGCTACTAGCGCCACTATCAATGGCAGGTTTCCTCTCGCTAATACCGCACATCTCTTGATTTTCATTTTCTCTTTCCCCCTGTGTTTTTATGCGGCCGTTCATCGTACACGGGATTCAAACGACGATAAGGAAAGCCCTACTAGTGGGTTTAGCCGCAGCTTGAGTATGGCACGCCCGGCTTGCTATGTCAACACGGCCCTCTTTATGCGCCAGGACATCGTTACCAGAGTCGAGGGGTCACACCTTGCCTTTTGATATCTATGACGCAATGGCCAGTCTCTGGGAATGGCGACGCGCGATCGGCTCTTCGCGAATGTGATGTGCATTACACACCAATGAGCCCTGTTGGCTGGCACCCGCATGGAGTCGTCGTGGGTGGATTGGGGTCTATCATCGTATTTTACAGGTGACGCGATAATTCCGGGGACGCATACCATAATTCCTCAAGGAGCAGCCTAAGATAAGGTCTATGGCCTCG
>JAGLXM010000148.1 GCA_023132915.1 Candidatus Bipolaricaulota bacterium
ACGGGTTCGTCCCGGTAAGGGCGGACGTCCCTACACCAGAAGGTATTCCCGCGGAATTTAAAGCGATAACA
This sequence comes from Candidatus Bipolaricaulota bacterium, assembly GCA_023132915.1. Lineage (GTDB taxonomy): Bacteria > Bipolaricaulota > Bipolaricaulia > UBA7950 > UBA9294 > UBA9294. The sequence goes on from JAGLXM010000148.1 coordinate 72, forward strand.
CCCGATTGGGAATGGATCTATCGGCACGATCAGGCGCTTAGGGATAAGTGGGAGACCGTCATCTACGGTGAGTAGCTGAAGGACTACAAGAGTGGGTCCATCAGCGAGTAAGGAGGCTGGGAGGGAGGGTGAGAGATCACCCTCCTTCCCCATCCATACAGGAGGTAGCTATGGTCGCGGGAGTACGAAGGAGAATCGAACCACGGGCGATAGTGATGGCTATTCTTCTCGCAGTTCTGCTCATCATCGTCGTTTACCCTCTTTCTTTACTCCTCCTTCACAGCCTTCATGGAGGGTTCGCGCTCACTAAGTATCACGAGGCGTTTGCCAACCCACAGAACGCTATCGCCCTTGGCAATTCCCTTTATACGAGCGCTGTGGTCACTCTATTGACGGTATTGATCGGAACAGGGATGGCTTGGCTTATCACGCGGAGCGATCTCCCGTTCAAACGTTACTTCCGCGGCCTTATCTTCCTCACCTTTGTCACCCCACCCTACATCGGAACGATCGGCTGGATTCAGCTCCTGGGCCGGGCCGGCTATCTCAACGCTGCACTGATGAGATGCTTCCATTTGTCCTCTCCACCGATCGAGATCTACTCGTTGGAGGGGATCATTGCCGTCATGGCGATCTACCTTTACCCACTCGTCTTCTGGGCTGCTGCAAACGCCCTCACCCGAACCGACCCCTCTCTCGAAGACGCCGCGGCCGCTTCCGGTGGCACAAGGTGGAAAGTTTTCACCACGATCACCCTCCCGTTGGCCCTTCCCAGCATCCTCTCGGCCGGGCTCCTGGTCTTCATTCACACGATCGCCTGTTTCTCTGTCGCCGCTGCCTTAGGTCTCCCTACAAGACACTACGTACTGGCAACCCGGATTTACGCCGCTCTCTCTCACTATGACGTTCAGATGGCCTGTGTCCTCTCAGTTATCCTGGGGGCGTGCTCAGGTGGGGCTTTCCTGCTTCATAAGGCGTTCACTAAAGGTGGAAGCTACATCACCACTACTTCAGGGAGCAAGAGGCCTGAATCGATCAAGCTTGGCCACTGGCGCTTGCCCGTGACCGTCGGTCTGCTGAGCTTCATCCTTTTCACGAGCGTCCTCCCTTTGCTGACTCTCCTCTCCACCTCACTTCTCAAGGTTTGGGGAATCCCTTTGACTCTCCAAAACATGTCTTTAGGAAACTACCTTGCGATCTTTCAGAACAAGCTTATTGGAGGTGCCCTGCAAAACAGCCTCATTTTTGCGATCATTGCGGCTGGTGTTGCGGTCCTATTAAGCTTTCTTACCGCCTATATCTCGACCCGAACCAAGCTCACCGGGCGGGGCTTGCTCGACCTTCTCGTAA
>JAGLXM010000149.1 GCA_023132915.1 Candidatus Bipolaricaulota bacterium
AGGGTTCCCGGAACGATGATCTCCTTCATCCGCTTGCCCGGGATCAGGTACGTCGCATTCCCCACCAAGGCATAAGCGACCGAGGCGACTAGCTTGCCGATCTTCTCACCCACAACATCGTTGAGAACCTGATCGATGAGGACTCGGTTTCCCCACTCATCTACGCTTGCCAGCGGAACCATGGGAATGCCCGCCAGGTACGGAGTAACCTGTGTAATCTCGGGGATCGCCCGTCCTCCAGCGTAGTCGCCATCGACCACCTTTTTGCCCAGGTAGATGGCCGTCCCGACCGGGTCCGGTGTGTTGGCTGCACCGATCTCAATGGGTGCGATAACTCCTATTGTCTTTCCGGTATACTGTTCAAGGAACTTCACCGCTTCGGCGGTCTTGCGCTCATAGCGCGGTGTATGCATCCCCAGGCGCTCCATCTCTTTTTTGATCTCAGGGGTTCGATAGGCTGTGGATCCCATACCATAAGCGGTAGCTGTCCACTCATCGTCACCTACTTCACTCACATCCACCCATTCTATGGTCCTTCCCTCGTCGAGTTCCCGCGTGAGGTAGCGAAGTCCATCTTTGGGAAATCCACCTCCCCCCACTCCCAGGAGCGTACAGCCGTGGACAAAATCTTCCAGATCCTGTTCCGTTCTTAACACCCGATTTGGCATAGTGCCTCCTTTTTAGCGTACCCAGGGGCAAACATGAAAGCCGGAATCTCAGCGCACCATGTTTGCCGGACGATCGGAGTAGCCATATTCTTTAGTCAGCTCAAAGGCCCCAATCTTTAAACTGCTTGCCGACGATCTCTTTCTTGGGTGGGGTCAAATAGCATTTTTTGCTATGGGATAGCCTCATCCGGACTAGGGATTCTGCCAACGTCAATGCAGCGACAGCCGGATCGACGACCGGCACTTCAAGCTGTTGCTGCAAGAATGCTGCCACCGGCGACATCCCTGTGCAGCCGAGGACAATGACGTCAGCACTATCCTCATCGATGGCTTTGCGGGCTTCCCGTAAAATCGCCTCGGCGGCTTGG
>JAGLXM010000015.1 GCA_023132915.1 Candidatus Bipolaricaulota bacterium
CAGAAACCGGGAAGTATAAGTGCTCCAAGGTTCTTTGCCAAGATGCGGAGATCACTCATCATTAACCTCTATTCTACCCCGTCTTCACCAAGGAGTTCGGCTTGTTGGATCGCGGCTTAGAAAGGGGGTTTCGTCCTCGAAATTCCCTTGAACTGAGCGAGACTGCAGACGTTTCGAGGCAGCTTGACGTTTTAATGTTATGACGCTAGAATGTCACACGGGTGAGCCCGATGAACAAGCGATCGACCATCTACTTCGATCCTGAGCTGCACAAGGCCTTGCGGATAAAGGCGGTGCAAACGGAACGTTCGATCTCCGACCTCGTCAATGACGCCGTACGGCAAGCGCTTCGCGAGGACCAAGAGGACTTGGCGGCATTCGAAAAGCGCGCAGCCGAGCCGACGATTACGTACGAGGCGCTGCTGAAGAGCCTGAAAGTGCATGGAAAGATATAGGCTTCTGTTCAAGAAGTCCGTCGCGAGGGACCTCCGCGCCATTCCAAAGAAGGACGTTCGGAGAATCCTGAAGTGGATCGAGATGCTTGCTGTGAACCCTCGCCCCGACGGTTGCGAGAAACTCACGGATCAGGAGCGCTACCGAATTCGTCAAGGTTCCTACCGCATCATTTACGAGGTTCAGGATGATGCCTTCCTCGTCGTTGTGGTCAAGGTTGGTCATCGAAAGAACGTCTATCGACACTGATTGAGGCGACTTGGGTCGGATTGAGGTTTGCGTTCACGGAATTCTCACCGGAATTCCCAGGCTCCCCAGAGGGCGTTAAGCCCCGATAAGAACGAGGAACTGAATCTAGCGGAGTTCCAACCGGTGTGAAATGTGAGGTGTGCTTGCCCCGAATTTGACGCTGTGAGGTGCAGATGGCGATTATGCCGCCACCCGGACTTTCCTGTAGAGAAATTCAGGGGCGAAGTCAGCCCCGTTCGGCCAGGTGATGGTGTGGAGTTCGTGGTTGACCGTGAATCTCTTGAAGTATGAGGGGTCCTTGAGGGGCTTGAAAATCTCCCCATGCAGTTCTTCGCTCAGGTCAACATCGCCCTCGGTACCGTCTGCAAAGCGGACGTGAACCGTGAAGGCTCCCACATACCTCACCTCAACGACCCTTGGTATCTCCGGCATAGTGACATGCTATCGCTGCCGGATTTAATAATCAATGGCGAGCCGTTTAACGTGCACATCTTCATCATTAATTAGAAAGGCCCGAGTAACAACACGCCCTCAAGGGATGGAATTCGAGGGGCGTAGACCCTATTTCAGGCTACTCCTTGAGGGATCACGGTATGCGTCCTCGGAGTTACGCGTAGCGTCGGGGCTTGTACCCGACGGGTTTTCCCACCGTGTGGTAGCCTCAAATCCTTGGGCATTCAGTCTGTTGGCAACGTGTTTGGCGGTGAGATCGATAGTGGAATAGTCCCGTGCAATAATCGTTGCCAAGCTTCGTTTCTCATCGTCCACGCTGAATCGTTATCCTTGTGGATGCCAAAAGTGAAGGACCGGCCCAGGTTTTGTCCGGCCGAAATAGAGCCTGCGCCGTAATAATAGGCGGTCAGATGATAGTGCAGGTGCTGAAGGCACATTGCGCTTCTTGCACTCAATGCTACACTTGAGCTTGGAAGGAGGCGACTTTGGAGACACTGGAAGCAATCAAGACTCGCCGGAGCATCCGAAAGTACACGGAGTCAGCTGTACCCGACGACGCGATAGAGACTTTGCTCGAGGCGGCGATGGCTGCGCCCTCGGCCGGAAACGAACAGCCGTGGCATTTCATAGTGATCCGCGATCGCAACATGCTCGAAGAGATAAGTAAGAAGCACCAATACGCGCAAATGGCGAAGGATGCCCAAGTGGCGATTGTCGTTTGCGGCGATGAAACTCTGGAGAAATACAAAGGTTTCTGGGTTCAGGACTGTTCGGCTGCCACACAGACGCTGCTCCTTGCCGCTCATGCTCAGGGCCTCGGCGCCGTCTGGTGCGGGGTCTACCCGGCCAAGGACCGTGTTTCGGCCTTTCGGGAGCTTCTCAGACTGCCCGATCACATCGTCCCTCTTTGCGTGGTTCCGATCGGCTATCCGGCGGAAGAAAAGCCGTCCGCCGAGCGGTACAGTTCCGCGCGAGTTCACCATGAAGCTTGGGAATAGAGGAACCTAGGTCTTACTGCGAGACAGTTGAGCCTGTTTTCTTGTTATCCTTGTGTTGGCTCGATTTGCTTTTCCGATCTCGAGTGAGCTTGCAGCATTTCCAGCACTTCTCGCGCCTTCCACCCACTCGCGGTTCTGAAGACGACCCGTCTTCCGCCTGGCCAGGCGAGAATAACGAGTTGCATCAGTCCTCGCGTAAACCACCAGTCTCTGCGTCTTACAGCACGTACCGCAGCAAGCTGGGAAAGGACGCAGCCGTCCCGCCGCCTCAGAACGCCTGCAGTTGAATCGATGATCAGGGTATCGACTATCTCCTGCGCGGGCAGATCCCGCCGGTGCCTGTACGTTTTCCAGAGAGGGATAAGGACGAAAAGAAGAGCGATGCCGACCCCAAATGGGATGGCCCATGTTGTGAGGGAACGACCCGAAGAGAGAGTTTCAACCAGCAGCGTTAGACCAACACAGACCAGTAGAACAGCAAGTGCTGTGAAGATGGCGAGCGGGTAGGCCACCGGCCACAGTCTTCGGTCGATGAGGAGCGTTTCTGCACCGTGCTTGCGGATCTCGTATCCCCACTCGCGGTAGATTTGTGAACCCTCGAATGCCCCCTTCACAATGGGAAGATATTAGCGCTCATCGTTCTTTTCGAGCAACTGCGATGCCTATCGTGCCGAAATGAGAGCGGACCCTATGGATCGGCTTCAGCGAGTGACGTGCGAACAGGCCGTCCAGGCCGCCTCGACGCATGAAATCGTGGAAGCCGGCGCGGGGTGAGGCAACCGCGCCTTCAATGATCCTTGTGCAACTCTGCAACAGAGTATTGCAAAGAGCGGCGGGTGCCAACTCGATTCCTGTCATCCCTTAAGATACTATGAGGAGCCGAGTGGCACAGACTCCTTTTCAGGTTGCTCCTTGAGGAAGTATGGTGTACATCCCTGGAATTCCATATTCTCATCGCCCGCGCTGAATCGTTCTCCTTGTATTCTCCTTGTAGATGTCAAGAATGAAGACCCGATCCCAATCAACCACTTTGGGGGATGGATGTGTGTGGGCCAGTTTGGGGGCTTCGGTTGGCCGGGTTTCCATTCGGGAAGCGGGAGGAAGTTGCCGTGTTCGTCTGATGACGGGTCGGGAGGTAGAGAATCTACTTGGACTAATTCTTGTTCAAAATTATCCAATGTCTTGTACCTCTACTAACGTTCCCTCAAGGCCGGCAAACTCGTTCTCCCGGTGGGTCAGAACCACGGCCTGAACCTTTCCGGCCGCTGTCAGCTGGTTGAGCAGCTCTACGACCCGCGCAGTGCGGTCGCGACTCACATGGGCACAAGGGTCGTCCAGGATGAGCGTTTGCGGCTCCTGCTCCGCCAGATGCACCGCGATGCTCATGCGAAGGAGGGTATTCACCAGCTCTATGAGCCCTTGTGAGCCGTCTTCGAACTCGCACTCGGCATCCCCCTGCAATCGCTGGGGGATCAGCTCATCGCCAAGGGTTGCGAGCCTGTAGCGTCCTCGAGTGGCAGTCGCTAAGCGAACGTCGAGATCTTCTTTGATCGGGGCGATAACCCTCTGGATAACAGAGGATCGAACCGCTTCCATCGTTTCTTTCAGCAGCTTGATGGCTTCGGCTCGCAGTGCGACCCGTGTGAAACGCGCTTCCTCGGAAGAGATCTGCCGCTCCAGGTCAGCCGCCTTTGCGTAGTAACCCTTATCAGAAGCCTCTTCCAGGTGCCGGGCAAGCTCTTCTGCCCTTGCTTTCTGCTGCTGGACGCGTTTTTCTAGACGATCGTACTTCTGCTGCGCGGTCGTGCGGCGGATCTCTGCATTCTCCTTTAGCTTCTCAAGCTTCGCACGAACGGAATCAAGCTCTTTCGTGGCCTTCCGCAGTTCCTCCCCGGCACTCTTTGCGCGGGCTTGGCACTTATCCGTGCTTCCGCTGCGATCGCGGTGTCGGTCGAGAGACTTTCCCGCCCCTTCCTTCCGGGCTTTGGCGGCTTGGTACCAGCTTTCCGCCTTCTCCGCTTCGTCCCGCGCATCCTCCAATCTTTGATACAGCTCATCTCGCTGTTTTTTGGTGTTGTTAAGCTGCTTCTCTATCTCAGAGATCTCCTGGCCCAGACGATCGACAAGCTGGTCCAGTTCCTGGTCAGACAGCGTATCGTGTGCATCGATCACCCCGTGCTCTTTTCGATCTTCCTGCAGCTTCTCAATCTCCCGGTCAAGACAAACCAGCGTGGAGTCGATCTCGGAGAGCGGGCGATTATCACGTGTGGACCGCTCTGTGTTGAGCTTCCCGAGTTTAACTTCCTTCTCCAGCCGCTCCTCACGGAGTGCTCGGAGTGCCTGAAGCGAGTCGGCGTTGAACGGTTCCAGCAGGTTTTTGACTTGCTGCTCGATCTCTTTGGCCTCATCGGCGAGTCGCTGCGCTCGGCTCGTGTCTCCCTCGACGCAAACGCTTCCGCCCGAGGGTGGCGCGATCAGCACGTCTTCAATCGCGGTTCCCGTTTTTCCCTCGAGAGGCTTGCCATCGAGCAGGATTTTGAGGTCGGTAACCTCATTCACTGTGACCCGTAGGGCCGAAGAGCCTATCGCAGAGCGCTTCGCTTCAGCCTTTCCCAAAAGCGTTGCGATCTGTTCAATGAGATCCGCACTGGGGGTCTCGCCGATCAATTGGACCTTCAGTCCCTCGATGTCCTGCTCGATCTCTCGAATCCGATCGCGCACCCTCTTCAGCCGCTTCTTCTCGGCTCGCTTGCTCTTAATGCCCAAGAGGTCTGACGCATCCTGCAACGAGCGACGCACTTCGGCAAGCCGGTCCTCCAAGTCCCGCACTCCCTCGCGTGCCTTGCCCAGCTCATCGCTTGTTCGATCACGTTCCGCCACCTTCGAGGCCCTCTCCTTGCTGGTGGCATCGAGCTCCTCGGCAGCCTCACTGTCCGCCTTCTCCAGTTTGCGGCGATCCTCTAGGACGTGTTTAGCACTATCTGCCTCGGCTTTCTTCTGTTCATGCCTGGCTTGGGCGGCCTCAAGCTGCCCTTCGGCACCCGAGAGATCGACGTGCTCCTGGAGGGCTTCCTCCCATTCTTTCTTTGCCTGATCCGCATCCTGGTTGAGGGCGGGCAGCCGGGCCTGGATCTCATCATAGCGCTGGCGCTTCTCATCGAGCTCATGGAGCGTCGCTCCCACGTCCTCTTTGTCCTTTCCGAGCCGATCGAGCTCCTCTTCTATGCGTTGCCACTCCGATCTGGTCGAAACCCGTCCGGTGGGGGTGAAAGTCTCCTTGTACACCTCACCTACCAGATCTAGGACCGCGTTGAAGTCGTCGCTTACACCTGCTTGGGGCAATCTCAGGTGGCCTATCGCCGCGGAGCGATCCTCTGGAAGGTCTCGCTCATCCTGGGGGACGAAGAGCCACTGGAACGCTCCCCAGTTGCCCGGTCCCGCACCCTCAGAGCTGCCGGAGAACGTGACCCCAAGCAGTTCTCGGAGTTGTTCATCCGCGTCTTGGTTCCTGGCGATTGGCATCCAACCCCCGTCCTTCCGCTCTGAGAGGGTGGCCGTTCCCCTCTGTCCACCAAAGGCCTTCTCGATGCGCAAGACCTTGCCGTTGTGTTCGAATTCGAGAATCACCGTGGGAACGGCGCCACGAATGCCGTAGGGAGCAATATGCTGCACCCACTGGGCCGTGCTCTGGCAACGGTCGAAGAGGGCTCGTCGGATGGCTTCGAAGATAGTTGACTTGCCCACTTCGTTCGGCCCCGCAAATATGGTGCTGCGGCCATCGAACGAGATCTCGTGCGGACCGCCTCGAAACTGCCTCCAGTCGGTGAGTGCTAGGCATAGAAGCTTCACAGGCCCGCCTCCCTCGTGAACTCTCCAAACAGGCGGATGGCCTCTCGCACCGTTGTTGAATCAGCGGCCTCGGCTGCATGAAGCTCGTGCAGTCTGCGTAGGACTTCCTCAAGTGAAGCGTCGGTCAACGTTAGCGATGCTTCGTCACTTCTTCGCCACCGAAGCTGCTCATCGCGGACCCGTAGGTCCAGGATGGGCTCACGGAACCTCTCTAGGATTTGCTGATATTCTGAATAGAGCGGCTCTGGCAGCTCTCCCGATATCTCCAAACGGAGCAGGGCAGAGTTTGCCGTCTCTAACAGGCGACGCAGACGATCAAGGTTCTCATCCTCCACGAATTCCACCTGCTCGTTGCGCCATATCAGTTGTCCAGATCGGATCACTTCTACCTTGGGAAGTGAGCCCTTCTCCTCGATCTCGACAAGTAGGACGTTTCCGGCATCGACCTCCCCATAGGACGTCTGCTCGGGGGTTCCCGAATAGGCGATGCGACAGCGGCCATCCTCGGCATCGATCAACCGCGTTCCATGCCAGTGACCGAGTGCCAGGTAGTCCAGGCCAGCATGTTCCACGTGAGCAGGATCGAGTGGGAGAGTGATCCCTTCTTCGTGCATTCCGAACGCAATCGTCGTGAGATGACCGTGGGCCATCGCGATGTGGATGCCCCCCAATCGAGTAAGGTTTGGAAGCGCCGCCAGGGGATCCGCGCTGGAGTATCGGCTGAGCACAGGAAATGGGTGTAGCGTGACGCCGTCGCGGATCTCAGCAGGCCGGGGTTCCAGGTGAACGATGAGGTTCGGGATCCCTCGAAGCGCGCTGCGATTCCAAACGCTCCCCGGACCAGGCAGGTCGTGGTTGCCGGGAATGGCGTGAATCTCAACGTCGGGGTGGTCGCGTATGATCCGGGCGACGGCCTCTACATCGCTGTAGGAGACGCGGTTGTCCTCGAACAGATCGCCGGCGGCCAAAACGAAGTCCGCATCGTGCTCCTCGGCGATGGAGAGGATTCGGTCGATCGTTTCGATGCGCTGTTGCGCAACCAGTGTTCCGGCCTGCCCCAAGCCTCCGCCCTTCATCCCGATCTGCCAGTCTGAGGTGTGAAGGAATCTTACCACGCGAGCACCTCCTTTCTGGATTGTATCATCTGAGACCTTCCGGGTGTTGGACTGCAAGACCTGAGCCTATAGAGCCTGCTCTTCGAATTATGGTATGCGTCCCCCGAACCCCACTCGATGTTGCCCCTCGCTTGTCTTGAAAGCGGAGGCACCCTGAAGTGTTAGGGTCAATTTCACGGCTCAATACCCGGCTCGCATCTGCCCCTGTCAACGCCTCGCCCATCTCCTTGTGGACATAGGCGCATGACTCGGGGGGTTAGTAAGTCCCTCTTCGGTTACTACACCCTCCGAGGGGACAGGGTGGGTCGCTAACCCTTCCCTGTATCGGGCTTTCACCAACCTACACACCTCCGGCTTTTGACGGCGCTTTCCAAGACGCGACCCCGTTGATCGCCCCTACTGCGACGTTCCGATAGCCGAGTACGCGTACCCTTAGGCAGCGCCACAGCTTCTGGACCAAGAGCACTTGCCTGTCAGCGGTCAACCGATCCCGTTCCCAAAACGAGGTCTGTGAAACTGAGAACCATCTCAGAGACAATCTCGTAGTCTCGAGTGGTTATTCTTCCAGCTCGACGAAGAGCAACAAGCTCCCTTCGTATATCATCCAAACTCTGACCAATCTCTTCGGATACTGCGAACTGTTCAAAGGTATCTGAGTCGAAGAATGACAGGGTTCGTTCTAGCAACTCCTGAGCTTGCTCTGAACTCCCGTGTCGACCAGCGGATACCGAAATCAGCACCATACCGGCCCATCGGCCGGCCAGGTATGGCACTCGTAACTCCTGCGACGTCGCTTCGATTTTTGCGAGAGCTTCTTTGTGACTCTGCTCCATGCTTTTCATTAGGTCGTCGACCGAGGTGAAGAGCTCGGGGTCGCTGAGTTCGAGATCTATGTCCATGAGGCGCGCATCCTGCAACGCCATGGCTCGCGCGCTCGTGGCCGCTGACATAATGCTCGCGGTATCCTCTGACTCAGTTGTTAACTTCGCAAGCACGGTTCCAAAGAAGACGTGAAGATCGAATCCAAGAGAAAAAGCTCGCTTTGCAGAACTCGACATCGTACCCGATGTACTTGGTTTCGTGATGTCTTCCTGCTCAGATTGAAGGGAATCGAGTTTGGACTCAATCCTCTCTAGACGCGCTTCGAGTTCCCCCAATCTTTGGCCAATATCAGAGTCAGGTCTGGTAAGGTTTCCGACGTACAACGTTAGTGTCGAAGTAACTGAGACAACGCCAACCATCATCACGACGAATATGCTCAGAGGGATTCTCACGTTCGTCTTTGGAGTTATGTCTTTCTGTGAGGGCACTATGTCTCCCTAGTAATATCGTGTACTTCCGCAACAGACTATGGTGAAGGACGGCGAATGTCAACTCTGCCCCTGTCATCCCTTAAGATAGTGTGAGAATTCGAGGGACATGGACCTTATCTCAGGCTGCTCCTTGAGGAATTATGGTATGCGTCCACGGAATTCCATGGTTCTCATCGCCCGCGCTAAAATCGTTCTCCTTGTAGATGTCAAGAACGAAGATCTAACCTCGCTAGAATACAAGGCGACAACCTGCCTGCCCTCGAACACTCTCGATGCGCGCTATACATGCTCAGAATCCTTAAGGCCGAACAACCCTTCTGCTTGCCATTTCAGAACAACACTCGTTACGAAATTCAGGCAGAACTGTGCATGGTCTTTAAGCTTCTCCTCGGTAAATTCTTCCCCGGATTCAACTATTTGCCTGTATTTGATGAAATCTACTCTATGCTCATCGAGGAATTGCATACCTGTTGTCGCTTGCCCCCATTGCTTAATCGCTCCACACAGTTCCTTTGCCAGATTGTAGTATTCCTTGTCTCTGAATTTCTCTGGATAGTCTTTCTCCAAAATCGTCTTAAGCTCTTCAGACCCTCCCCAGTATCCAGTTAGCGCTCCTGCCTTGTAGAAGATGTCGGCTTCTTCGAAGGTTGCCGATATGAATGCATCGTCACACAACTTTACACACCGTTCGAACTCTCCCTCTCCAAGAGCTTCTTCAGCCTTTCGTACTTGCTCCCTCAAATTCTCATTGTCGATCAGTTCGGAGAGGAATAGTTCCTCGTAGCGTACGCTGAATATCGCTTTGCAAACCTGCCTGAAGAAATCCTCTGTATAGCCTTTGTATTTGACCACAGACTCCATCGAAGGAACATCTCCCTGATGTTGCACGGCATTCCTAACTCTATGCAAACCTCTCATCTGCTCCTTCAATGGTAAATCGTCGTTTGCCTGCAAAAGCTCTTCAAAGTAAAGTTGTTTCTTCTTCGATTTGACGCCCTGTCTAGTTGTTACGCACCTCAGCACTATTTCAACAGCGTTGTCAAAGTGGTGAATGGCTACCATCCGACTCACGTTATCTTTATTAGTTGCGTGAGTACAGCCGTGAAGATAAAGGCTCTTGGCCAGAACCAGCCGCTTAATCTCCGAACCATCCTCACTCATTTCAGTAGTAACTCCACTCCACATTCTACTTGAATGTTTCTCGTTACGGCGTAAGTTGAACCGCGCATAACGGGCACGGCATCAGCTGCGGCGCGTTGCGCCGTCAGCTGCATGCCGTTGTTAGGGAGCGATCCAGCAACCTTCACTGCTCCGATCGAAAAACATCAACTCGCACCTGTTACGGGTCAACCGCTCCTCGAGTTTACGATGAACCATTGCCTGAAACTCGCCAAGATTCCCCCTCTGGGGATCTACTGAGACGGCGAATCGGCGTGCCGCGCTCCGGCACACCTGCTTGAGTAGGTGATCGTCGGTGTCACTGATGGACCATCCATAGACCACCACAGATTCACGCACATCGGGCATGACTTCATCGCAGACTGTTGAAAGGTAGGGGCTGCGCCGGATCGCGGCACGCTTCTGCTCTGTTGTACCCTCGCTAACGAACAACGGAATGGCCTCACCAGCGCACCAGCAGTGGAACACAGTATCCAGGAGCCCGGCTCCCGGAGTGGTAGCTATCTTGAACTCCCTGCCCGAAAGATCCGCCGCCAAAGCGAGATTGCCGTGCGGGTAGAAGACGAGGGTTACTCGGGGACTGTCAGCGTAGGGCTTCCGGAGCGGTTTCCAATCGTGCTGAAACTCACCACTTACGAAGCAGTCCTTGAACCGGTTTGGGGCGTCTTCATTCCCCTTTAGGATGGCCCAATAGACAAGAAGGTCATAGCAGAGCGATATCACCGTCGAGAAGTGTGACATGAACGTCGCGGCGGTCACAAGACGACAGTCGACTTCTTCGTAAGGAACGTGGATCGAGCGAATAACCTCAATAAGCGCTTCACGAACGTTATGATAAGCCTGCGTCGTTCTACGCTCACGGATTGCAAGCGCTTCATTGATCTTGCTCGCATGCCACAGCATCCTCAACACCAGCTCGAAGTCGGCGGTGTTCAGGTGATCAAACACGCTCTGTACATCAGCGGATATAAGGTCGCGCTCTTGTGCCCTCTCCTTTAGGGACTTATAGGCAAATCTTTTATCGAACGCGATGGAGGCACCATTACCCAGAATCAGGCTATCGTTGAAGCCGTCTTTAAGGGTGCCCCACTCGTACACCTTGTCGTTCATCTCCGCTCCATCAATGATTATTGTGCAACTCCGCAACAGAGATAGTAGGTCGAAGAGCGGTGGGTGTCAACTCTATTCCTGTCATCCCTTAGGATATTGAATGCCCAGATATTGACAGGCGTATCATTGCACGGCAAGATGTGACCTCTGGAATTCGAGAGGCATGGACCCTATTTCAGGCTGCTCCTTGAGGAATTATGGTATGCGTCCCCGGTGTTCTTCAACTCCCTCTCTCACAGCTAAGCTCGCTTCAGGATTCGCTGCACAGTGAGAGTAACAGCCCTCAGCTTCCTCTCTCGATTCGCAAGTACGTCCATCGATGTGGCGTCTGGAACGAGCGTCCTCACAGGGTGCATGATGGTATGGCGCAGCTCGACTAGCCTACCAACTTCAGCTTTCACCTTGCTTCGCGAATCGAAGCCGAGTTCGCGGTAAAGGGGCTCGTTCTTCTCGATGATTTCAACAAGTTCAGAGAGGTTCAGATACTCGATTGGAGCGATGCTGTTGTTCCTACGTGATTCACATTCCATCTTATCCAGTACTTTTTCCCGTGCCCGTTTCCTCAAGAGTTCAATCCATGAATCACCGGGCAATCTCAGCGCTACGAGACGTGCAAGCCCCATCTCTAGAGCAGAGAGCCACAGGTAGAAGTAGGTTCTTGCGGCATGCTTGTTAAGATCTGATCTGTGTACAAGGCCAGCGATCTTCTCCCCATCAGCCACTAGGCTCGCGGGCTGCGTGTGGAGAATCCGCACGGCCCTACTAATGCCATCTTCGATTCGCAGTCGCCTGCATTTCTCAAGAGGAACCAGATAGTCGGACACAGTTGCATCAGCAGGCGAGCTCTGCAACTGATCAACATAGACGAGCCCTGCGACGCGTCCTTCGTCATTAACCACAGGAAGCTGGTCGAAGCTCCCGCTGCTTGCCCTGGCTATGGCTTCAGCAACGCGCTCTCTAGGTCGCGCTACAACGAGTTCCCGAAGAGGGGTCATGATCGACAGTAGTCTGATGTGGATTCTTGGTTGTATCAGCTGATCTATGATCGCAACATGCAGAGTGGATGGGCTCATCGTGGCTTCTTTCTACTAGTCGGCTCAATTCGTGGAATCATCGCTGCCTCTTGACCTCATGACTAGTAGCCCTGACTGCTTGCCCGTACGAGGTTCAACGCAAGGAGCCGTTCGAGGATCTGGTCGTCGGTGAGGTCGAGGGGCCAGGCGTAGGCGTCGAGCACGGCTTCGTCGAGCCGCTTGTGGGCGAGGTCGAGCCAGGTGGGGCGCTGGTTGTAGAGGTTAGTGAGCGTGCGCTTCTTGAGCTCGGCTTCGCTGGCACTTTCGGGGTTGAGCCAGCGGTCGCGCTTCTCGACGAGATCTTTGGCTGTGGCAGCAATGGCTTCGACGCGAGGATCGTCCGTCGGCTCTTCCCCTGGCGGCCAGGGAAACGGGAAGGTCTCAAAGCAAGTCGTCGGGGTGTAGCGGAATCCGCTCTCGGCCTCGCGCAGTTGCGTTCCCTGCCGGCGGGCCCACAGCTCGTGGACTTTCGAGTGGAGCATGCCGAAGAAGTAGTCGTCTTCGCGGGCGAAGACAATCAGCGCTGAGTCCGGCAACGTGGGCGCTTTGAGCCAGTCGAAGAGGCGATGCTTCGAGTGTCTGATCGTGGCTATGAATCTGGGAAGTTGTTCTAGTGCCGCTCTCATGTCCGGCCTTGGCCGCTCGTGAATCCACCACTCGCTCCTTGTTGTTCTTGAGGCCTCCCGCCTGGCTTTGATCTCTTTCATTGCGAACTCAAACGGGACTTCATAGAGAGCCGCATCCTGTTCACTCATCGTTGCGCCGAAGTCGATAATCCACATCCCGCGGGGGGCGCCTGCTAAATCGCGCGCGTTGATCCACGGGCGCACGACGTCTGAATTGGGTTGATTGTTAGGGTTTCCTCCGCTAGCCAGCATCTTCCGCGCAACCTTCTCGGGGATGTCGAACGGCCCGCCCTTGCTGTCTCCCATGAACGCGATGCTGCGGTTCTCAGGGAGGTGCTTCGCTTGCGTCAGATCGAGCGCTGACGTCAAATCGGAGTTGATCTGTGGAACGAAGTGTCCGTCCAGCTCACGTTCTGCCTCGTGTCCGTTGTCGAATCCAACCATCGAGACGTGGACGGCGGCGCCTTCGAGGATCCATTCTCGATCTGACTGGGCCCAAAACATGTCGCCCGATTCCTTGATTCGTTGTAGGACCGTACGATTGGCGCTGCCGCGGATCCCCTGCGTGGCAAGGAGCCCGGCTCGCTTCAGGCGACCGTCAACGATGGCTCCGCGTGCTTTCTCGAACCAGTAGCAGCAGAGGTCCGACTCCCGGGCGACGCGCCCATCCCAGAGAGAGAACATCCGATCGATGTAGTCGTCACCCAGCTCGGCACGCAGGCGCTTGCTCCCGAGAAACGGCGGATTGCCGATCGCGACGTCCGCCTCGGGCCAGTCGGGTTCGACCGGGTTTCCGTCCTCGCCGAACGCGAGGATCGCATCCATCTCGTGGATGTTGTCCAGCGCCTTGAGGATCGGCTCGGATGGCTGACCAAATCCGTTCTCACGCAACCATTGGATATAGCCGATCCAGATTGTCGCTTGGGCAAGCTCGTGGGCGTACTCGTTGATCTCGATCCCGTACAGCTGTTCAGGTTTGACCGTGGGAAAGAACATGGGGAGGCCTAGGTCGGTCGCGAAACGTATCACGTCCTTCTCCAGGTCGAGAAGCTGCCGGAGGGCGACGTAGAGGAAGTTTCCGCTCCCACAGGCTGGATCAAGAACGGTCGTGGCAGCGATCTCGTCGGCGAATCCGTACAGCAGTTTCTCCAGCCGCCGTCGGGCCCGTGTCTTCGCTCCACCGGCGCTGTCGGCCTCCTGCCACTTGGCCGCCAACTCCCGAGCCTGTTTCCCCACTTCCTCCCAGTGTCGGCGCAGTGGCCGCATCAGGACCGGCTCGACGATCAACAGGATGTCTTCACGGCTGGTGTAGTGCGCGCCGAGCTGGGCTCGCTTGTCCGGATCGAGGCCACGCTCGAACAGCGTTCCGAGGATCGACGGTTCGATGCTCGACCAGTCGAGCCGGGAAACGCGTGCCAGGATCTCAAGGTCGTCGCGGCCAAGCGGGAGCGTGTCGCTGCTGTCGAAGATCCCGCCGTTAAAGTGAGGAATCCGGTCGAGCCCGAAGAACCCACCGCCCGCCATGTGACCGAACAGCTGTTCCATCAGCTCTCGACACCGATCGGGATCGTCCTTCGTCTCCTCGATCATCCTTGAGAGCAGGTTCTCGGGAAGGAGGCGAATGTCCTCGGCGAAGAGGCAAAACAGGATGCGAATCAGGAAGTGCGCTGCCCTCTCCGGGTCATGCCCGGCTTGGCGGAGGGACTCAGCGAGTTTGGAGAACTCGGCAGCCGCCTGCCGGGTGACGCCCTCGGGCGTCTGTTCCGCACGCAGGCGATCCGGGTGTTCAAACGCGTTGCGGAGTGTCTGCAGGCCGTCCTTCGTCAGGAGATCGTCGAACGTGAGGGTGAACGTGCGCTTGACGGTGTTGGTGAAGTTGGTGTGGATGACGATCGTCTCCATGTCGGAGACGATGAGGAGCGGTGGATTGAGGAGCGCATCTCGGTAGAGCTGGAGTTGCTCATACGCTGCATCGAGGTTCTTGTGTTTGCCCTTGTACTCCCAGGCGAAGAACCCCTTCTTCCACACGTCGGCCCACCCGTGGCCACCGGTGCGCTTGTCGACCCCCTTCTCAAAAGTAAACGTCGCCCCTTTAGGGTCGGCCTTGGCCGGTGTCGGTTGTCCGAGCATGCGGCAGAGGTCGTTGAAGTGCGATTGGGCAGCGGATCGCTCGGTGAGCTTGGATCGCCGCCACTTGTCGACGAACTCCTGAGGCGTCATTGTCTTGGCGTTCATGCCTGCACCAGCCTTGCCAGTCCGGTCTCGTTGTACTCACTCGACAGGTACGCTTCGCGATTTTCACGAAACTGCTCAACGAGCCGCTTGATCTCCTTCGGCGCGCTCATGTCTAGTTCCTAATCCTCATCTTGTCCGCCGCCTGCCACAGCGTCTCTTCGAAACCGAGCGTCGCGTCATTGGTGTTTGTCCTTTCTGCCATCTCTTACTGCTCCTTCGCCACTTACGAATAAAAACAAACCGCCCCGTAGGCATTTAACCCCAGGGCGGAAACTACACATGACAACCCGTACACAAAACCCGTTTTCACATTCTCGCCATTCCTCGTCGCTGTGCAGGCTACTTCTTCATGCACAGTATTTCCTCATCGTCTCTTGGTTAATCATGTATTATACAGGATTCTCCCCCGCGGGGTGAACCGATTGATGCTTGTGGTCACAATCTGTGAGCACCTCTATCGATTTAGGAAGCTCATGCCTTATCCTCCCCTGCCCCAAAGCCGATCGCACTACGTTCCTCCGATTGTGGCGAAGCCATCAGTTGTCGGATCGCGGCGACAAGTGAGCGGATGGCTTCGTCATGTTCGCCTACTCGCTGCTCCAGTTCCTCAAGCTTCTTGGCTAGCTCAATATGAGAGGCGAGAACTCTTCGAAGACGCACAAAAGCGCGTACGACGAAGACACTCATCTCTATGGCACGCTGGGAATTGAGCACGTTTGCCGCCATGATCGCACCGTGTTCAGTGAAGGCGTACGGCAAATACCGCCTGCCTCCTCGGCCGGAGTTTGAGGTCGCAGATTGCGACCTCAAAACGGCATGTTCTTCCTTGCTCAGCTGAAACACAAAGTCTTCTGGGAACCGCTCTGCGTTGCGTTTAACTTGCTCGTTCAGCCGTTTGGTGGCGACGCCGTACAATCGCGCCAGATCGGCATCGAAGATCACCTTTTGCCCACGAACCACCCGAATGAACCGCGTAATCTGTTCAACAGGCACAACGGAGAGCTTCTCGTTCATAGTATCTTCCCTTCATAGGTGGTCACAGACTGTGACCACCTCTCTGGGTTGCCTCTTCTCATCATGCTGTCCATTGAGTGACCGAATTGTGAAACAACCTGTTTCACAATTCCTGCCGCAGTCTGCGGCAGAAGGGTGGTCGCCGATTCAGGTTCCCCTAAATCTTATCCGCCGCCTGCCAGAGCGTCTCTTCGAACCCCAGTGTCACGCCGTTGTTAACTCTCCTTCCTGCCATCTCTCCCTGCTTTTTCGCCACTTACGAATGAAAACAAATCGCCCCGTAGGCATTCAATCCCAGGGCGGAAACTACGCTTGAAAACCCGTACACAAACCCTGTTTTCACATTCTCGCCAATCCTAGTTGATGCGTGTTTTCCTATCAACTACATAATACTAGCGTGATCGATCCTTCCCGGCAAATGCGGCTGAATGGATGCTAATTCATAACTTCCCAGGAATGGAGGTTCTCAAGCCCCCAGTGCATATTCCAATCCTGAGATCACATTCTGTGACCTCAAGAAGATGGTCATCGACGTCGCGATCTTCATCGTCGTCTTGATGCTCCTGGTGCTGATGATCCTCCTGCCCTCATCTGACGATTCGTCCCAATCCAGCCTGCCTCGATCGGTCGATTCTGTTGATCCATCGGTCGAATGTCGGTCGATTCGGGGCCCACGTCGAAACCGGCCACTTATCTCGGCGTTTCTCTTCGATGTGTCGACGCCGTCGACTCTTTCGGCAGGCTTGCTCGACCACTCGTGTACTGGTTTGCGTCTCACTGCGCGAGTTCATGTTGATCTCCGCTGTCGCCTTGCGCCCCCTTCCAGATTGGACAATCCTGCCAGTTGTCTGGGATTCCCATCGCCAATTGGGGGATGTCGGGATGTTCTCTCAGGAGAGAGTGCAGCTGCCATGCCCAATCGCTGTCTGAATCCAGTTTCCGCAAGCAGTACTGGCAGATGGTGAGCACGCAGAACATGCGGTTGTTTCCCACTGGGACCGGGTTGTGCCACTCAGGGTACTTACCGGGGCGAGGAATAAGAGGAGGTGTTTGTGGCAGTCTCCGTACTCCGCCTTGAAATACTTGACGAAGCTCTCCTTACTACGCCTAGTTTCATCCTCAGCTCGCTCCAGGAAGCTCGTGCGGTCTCCAGAGGTCAGCTTCGGAAGGCTTGAAGGCTCAGTCGCGTAGGCAAAAGCGCCATGTGCAATCGCGTGGTAATGGGCAAGCTTGGATCTGACAGCGACCTCGATACGTTCAATGGCGTCCATGACAAGCAGTCGCAATTGACGGTCGAACGCATACCGTGTCCACACTTCGGCGAATGACGTATCGGACTTGAACGTGTCATCGCTCCTCCGGAACGGATACCAGTAACCGCTGAGTCGGTAGTAGCTTACGACTTTGAGGCACTGTTGCATCCGGTCGGGGTCGCCCACCAGCCCTCGTTGACACAGAAGGTCCGCCTGTTGCTTAATTGTGAGCGGAGGCTTTTCGAACCTCACATCAAGTCTCCAGAGAAAGTGAAAAACCCACCGAGAGATAGCATGCCTTGCGACAGAGGCCCGATGGGTCTACTAACTATACTATAGCCACAGATAAGCCGCGTGTCAAGCCATCTGCTACCTATTTGAGGTCCAAAGGCTGCCTGAGTGTAACGCATTGCCCCACCGAGGAACGAGCTCCTCCGTTCATGAGTCATGCCCCAGTACTCACACATCGAATCCTAGCCCCTCCAGATTACCCCGCATCTTGTCGGCCGCCTGCCACAGCGTCTGCTCGAAGCCGAGCGTCGCGCCGTTGCTGTTTTTCTTACGCACCATCAGCACTCCGATCCCATCTTAGTTTCCATAAGAGACAAAAAGGCCCAAGGGCGCATCGACCTGGGGCGTTATACCTCCACAGAAGACCGTCTTTCAGCCGCGATTTCACAACATCATCGTCCTTTTTGATACATGACGTAGTCTCAACTACAAAACATTAGCATTTCTGGAGTCATCGGGCAAGTCAAGCGGCGAGGCAGGTGGCGTCTGTGCAGCAGGGTTTCACGATTTCTCCAACCGATCGCGTTGTGCTTCAAATAATGGTGCAAAAGCTGCGCGTTCACATGGCTTTAGATGACGTTTTTCTTATAATCCTTATGCTGTGAAACGGGGTAAACGATCTGATCATTGGCTGAAGAGGGCTGTCTTTTCCCGTGGCAGCAGGTACTATTTACATGTGACTGTCAAAAAGAGACAATACGGGAAGGGAGTGGTTAAGCGATGGGACTGTCGGTCAGTGAGATGCACCGAGGTATGGCAATCCTCTACGATGGAGAACTGTATGAAATCATCGAATATGAGCACTCCAAACGTGGCCGGGGTGGGGCGATCGCCCGTACAAAGCTTCGCCATCTCAAGACGGGACGGGTGCTCTCGACAACGTTTAAAGGGTCAGAGGAGACTGAATCAGTGTTCCTGGAGTCCCGGTCGCTTCAGTACCTCTATAAGGATGGGGATGCCTATATCTTTATGGACAATGAACGGTTCGACCAGTTTCCCCTTTCCAAGGAGATCCTCGGCCCCCGGAGCGTGTTCATGATAGAGGGGCTCAACATGCTCGGTTACTATTATAAGGATACCTTGGTCAATGTTGAGCTTCCCAACTTCGTGGAACTAAAGGTCGTGCACACCGAGCCAGGAGTTAGGGGGGATACGGT
>JAGLXM010000150.1 GCA_023132915.1 Candidatus Bipolaricaulota bacterium
AATCAAAGCCGACCTCGTGTAGGTACATCACCGAAATGCCGTTATTAAACGTCCGGATGGCCCGTAAAGCGATCGGTTACCAGCCAAAAACAGAACCTCCAGCTTCTGCAAGCTGAGTACTGACAGCTGATCGCTCTGGCACTGAAGTTGTCCTTGGTGATATCAGCAAGGAACGACAAAAAAGCAGCCTGTCTCCTTTTTTCGGTTTTTAGGTGTCCTTACAATTTTTCCCCCTCTTGAAGTACGTGCAGGAGAAAGGGATTTGCGTTCTTGACCATCTCCTCGAACTCCGCGGGGGTATAGACCAACGGTTCGATCGGAAGGTCGGTCAACTGAAGAACCTGCTCAATCCGCGCGAACAGCCGCTCTTGGAAGTCGCCGATGATGACAAGATCGATGTCGCTTCCTTCGTGAACCTTCCCGTGAGCGAACGAGCCAAAGAGGTAGACCTGGGAGACGGGGAGCTTCTCCTTGAGTACCTCCACAAACCTCAGGAGCTCTTTGTGTATTCCTTCACGGTCTTCAAGATCAATTCGGCAGAGTTTAGGCATGCTTGTGCGTCCTCCTGACAATAGAATTCGGATGGTCCTTGAACGTCGGAGACCCCAGTGAAATAGAATTCCACAGGGCAAGCAAGCTCCGACGCTACGAATGTTCTGTAGCGTCGTACCTTGTGTGCGACGCTTTTCTCAAACCGCTTTCTCAGCGGCCTGCTGGGCTTGAAAGCAGGACCACTCGTGGTGACCGGTCTTGAGGACTATCACGCGCCGCTCCAAGATCGGAAAGTGCTTGCCGTAGCCACTTACTCAATAGCACACCCTCCTTGAACTTGAAGCCATTATCCTCGGCGGCGGAGTCGAGGACAACCCCGCATGATCTGCGTTAAGCGTCGACTTTCAGCGATCAGCTCTCAGCAGCAAGAAGCCATTAGCGCTCAGCCGTCAGCTCTCAGCTTACGGCAAGAAGCCATTAGCGCTCAGCTATTAGCTTTCAGCCGTCAGCAGTCAGCCAAAGACGGACCACTCATAAGCTGACTGCTGATAGCTGATTACTGACGGCTAGTTCCCTGACCGCTGATAGCTGAACGCTGAGTTGCTAATTCAACGGTAAGGGCGCGGATCGCGGTATCCCAAAATCGTTTTGTGTCAAGTGTAGGCCTGACTCTCTGCTGCTCGAGGGCAGTGCCAGCTGCCTCAGCCTGCGACAACCAAGGACTGTTGCGCTTTGCGAGGAAGCTTGACAAAGACGAAATAGGATTCCGGATAAAGGTAGTCCTCTCCGGAATCATCGACGATTCTCAGATACCCTTCGCTCTTTGCACGCCTGTCTGGAAGCACCTGGTAGACCTTCCGCAGTTCCAGATCCTCGCAGTCGTCGCTCCTCACGCAAAGTGCAAACTTCTGTTCCTTCTGCTCTCTCATCATGATCCTCAACTCAAGAAACGCTTGATCTTCATCTTCTTCTTGCCAACCCCGTGAGCCTCGTACCAATGGACTTCTGCCTTACAGGTTCTGCCGGTTGCAAGGCGGACAGTTGCAGTGCCCTTGAGCTTTCGCCACCGGCCAGGACCATACTGCCTCTGAAGGCGCATGATGTCCCGAATCCTACCGCCGACGGCAATGGTCTCGATTTGCTCGATCTCGCCGACTATCTCGAAGTACATAGCAAATTATGCATCACCGACTGCATGATTTCAAGGACTGTGTAGGCCATGGCCCCAGAAAAAGCAGCCTGTCACTTTTTCATCATTAGCGGCCAGCACTCAGCTGTCAGTGGCCAGAAAAGAAGCAATTTAGCGATCAGCAATCAGCCGTCGGCTCTTACTGTCAGCCCTCAGCTTTCCCCGCTTACTACCCACTACTCACCATTTATCATTCAACCGTCACTCATAACCCATCACTCACCCATCTCCCCCCGAATCGCTGGAAGTGCTGAAACCGGGTGAGCTGGTGTAACGAGTAAGAGAGCATCTGGCTCAGCTAGCAAAACTCTCCCCTCCACGAACAGCAATTAGCTTTCAGTAAGCAGCTCTCAGCTTTCGTAGCGTGGTGCAAGGTCCATAGTCCAAGGTCCGGGCTTCAAGTGTAAAATGCGGGCAGGCTCATGTGTCAACTAGTAAATCGGTGATGCTCACCCCAAGCGCCTTTGCCAAGGCAACAAGCGTGCTATAGCGTGGCGATTGGTCCCCGCTTTCCAATCGGCTTAAGGTGACCCGTCCCATGCCGGCCCGCTTAGCCAGTTCCTCTTGCGTCCACCCTGCCCGTCGACGAAACCGGCGAATCCGCTCTCCCAAGTGGACCCGCCCCCTGTGCGCCTGTTCTAGCTCCCTCTCCTGAAAGTGGGGATCGCAATAGCTCCTGGCGAAGTCCCAAGGAACTTCGATCGCGCCACCCTCTTTGGTGCCAATGGTAATCTCATAAGGGTTGGGCAAGTCCACCCGATCTACGTCGAGGCGCACCGGCGAGCCAGCCTGCTCGATATCGCCGATTGGTACCCACCCTGCCTGGCCATCGGCAAACTGGATGTGAATCCGGCGCTTCTCCCTGTCAATCTGGACCTCGACCATCATCCGGATGGCGCTTTTCAAGCTGACAGTCTGGATACTCATGCTAGGATCCCTCCTTTCCCTTCCTTCTTGGCTTCATGGATCTCATCCCACTTGCGGCGGATTTCTGCAGCATGGCATACATAAGCCTCGTGGATGGCGCGTCGTTTATGAGGAGGAGGCTCTTCCATAAACTCCCCATTGTCCAGGTTGATGCGGACTTGCGCACCTCCGAATGTTACGTGTACATGTGGTGGCTCATAGACAGCTTCCCGCGTGTAGACCCTGAACTCGAACTCTCCTTCGCGCGCAACCGTGGGCATCTCCGTACCATTGTATCAAAAAGGATACAGACTGTCAAAGATGATCTCCGCCATCTTTATCCGCCTTGGCGCCATTGTGAAGATGTTTAGAAAAGGGCTTAATATGCCTCCACCGCTTTCCAATCCGAGGCATCGCTCAATCCGATCGAAAAGGGGACTGTCCCTTTTTCATCATTAGCGGCCAGCACTCAGCTGTCAGTGATCAGAAAAAAGCAATTTAGCAATTAGTCATCGGCTCTTACTGTCAGCTCGCAGCTTTCCCCACTTACTACCCACTACTCACCATTTACCATTCACCCGTTACTACTTTCTCCCCTTCTCCCCTTCTCCCTCTCTCCCCATCGCCCCCTCCCCGTCTTCCCCCCACCGATCCAGTACAGTAATAGAGGGGTTATCTTTGTGCTGGCGCCAAGCGGTTGTCTATCTCTTGTCTTTGAGTTATCATAGAATTGATTGGGCTGATTAGAAGGGCAGGAGGGGAGGGAGTGTGCCATGGCGGTGAGTACCAAGATCCCGAATGATCTGGATAAGCAAACCTTTGCCAAGCGGGCTAAGGCCCTTTACAACCACAGATACCGCAAGAGACTTGAAGCGACCGAGTGGGGTAAAGTAATTGCCATTGAAGTGGAAAGTGGGGAGGTTTTCATCGGTCGTACAGCTTTGGAGGCTGGATTAAAGGCTCGAGAGAAATATTCTGATAAGTTCTTCTACTTTATCCGGATCGGATATCCGGCAGTTCACTGTCTAAAGAGTCCTGGTAAGCCGTGAGTTATCTCGGAAAGGTGTTCTTACAAGGGTTCATCAACGAGAATCTGGAGCCAATAGTGGAGAACGTTATCTTAGTCGGTAAGGAAGAGCGGATTTCACTAGAAGCCATTCTGGACACCGGTTTCAATGGGATGTGCTGCTTGCCAAGGAAGTTCCAACCCCTGTGCGAGCTCAATGCTCTCGGCATAGAAACTTTCGAGTTAGCCGATGGAACCTTGGTTGAAGAGGAACTATACGTGGGACAAATTCTCGTTGGTGACGTTTGTTATTCCGTTGAGCTGACCCTGACCGATGCCGATCGAGCCCTGTTAGGCATGCAATTGTTGCTAGATAAAGTTGCTATCTTCGATCTCAAGACGATGCGAATTGAGGTGAAATAAGGAGCGGGGCGACACGGAGAGAGAAAAGCTGGATACTCCGTAGATAAGCCAAGGGTGATGGATAGCGATTTGTGGTATAATGTACATACAACCGCACTACAAACCGCCGTAGGAGGTGTTTCATTATGCCCAAAACAGCAATAATTTCGGCTAGAATCAATCCCAAGCTCAAGCACAGCGCAGAGCAAGTGTTCAGAGAGTTGGGCTTGACTACCACGCAGGCCATCACGTTGTTCTACAAACAGGTGGAGCTACAGCACGGGCTACCCTTTGAGGTGAGAATACCCAATGCCGTGACCGTGAAGGCGTTGGAGGCGGCTAGAACAGGACAGGGCCTGGAGAACTTCAACTCGCTTGGCGATCTCTTTGAAGATTTGGGGATCTGATGAGGGCCGTCAGTCGGACCTTGCAGTTCAAGCGTGATGTCAAGGGGATGAAGCGGCGTGGTAAGGACCTAGACAAACTGAAGGGAGTGCTTGGATCCCTGGTTAAAGGAGAGAAGCTAGCCCCGAAGTACAGTGACCACGTTCTGGTTGGGCAATACAAGGGAACGCGAGAATGCCATATAGAGCCAGACTGGTTGCTGATCTACGAGTCAACGGAGAACAAGATTGTGCTAATCAGAGCCGGCTCTCACTCCGATTTGTTCAAGTAGGAGCAAGGGGCGAGGGGGCGAAAGGGCGATCGGCTTTCAGTAATCGGTTTGCACATCTTGGAGGCTCGGTCTTTGGCTGAATGCTGATGGCTGACTAGCTGAGAGCTGAAGGCTGAAAGCTGATTGCTGACGGCTGATTACTGGCTGCTCCGCGACACTATGTACATCAGACTTCGGACTAAGTAGACTATCAGCTATAGGGAGGGGTGTTTTTAATGGTGCTAACAGCACGGACGCAAGAGCTGCTGGAAAAGGTATTGGCAGTCCTGCCGACTGCTGAGGATGAGGTTATCACTAAGGGCATCACCAGTAGCGTGGCCGATCGGATTCTGGAGTTGAAGAGATCCGCCCACCGCTTGAAGGAGACCTATGGCAGCGTTGAGAAGCTGGAGAAACGGATCGAGGAGGAAAGTGTCTCCGCGGACGATCATACACTCTACAATGACCTCCTGGAGTGGCGGGCAACTCTGGACGAGTTGGATAAACTGTTGCAGATTCTAGAATCCCTCTGATGCCAGTCTCTCCGTCTTGGCACCAGAGGGTTCGAACCAGCCTAGAAACGTCGGGTATCTTTGCTGGTGTGAAGATCATAGGAGCTAAGGTGCGCGGGGTCATCAGCAAGGAGCTGTATGTGGACATCTATTATGACCCAACCACCGGCAGTTTCCTATGCCTTGATCGATCAAACCCTTCCCTATCCAGGGAACAAGCGAGTCTTTGGGTGGGATGACTATCCGCACAAGAACGTGCCGGAAATCAAACAGCGCGAAAGCTTCCCGCACCATTTCCAGAAACGAAACAAAGAAGGATGGATCTTTGAGGAGTCTCCGATGCGCGGGAACGTGAAGGGCGAGATGGACTTGGTAATCAAGATGGTGAAAGAATATCTGAAAACATCAACATGAGAATTGAGCAGTTTGAGGATCTTTTAAGACCGTACGTTGAGGGTTTCAGATTTATGGAAGATGGTTTAAGTCAAGAAATTGGGTTCCTTATCGTTTTGAGTGGGTAACTTGGAGTTGAGTTCAGACGGGACGGATGCCGAAAAGAATTCACCACGAAGAGCACGAAGGACACGAAGAATGGAATTTGATGAGCTGTCGAATCGGGTGATTGGCTGTGCGATTGAGGTGCACCGGGAGCTGGGCCCAGGATTGTTGGAGTCAACCTATGAGCAGTGCCTTTCGTACGAGCTTAAGCTGAATGGCATTCGGTTCAAGTTGCAGCATCCGCAACCAGTTGAGTACAAAGGCGTACGCTTGGACTGCGGCTATCGCGTGGACCTGCTGATAGAAGACAAGCTCATCATCTCGGGGGGTGTAGTAAACAGGATCGGCTACTACATCCCCCAAGTTGAAGAGCGTGGAGCAGATCAAGGGCATCCACGAGGCTCAGTTGCTGACCTACATGAAGCTGGCGGGGGTGAAGACCGGACTCCTGATGAACTTCAATGTCACCTCGGGGGGTGTAGTAAACAGGACCGGCTACTACACCCCCCAGGCTTAAGAGCGGGATCAAGCGCTTCGTCCTCTGACCCCTTTGTGCTCTTCGTGTCCTTCGTGGTGAAACAATCCGGAGTGCGAACCCTACTGCCTGCCTGGTGTGGTAGGCCAAACAATCAAAATGAGAAGACGCTACCCACTCGAAACGACAAAGAGCCAAATTCGAACTATCTGGACATGCGCAGCAGGAAGCCGCTGCTGAGCAGATTAGCGTTGATGACATCAGGCAGGCCATTCTCGTAGGAGAGGAGTTGGAGCCCTATCCCAACGATCCGCGAGGCCCCAGCTGCTTACTGGTCGGTCAGGATGAGAGCGACAGATGGATTCACATCCTATGCGGGAATTTTAATCGAGAAAACTTGTTGACCGTCACCGTCTATCTGCCACAGCCACCGAAGTGGGAAGATCCATTTACCAGGGGGTGAAACCATGGGCCCACTGAGAAGGAAAGAAAGAAACGAGCAGCCCAAAGCGGGTGAAACCTGCTATTTCTGCACTCACGGGATCTTGGAGGAGAAGCGAGTAACCGTGGACTTCCGCTGGGGCGAACAGCTTGTGATCATTGAGAACGTCCCGGCGAAAGTGTGCAATGAGTGTGCAGAGCGCTACTATGCCGCCAAGATCGTTCGGCAGATGGAACAGATCGTCAAAGAAGGGCGCAGGGAAAGAGAGCTTCGAGTCCCAGTTGTGGCATTGAAGTAGCTGGGGTTTCAGGTATTAGCTTCCAGCGATCAGCTTACAACAGCAAGAAGCCATTAGCGCTCAGCCGTTAGCTCTCAGCTTACGGCAAGAAGCCATTAGCGCTCAGCCATTAGCGCTCAGCCATCAGCGGTCAGCCGTCAGCTAAAAGCCAAACTGCAAAGGCCGACAAATGTAGGTTGCTTCTTAGCTGTAAGCTGATAGCTGAAAGCTGACTGCTAGTTCCCTGATTACTGACGGCTAGTTCCCTGACCGCTGATAGCTGAAGGCTGACTTGCTGATAGCTAGATCTCCCCTTGCCTTCCCCCACTGAGCCAGTATACTAAATAGAATCTATCGGAGGTGGCTCGCATGACAAAGCGCGCTTTCCTGTTTGTCCTTTCCCTGTTTCTTCTCACTCTGCCCGTCCTCTCAGATGAGCTTCCCCAGGTCCTTCAGCCGAACGAAACCGCGTACTCCGCTTTCGGGGTTGCGACACTCAGACAGGCGATCACGGCCCTTGAAACAACGCTTAATAGCTACAACTTGGGCTCAAGGCGCTATTTCGCATCGGATCAGTGGAACAGCCGCGACTTTGCCGCCTATACCGGAGGAACCCTCTCCGAAATGGGGTATGAGACAAAGCTCGTCAGCGGTACTGGCTGGCCGGACGGAGTGCACGTGTGGGTCTTGGTCGGAACCCCTCTCGGGGCAAGAACCGCGTGGGTTCCGGTAGAGGCCTCCCCGGTAGCAGGCCACAGCCAGCAGACCCTCGGTCATGTCCCAAGCACCACCGATGCAGCCGGGAACCTGTGGTACGAGGAAAGCTACCTCAACTTTAGTGAGGTGATAGAGCTACCGCCGAACCTTCCACCGGTTATCAAGATTAGACCGCCAGCCCCACCGATCGAGGTGCATGAGAACCTGCGATTCATGGCAATTGGTTCTTCAGATCCAGACGGCGAGATCGTGCTTTATCAATGGGACTTCGGCGATGGGAAGACTGAGATTTCAACCAAGTGGACCGTCAACCACAGATTCAACAAACGAGGAAGCTACACGATCTCACTGACCGCCATCGACAACCGCGGCAGAAAGAGCGCTACCACCAGTGTCACAATCCGCGTCGTGCAGCTCGTTGAGGAGCCGGAGACAGCACCACCATCGAGTGGGGGGTGCGGCTGTGGCGGATGAATTTAGCCGTGGTATGAGTCCCCAAAAGGAGAGACCGATGCTCAGGCATCAGAAACGCACAGCCCAACGGTTTCTCACAATCGCAATGCTTCTCTTTATGGGACTGTTAATGGGCTCTTGCCTTCCGAATCCGTTCAACCGTTGGCCGGAACCGGTGATCGACATTGCGGAGGGAATCCCGTATGGCACGGCTCCTCTTACCATCACATTCGATATCTCGGCAAGCTTTGATCCCGACGGCGAGGTCGTCTCGTTTACATTCGATTTTGGCGATGGAGCTGACTTGCTCGAAGGGACTGACATCACGGAGCCGATCGAGCATACCTATGAGATTCCAGGAAGTTACTTTGCCAAGCTGACTGTTAAGGACAACGGTGGCGCAACTGGGTCTGTTTGGCTGGCGATCGGGGTGTATGAACCCACCGACTAACCGTTTCAGGCTTCTTTGTGGCTCCTCACGCTCCAGGCAAGGTAAGGGGTGGTAAAAGGTCCTCCTTCCGACCTACCTGCTGCAGGTAGGTATGCTCATTCGTGATAAGAACCAAAGAGCCATCAGCGAAAAAGCTAAATCTTCTTCCTCTCGCAAAGACGCCAAGACGCCAAGGATTACTGCCTCTCATCCCTCTCGTTTGTGTTTTCTCCTGCGTTCCTGGTCTTTTTAGAGGAGTTTTTGTTCTGCCTCATTCTCTGCGGCTCTACGAGAGGCCATCTTTTCAGCCTTTCTCTCTCGGGGAGTGTAGTAGGTGAAGAGGGACTTACTACACCCCCCAAGCTACCTTAACTTGACCGTGAGGAGCCAAAAAAGGCAGTTCCGCTTCCTCCCTATGGCGTGGTAAGAGAGGTCAGATCCCACAGACGAATCGTGTTGTCGCTTCCACCCGATGCAAGAAGCTTACCATCCGGGCTGAATGCAACGCAGAGCACATAGGATGCAGGTACATGTCCGGTTAGCGTAGCAACGCACTGCTTAGTAGCCACATCCCACAGCCTTATCTGTCGATCACGCCACTTTGGAGCGATCGGCCACTCGCCAGAGGCGAGGAGCTTTCCGTCGGGGCTGAACGCCAGGGAGTTGACATACCCGGAGCGCTCCGTGGGCAGGTCGGTCACCCGGTGTGTGGCAACATTCGTCAGTTTGATTCGCTTGTCCGCAGATCCCGAGGAGAGGAGCGTACCATCCGGGCTGAACACAACCGATTTGATCGTGCTGGTATGCCCGGTTAAGACGGTCAGTACCTCATGGCTCAAAGCGTCCCACAGGGTAACTCTCCCCATCGTTCCCGTGGTGAGAAGTGTTCCATCGGGGCTGAACGCAACAGCACCGACCCAGTTCATCGTCTCCTTGAAAGTTGCCGTGTTTTGATACGAAGCAACCGACCACAGCGTGATCATCTTGTTATCCGCCGAAGCGGCAAGAAGACTTCCATCAGGGCTAAACGCGAGTGACTTAACACCGCCCATACGGCCGCTCAACGTGGCCATACACGCACGGCTCGCCACGTCCCACAGCCTGACCGTGCGATCGTCCGAACCCGAGGCAAGGAGCGTCCCATCGGGGCTGAAAGCCACCGAATTCACGCGCTCTGTGTGGCCAGTCAAGACGGCTAGACACCTCTTAGAGGCAACGTCCCATAACCGAACCGAGCAATCGTGGGATCCCGAGGCAAAGAGCGTTCCATCGGGGCTGAACGCCACCGCGGATACTTTGCCGGTGTGGCCAATAAGGGTCACCATGGGTAAATTCGTCCCCGCCCAACTCGCTCCTCCAACAAGAAACAGTGTAATCATTCCAATACAAACGATCCTAGGGTACTGCATTATCGCCTCCTTCCCATCGATCAGCCCAGAAGGCAAGCTTTGGCTGTTTCAAGCTGATAGCTGGACGCTGAGAGCTGATCGCTAAACAAAAGAAGGGCCCTGGCGAACCAGGGCCCGTGAATGTGCGTTTAGTCGTACCTGACTAGAAGGTGAACTCAAACCCGATCGTCAGGTCATCCCAACCCCACAGACTGACGTCTGCGCCGAAGGTCAGGACAAAGCCCGATCCAACGCCGAGCTTGACGTCAAGATCGGTCCTCAACCAGTCAAACAACCGGTTGTTGACGGTCTTGAGGGTGTACACCGCGTCCCAGATGACGCTATCGAGCCCGAACGAGCAGTCTTCACACGGACAGCAGTCGCAGCCCGCGTCTGACCAAGCAGTGATAGTTGGCGCGAGCGTTGCCGACCAGGCATCATCGCCGTAGAAGAGGAACTTGCCGTAAGTAGCCGGTGCGCCGTTCTCGTCGCGCAGACCGTAGAGGTACCAGCCGTCCAGATCGGTGAGCTCCTTAACGTCGCCGAAGTAGAAGGCAGCGGTGATGTCAAACAGACCGCCGCAGCAGGAATCGCCATCGATGTCGATGACAAACGACTCCCAAGGATACGCCCTCTCACAGGAGAAGGACGCGAGCTCGTAGAAGCCCGAACCATCAGGCTCAACGGCGTAGTCGATCCCTGCTGCTGCCACGCAGGTACCGGCATCATGGTCGTAGGTGAAAGTGGCCGTGGTAAGGGTCGTATCCGGCTGCCAGACGTAGATCTTGTCCGGGCTGGAGATCCTCCCGCCATACGCAGCACTGCCGAGGATCGGCTTCTTTCCAAGATTGAAGCTTGTCACCGACTTAAATGTGACCCCGTTTAAGGCCCACTCAAACGTCAAGCCGTAGATCTCGATTCCCGTGATCTCGAATCCGGTTTCGTCGGCAGCACTGCCGTCGTTGGTCACAACGCATGCTTCGATCGTGAAGCAGGTGTTTGCGAACGTAATATCCGGACATATGTCGAGTGACTTTGTCGTTTCATCAAACGTGATCAGAAGGTCAAAGCCAAGATCCCAGCAGCAGCCAAGACCGATGTCCTCAACCAGGAACACGACGTCGCCGAAGCCGCAGCAGTCAAAGGTGACCATTCCGCTGAATGAGGCACAGCCGAACGCGACATCCTCGACGATGATGTCAAGCTCCGTGAACCGGGCGATGCAGTCGCAGCAGACAATGGCCCAGTCGCCGGACTCAACGAACATGTCGGCGAAGGTCGCACAACATGGATAGAGGCTGTAACCACTGTAGTAGTCGTACAGGCTGCCATTGTCATCGGCGATGTTGAAGTAGGCGCGGCCAGTGAGGGTAGCCCCACCGAACGACCCGCTCATGCTGAGCCTAAACCCGCTGCCGTAGCAGTCCGCAACCGCAACCGTCTGGCTGCCGGACTGGACACCCAGGTTGTCGAGGGCGCCTGGCTTCGCTGCGAAGTACCACCTATAGTAGTCCACTGAGGTCGTTCCAGCGTTCCCTTTGAGGTAGCCAAGGGCATCGAAGTTGACTCCGGCGATACTGACCGAGACCTCCGCTGTTAGGTCATCGAACGCCGCGGTGTACACGGAATTATCGATCTCGTTCTTGACGAGCCACGAAGGACTCTGATTACACGCATACTTGGGGTCAGCGAAATACTCTAGTGTCACAGGGTGTACGGCATAGGACGTAAGCACCATCGGGCTAAAATCGATGTCGACGCTTACCGTGAATGCGCCGAGTACCCCATCGATGTCAAAGTCCATTTTAGTCATACCGGCCAACCCAAAGGCGGACTCCATCCCAAACGTGAATCCGCCAATCGTGAAATCGACGTTGATCCCACTCTTTAGGCTCCTCACGAAGTCAATGAACTCGGACGCAGCCGG
Organism: Candidatus Bipolaricaulota bacterium; assembly: GCA_023132915.1. Classification (GTDB taxonomy): domain Bacteria; phylum Bipolaricaulota; class Bipolaricaulia; order UBA7950; family UBA9294; genus UBA9294. Next base: position 11,770 of record JAGLXM010000150.1, read on the forward strand.
CCAGATCGAGACCTTTGCGTCCCATTTGCCCGCAAACCCATCTGCAGCAGACACAGCGAGCCCGAGCCCCAAAACCAACACAAACGTCATTACGAGAGCTTTCTTCATTTTATCGTTACCTCCTTACATGTACGTACGTACACTTCTTTACTTTTGCCAAGAAGCACGCTCTCTCACCAAGTTTTTTGAAACTCGCCCGATCACCTCCTTGTTCTTATGAGTTACGCCTCTCCACTAGATCTTGTCCCTACTATAACGCACAAAAAGGTCGATGTCAAGTGATCGATATCACCTTTAAAGGCCGAGTGTTGCCAGTGCCACAGCAATAATCCCTATAAGAAGGGCCGTCAAAGAGATGATGAAGTTGGCGTTTATGCGATTTAGCAGTCCTCCAGATGGGCCTTGCTCCGCAAGTTGGGTGATCTGTTGCTCGTTCTGGCTTACCCGCGCCTCCAATTGGGAGCTTCCCCCGAGTGAGTCCATCTGCGCCTGCAGGCTTGAGAGGTTATCCGAGACCTTGAATATCAGGTCCTTTAGGATATCTAGATCCTGCGGGGTGACTGACTCCGGGTTGTTTTGAAGATAGCGGATCGCCCGTGCGATCAGCGCGGCAGCGGAGTAGCGGTCGAGCGGCTCAGAGCCTTGGTAGCTTCCCCCGGGAAGCCCGGTGATGATCCCACGCTCGACAAGGTATGAAAGATCATCGTAGGCCCAGTGGTCCCGTGGAACATCGGAAAACAGTCCTCCGGCCTGTGGTGGCTGCGCAGTTCCATTCCCTGCCCCCCCATCCCCAAAGGCGATGCCACCCAGAAGCAGGGATAGGGTCGCGATCAACAGGATGACAAGTAGACTCTTTTTCACCTTGAAAACCCCCTCTTTTTCACAGAATCGATAAAGCAGTATAGAGCTTGTTTCGCTCTGAGTCAATAAGGAGCCGGCAGCGGTCAGCCATCAGCGGTCAGCTATCAGCGATCAGGGAATTAGCCTTCAGTAATCAGGGAACTAGCTTTCAGCAATCAGCAGTCAGCTAAAAGCCAAACTGCAAAGACCGACAACTGAAATGTAGGTTGCTTCTTGCCGTAAGCTGAGAGCTGACGGCTGAGCGCTAATGGCTTCTTGCTGCTGTAAGCTGATGGCTGAAAGCTGATTGCTGACAGCTGAGGGCTAATGTACCCTAAAGCTTCGGCGGTGGATCGATGATGGACCAAGGCGCTTGAGCGCCGCAAGATGGACAGGCGTCCCATATCCCTTGTTGCGATCGAGTCCGTATCCGGGGTATTGAGCGTTAAGCTTTACCATCATCCGGTCACGATGGACCTTGGCGAGGATGGAAGCGGCCGCGATGTGAAGGGAGCGGGAATCACCTTTGGTGAAGGCGAGTTCCGCCGTAGTTCGTGAACGTCGGGCATGAAGCCCGACGCTACAATCCTCAACGTCGGGCGTAAAGCCCGACGCTACAGACGGCCGTAGCGTCGCCCCTTGTGTGCGACGTTCACGGAGTGAGAGGCCGCGGTCGAGCAGGAGGAGGTCGACCGGGTGTCTCATGGCGCGATAGGCGCGACAAGCGGCAAGGGTTAGAGCGGGGACGATCCCGACCCGATCGATCTCGGACGGTGCAGCGTAGCCGATCCCCCAGTCAGAGACGGAAGTGATCCGGGGAAAGAGCGCCTCCCGTTTCTTTACCGAAACTCGCTTGGAATCGTCGATCCCAGCGAGGAAATCAAGGATCGATGTCCCACGTCGGGCACAAGGCCCGACGCTACAGTTTCCTCCATCTGAGACAAGCCCCCTAACGTCGGGCATAAAGCCCGACGCTACAGGAATGTGCACACAGCCAACGACAACCGGTCCGGCAAGGGCCCCACGCCCCGCCTCATCGAAGCCGGCAATCTCCATGGTTTTTGTAGCGTCGCACCTTTCCTGCGACGTTCGTGAACGTCGGGCATGAAGCCCGACGCTACAGACTCCTATACCGTTACCGTTGGGGACAAGGCCCTCAACGTCGGGCACAAGGCCCGACGCTACAGACTCGGGGGGTGGAGTAGCCGACTCAGGACTTACTCCACCCCCCAGGCGGATCTGTTCGTCGAAGGCGTAGAGCTCACGCACGCGTAAAACGGGTGAGGAGGGGTTCTTGCTCCTAGTTTTTGCCATGAAGGCTGAAGTAGCCGTTCATCGGACCAAAGCGGGGAAGCGGCCACACACGCAGGTACGGCTCGCCGATAAAGTCGTCCTCATCGACAAATCCCCAGAAACGGGAATCCCAGGAGTCATCAGAATTATCCCCGAGGACAAACCACTTGCCTTCCGGGACGAGAGTTAAAGTTACCCCGTAGTGCATACGGGGGTCGCTCGATGTGTAGTAACGGTCAAAGCGCTCCCCTTTAAGTTTCTCTTCGTTTAAATAGATGTCACCACCCTTGATATACACGGTTTGCCCCCCTACGGCGATCAGCCGCTTCACATACCGTACTCTCTTTTCCCGCCCCAAAATCCCTAAATCGGCCAGTGAATCGATCCCGGCTTCTTTTGACCCTAAGTCCAGTTGGCGGCCTTCCTGCAAGAGGAGATAGATGTGTGTCCCCTCAGGGAGGGAAGCGATAATCTCATCTGCCCCGGCGGCGACCGCTTGCTGGTTTATATAGATGATCCGATCTTTAACGTTAAGACCGGCGCGGGCGGCCCGTGAGCCGTCTTTCACTTCCTTTATAAGAACCGCTTCGGTGTGCCAGAAGACAACGATGTCCCCTGGCTTGGGAGCCCGAAAATGGTAGGAGATCTTATCGACAAAGAAACTGTCAGCCTTGAAGACGCTACGGTCGCCATTGATCGTTGGGTACATCGAATCAGTGGGTACGTGCATGCGCACGGTGACAAAGCTGATCACAAGAAAACCAAGGACACCCGCGACAACAAAGACCTCAACCCACTCCAGGATCTCGCTTGATACTCGCCCGGGGTTATAGCCGAAACGGCGAACCAGGCGCAGGATCCACGCTGGCCTCTTCTCCTTCTTTTTTCTTTTCATCTAGCGGATGCGCCGCAGGCGACGGAGGAAGTAGGGTTTCGCCTGACGGGTACGGTGGGACCTCACGAGCTCAATGGCCTCGATCTTGGGGGAGTGGACGGGATAGGTCTTCTCCACCCCGATCCCGGAGGAGACCTTGCGCACCGTCACCATCTCCCGCGTACCGGCCCCGCTCCGCTTAAGGACGATCCCCTCGAAGATCTGGATCCGCTCCTTTGACCCCTCGGAGACCCGCTCGTGCACCCTGACGATGTCCCCAGGAGAGAACTCCTCCCTCTCCTTTAGGTATTCTTTTTCCACAGCTTTTAAGATGTCGTCCATTATCTCCTCCTAACGCTCTCCTACCACGCGGTCGAGGACAATCGCCACTGCCGCCCGCACCGATAGGTGATTGAAGTCACTTTCCACCATGATCGGTGGCAGGATAACGTCGCAGACATCGATCAACTCGTCGGCCATCCCCCACCCTGTTCCAAACAGGATGTATACCGGTCTTTTCTCATTGCGCAATCTCTCTTTCAACTTGGCACAAGTAATACACTGCTTCCCCTGCCGCCGCGCCGAGGTAGCGACTAGTAGTGGTGAGACCCCCTCTGCCTCGCGGATCCAATCTGTTGTCTCCTTAAGATCACCGGCGACAAAGACAAGCTCGAGCGCCTCACCTCGACGACTCTTCTCCACCACCTGCTCCCCTTCGGTCCAGAACCCGCGTATTCGCCAGACTATCTTCTGTTGCGTTGTAAGTGGCGTCACCACAAAATAACGTGCTACCCCGTATGTACAGGCGCTGCGGGCAATATCATGCACATCCACCGACGTCGTCGCCGTGGCCACGATCTCACCACAGCGGTTTATCATCGGAAAGTGCAAAAGGCCGATGTATAGGTTACCCATCAGCGTTTTCCCTGTCAAGATCGACCCCGAGAAGATCGGGACGGTTACGCGTTGTTTTCTCCCAGGCCTTTCTCTCACGGAAGGCCTCGATCTTTAAGTGATCTCCGGATAGGAGAACTTGAGGGACGAAGTGACCGCGAAAGAGCGGGGGGCGTGTGTACTGCGGTGGGCCAAGGCACTCCTTGGCGTAGAAAGAATCCTCTTTAACCGACTCGAACCGCCCCACGATCCCAGGGATCATGCGCGAGGTCGCCTCGACGATCACCGCGGCGACTGCTTCCCCACCGGAGAGCACGTAGTCGCCGATCGAGATTTCCTCATCGACGAACGCGAGGACCCGCTCGTCCACCCCTTGGTAACGACCGCACAAAAGGATCAGCCCGTCAAGCTTTGAGAAGCGGATTGCATCGTCCTGTCGAAAGAGCCGCCCTTGCGAGGAGAGGAGGATCACCCGCACGTTCTCGCCGGATTCGATCTTCATCTTAAGGCGTATTGCCTCAATTCCGCGCACGAACGGCTCCACCTTCATCACCATCCCCGGACCACCACCGTAGGGACGGTCATCAACGATTCGATGTGGATCGTCGGTGAATTCGCGCAGATCGTGAAGATGCACCTCGATCAAGCCCTTCGCTTGGGCCTGCCCAAGGATACCTATTAAGAAGAATCCGGAGAGAGACTCCGGGAAGATTGTCAGGATATCAAATCGCATCGTGTCCTAATCGATGAGCTCGACAACAACCTCTCGATCGAGGCGGGCGGCAACCCCCTCCAAGAACATTCGCAGCGCTCCCACCGTTCTCCCCTTCTTTCCCAGGATCCTCCCCCGGTCCTCTTTACCCACGTGGAGGAAGAAGATGTCCACCCGCTCGGTCTCGATTCGGTCGATTCGCACCGCGTCGGGAGCATCAACCAGCGAACGGATGAGAAAGAAGCAGAGACGGTAGAGCACTTAATCTCCTTTAAGCTTTCTTTAACCGCGCCTCGTTAAGAGCGGCCATCACGCCAGCCTTAGAGAGGATGTCGCGAGCGGCCGGCGTCGCCTTCGCCCCGTTAAGTAACCACTTAAGGGCAGCCTCGTTGTCGATCGCAAAGGTTGCCGGGTTGGTCTTCGGATCGTAATACCCGAGCTCGGCCACTACTTTAGCGTCGCGCGGCTTGCGCCCATCGAGAACCACTACCCGATACGAAGGTTGCCCTTTCCTTCCCACTCTCTTTAACCGTATCTTTGCTGCCATTGTCTCACCTCGTTTTATATGAGCATTCAGCTCTCAGCGATCAGCTAAAAGCTATTCTACCGTTGAACTCTAGAGCAATTCTCAACATACCTTTTCACTGTGGAGATCACAGAGAAATTGAGCGATTGAATGATCGGGAGATTGAGAGATTGGATGGTTGGGAATTCTAGGTTGTAAATGATTCAATCTCTCACTCACTAAATCACTCAATTCAACGCTCGTTAAATCACTCAATGGCTCAATCCCTCAACCTCCGCGTTCTCAGCGACTCTCACTCACGTAAAGCTTACCCCATTTTGCTCTTAGCTGAAAGCTAAGCGCGACTTTAGCAATCAGCTAAAACCTGAGGACCACGCTATTTTCGCTCTTAGCTACAAGCTGACTGCTGAAAGCTGACAGCTATATAGCTTTTTCTCACATTCCGAGAAGATCCATCGGGAAGCGTCCCTTTCCACGCCTTCCGTCCACCAGCTTAAGCGCCCTCTTCGCCTCCTCGAAACGAGACAAGACGCGGTTAACATCCCGCACCTTGACCCCACTACCACGGGCGATTCGCTTCTTCCGACCACCCCCAATTATAGAAGGGTTGAACCGTTCTTCCAGGCTCATCGAGCGGAGGATCGCTAGAGCATGGTCGATCGCTCCCTCATCTACCGCAGCGTTCTCCCCGAGCTTCCCACCGCCGGGGAGACGCTCCAGAATTTGCGAAAGCGGCCCTAATTTTCGCATCTCCTCAAGCTGCTCCAGAAAATCTTGCAGAGTAAATCGGTTCTTTCGAATACGGGAAGCGAGGTCCTCCGCCTTCTTTTGATCAAGCCGCTCCTCAGCCTGCTCGATCAGCGATAGGACATCCCCCATCCCTAGAATCCGCTCCGCCATCCGCCCGGGATGAAAGGGTTCAAGTTCGGTGATCTTCTCCCCCACTCCAACGAACTTGATCGGCCGGCCGGTGACGTGCCAAATGGAGAGGGCAGCCCCACCGCGGGCGTCACCATCAAGCTTAGTCAAAATCACTCCGGTAAGGGTGATCCTCTCATCAAAGGCGGAGGCGATGTTCACTGCCTCCTGGCCAGTCATGGCGTCGGCGACGAGGAGGGTCTCGTCGGGGTTAACCGCGTCCTTGATCTCTTGAAGCTCATGCATCATCGCCTTGTCGATCTGCAGTCGGCCAGCGGTGTCGATGATTACAGTATCGCGCAGATTCTCTTTGCTCCACTCGACCGCGGAGGCGACAATCTGAGCGGGAGGGCGGTTCTGATTGGGGGTGACCGGAATCTTAAGATCATCTCCTAGCGCCTTCAATTGTTCGAACGCTGCTGGACGGTGGACATCACTCGCCACCAGGACCGGCTTTCGTCCTTCTTTTTTCAGCTTAAGGGCGAGCTTCGCTGCAGTCGTTGTCTTCCCTGACCCCTGCAACCCCACGAGCATGATCACCGCGGGTCGGCGGTGAAGAGAGAGCGAAGCCCGCTCCTTACCCATCAGTACGGTGAGTTCATCACGAACGATCTTCACCACCTGCTGACCGGGGGTAAGGCTCTCCAG
>JAGLXM010000151.1 GCA_023132915.1 Candidatus Bipolaricaulota bacterium
CACAAACACAACACTTTCATCTCCACATGGTCGAGTTTGTAAGCAAGTTTTGGCAGCGGCGCCTGGCTTTTCGTGATTACTTGTGTGCCCATCCCGAGGCAGTCCGCGAGTACGAGACACTGAAGCGCCGCCTGGCTTCACGGTACGGGACGGATCGCGAGGGTTACACCGAGGCAAAGACTAAATTCATCCGCTTGATCGAAGAGATCGCGATGCGTCTGACTGATCGAAGCAAGGATGGATGACTGCGCTAAAGACATCGGACGTAGAGATTGACACCATGCACCTTGTGGGTAACGTTTCCCTTTAGCAGTATTGGTCGGGACGCCCGGATTTGAACCGGGGACCTCTTGCGCCCCATGCAAGCACGCTACCAGGCTGCGCCACGTCCCGGAATACACTCTATAATAGCACTGATCGGCCCGGTTGGCAAATGCTTAAGTGCGGATCCTTATAGGTTGGTTGCGGTTCACGCATAAGTGGGATACGCTAGTGATAACGAGGCAAGTAGGATTTGAATAACGGCGATAGAAGGGGGAGTGTAATGCGGATTACTTTCTGTGGTGCGGCGGAGATGGTGACCGGCTCGTGTCACCTAGTGGAGACGGATGGCCTAAAGATCCTGCTTGACTGTGGCCTGTTTCAAGGGCGCCGCGAAGTGGAGAGCCGCAACCGCGAATCGTTTCCCTTCAAGCCAGAGGAGATCGACGTTGTCCTCCTCTCTCACGCTCACCTCGACCACGTGGGGCTCATTCCGCGCCTGGTGAAGGAGGGATTTAGTGGTGAGGCAGTGGCGACCCCACCGACCGCACAGATCGCTAAGGTAATCCTTACAGACTCGGCTCACATCCAGGTGGAGGAGGCAGCATACCGGGCACGCAAGGCCCGCCGCCGTGGAGAAAGAGCCCCCTCGCCGCTTTACGATGTAGGCGATGTCCTCGACAGCGTTGACGCATTTCGTCGTCGTGTTCCCTATGAGCAGCCGGTTGCACTGAAAAACGATGTGGAGGCGGTCTTTCACGATGCAGGACACATCCTCGGTTCAGCGACGATCGAGTTACGTGCGGAAGGAAAGACACTCCTTTTTAGCGGCGATCTGGGAAACCGACATCGGCCGATCGTCCGTGATCCGAGTGATCCCCCCCACGCCGACATTGTCCTTATCGAGTCGACCTACGGGGATCGACGACACCGGTCGCTCGACGACTCTGTTCTCGAATTGAAGGAGGCGATCGAGACGGTGATCGGCCGTGGTGGGAACCTCCTCATTCCCTCCTTTGCCCTCGAGCGGACACAGGAAGTGCTCTACGAACTCTTTCTCATGTGGCAGATGAAAGAGCTCCCCAAGTGCAAGATCTTTCTTGATAGTCCTCTTGCCATCGCCACCACGCGTATCTTCGCCCGCCATCCCGGGTACTTCGATGCGGAGGGAAAGGACGTCTTTTCCCAATCCCCTAATCCATTCAACTTTCCGCCGCTTCACTTCACCCAGACCACCGATGAGTCCAAGTCGATTAATGTTATTCCTGAGGGGAACATTATCATCGCCGGAAGTGGGATGTGTACTGGTGGTCGCATTATCCATCACCTCCGCCACAACCTGTGGCGGGAGGAGGCCGGGGTGATCTTCGTTGGGTATCAGGCAAGGGGTACTCTGGGACGGACGATCATCGAAGGGGCGGACCGCGTGAGCATCTTCGGGGAGGATACAGCTGTGCGGGCGCAGACCTGGACTGTAAACGGTTTCTCCGCTCACGCCGATCAACCGATCCTCCTAAACTGGCTTAAGAAGACGAGCCCTGGCCATGTCTTCCTGGTGCATGGCGAAGAGGAGTCACTTCAAGGCTTCAAGCAGGCGATCGAGGAAAAGCTCACTATGGACGCGCATATCCCCGCGTGGAAGGAGACGGTGGAGGTATAGAACCCTAGGGGGCATGTCGGAGATCGCGTTTGGGACAACAGGCGAAGGAAGAGATTTCGTTCTGCGCACCTCAAGGAGAGTAACGAAGTGTTGGCTTTGATGGGGGGATGTCGCCCAAGATGAGGGTGAAGCGCAAAGTGCAATAGGGTTCATTCGCAATCAAACTGGAGAGACTATCCGCGTGAGCTATGTGTGCGTTTCCGATCCCAAGATCTATTAGGGTGAACTCGACCGTACCACCTGGGAACACCGTGTACATGATAACCACCCTCAACAACAGCGGGAGACATGATAGCCCCTGCGATCCTAAAAGGACTGGCGTTTGCGGAGACACTCAGTCCTTGCAAGG
>JAGLXM010000152.1 GCA_023132915.1 Candidatus Bipolaricaulota bacterium
GCTGATTGCTAAATCCTACCAGCTCACCACGATTCCAAAGCCGAAGTGGTCGATGCCGGATGGAGTCACCTCAGTGGACTTAAACGGCACGAAAGGGTCGATTACATCAACACTATCGATGAGATGGGATCCGTGCTCCACAAAAAAATAAGTACGGGTGAGAAAGTGAACTACGAGCGTCCCTTTCGCAACATTTGCCATAGGATGACGGGGACGCCGCGGCGCTTGAACAGGAAGACCAGGATTCCTCCGGCGATGAAGCCGCCGATGTGGGCAAAAAAGGCGACTCCGCTGGCCGCTCCGAGCGAGCCAGCACCACTTATGACTTGAAGGATGAACCAGAATCCGAGGAGGAAGACCGCAGGTATGGCGACGAGCCGGATGAAGAAGAAGATAGGGATCAGCGTGAGGACACGAGAGTTAGGGAAGAGCATGAAGTAGGCGGCGAGAACCCCAGCGATCGCACCAGAGGCACCGATCTGTGGAACCCCACTGTTTGGGTTGATCGCCATTTGAGCGAAGGCGGCTATGGCCCCGCATACCAGATAAAATAAGAGGAACTTCCCGTGGCCCATGGAATCCTCCACATTGTCCCCGAAGATCCAGAGGTAGAGCATGTTGCCAAGAAGGTGCATCAACCCACCGTGAAGGAACATCGAAGTGAACAAGGTGAGCCAGATTGGGATCGGGATCGTCGGCGGTAGGTCGATCCTGTTTAAGAATTCGGCGGGGACGAGCGCGTACTGTGTGACGAAGTAGTCATCACGGGAGACCGGATAGAGTCTGGAAAAGCCCCCTGCCAGACGATGGGTATTATAGCTTACAGGATCGAATGCAGGTGGGATAAGCTGACGCTCTTGCCAGGGAATCCCGTCGTTTAGCACGGTTCCTTGCGTGCCCAAGAAGCCTTGATAGAGGAAGACCAGCAGGTTCAGAATGATCAGGGCGACGGTTACCACTGGGAATGTTCTGCTTCGTTGATAATCCCGTAATGGTATCATAGATCAATTTTATACCGTGGTTTACTAGTACCGCAAACAATTGATCCTATGGCCGGTATCGATACAATTGACAGTTACTGACAACTAAGGGGGGTTTTATGGAACTGTTGAAGCGATTGAGTGAGGCTGCTGGTGTCCCCGGGCATGAAGCAGAGATCCGTGCGATCATCACGGAGGCACTAAGTGACTATATGGACACGTTCCGGACCGACCATCTAGGAAACTTGATCGCCCGTCGGAAAGGAGAGGGACCGGTGGTGGCGATCGCTGCCCACATGGATGAGATCGGGTTTATCGTAAGCTTCATCGAGGATAAGACCGGTTTTCTTCGCATCCAGCCGCTCGGAGGTTTTGACCCTAAGACGCTGATATCGCAGAGGGTGGTCGTGCACACGGAGAAGAAGGACTTGGTTGGCTGCATTGGAAGCAAGCCGATCCACATCTTAACGGAGGAGGAGCGCAAGAAGCCACTTGAGTTGAAGGACCTATTCGTTGACCTTGGACTCCCCGAAAAGACCGTGAAAGAGCGCGTGACGATTGGTGATCCGGTTACTCTTCTCCAGGACTTTCTCGCCTACGAGAACGTCGTTTCGGGAAAAGCACTCGACGACCGCATTGGGGTGTACATCGGAATCGAAGCGATCAAGCGGGCGGGTAAGATAGCCTGCGATCTCTATTTTGTTGGCACGACACAGGAGGAAGTGGGGCTACGCGGGGCGCGAGTAGCTGGATTTACAGTCAAACCACAGATAGGGATCGCCCTCGACGTGACGATCGCCGCCGATATGCCAGGTGTCCCCGACGCGCAACAGGTAACAAAGCTTGGCAGCGGCGTGGCGATCAAGCTGACTGATTCTGCCTCAATCTCGCACCCAGGATTGGTTAAGGCGATGCGCAACCTTGCCGAAGATAGGGGAATCCCCTACCAGATGGAGGTTCTCCCTCGGGGAGGAACTGATGCCGGTGCACTGCAGATGGCCCAGGAGGGAGCAGCGGTGATCACGCTATCACTTCCCACTCGCTATGTTCACTCAGTGGTAGAGATGGCGCATACCGCTGACCTCAAAGCGGCGATCGACTTGCTGGTAGCGTTTCTCGAGACGGCAGATCAGGTAGATCTCACGTTGTAATTCAAGATGAAAAGAACGCTCTTTGAAGGCTTTGACATTATTGCCACGATGGACGCTAAGTGGCACGAGATCCACGGTGGGTACGTCCTTGTCGAGGGGAATCGGATCATTGAGGTAGGGAAAGATCCCCCTGGGATTGTCGCTGATGAGGTGATCCATGGGGCGGGCAAGGTCCTCCTCCCCGGCTTTGTCAACACGCACCATCACCTGTATCAGACGCTCTTTCGCAATGTACCTGGTGCGGCCGATCGTAAGCTCTTCGATTGGCTCGTCTTCCTGTACAAACGGTGGGCAAGAATCGATGAGGAGGCAGTGCGCACAAGCGCAGCGATCGGTTGCTGCGAGCTTCTTCTCTCTGGAGCAACTACCACCTCTGACCACTTCTATCTCTTCCCCCACGGGAGAGGTACGATTTTTGACGCAGTGGTGGAAGGGGCGCAGTCAACTGGAATCCGCTTCCATCCTTGCCGCGGCTCGATGTCGCTCTCGAAGAAGGATGGCGGCCTTCCACCGGATAGCGTTGTGCAGACCGAAGAGGAGATCCTTACCGACTGCCAACGAGTGATCGAGCGCTATCACAACTCGCAGCCCTTCTCCATGCTTCAAGTCGCACTTGCCCCTTGCTCGCCGTTTTCGGTGACTCCAGACTTGATGCGGGAGTCGGTGAAACTTGCTGACGAATACCGGGTATTATTGCACACCCACCTCGCCGAGACGGCTGATGAGGAGGCATTCTGTCTTAAGAAGTTCGGGAGGCGACCCGTCGACTACGTGGAAGAGATGGGCTGGCTACGCGACGATGTCTGGTTTGCCCACCTTGTCCACCTAAGCCCGGCAGATATCGACAAGCTGTCCACGGCGCAGGTGGGGATGTCCCACTGCCCTAGCTCGAACATGACCCTCGGCTCGGGGATCGCGCCGGTCGCTTCGTTGAAGGATGCCGGGGTAAAGGTGAGCCTGGGGGTCGATGGCTCGGCGAGCAATGACACCTCGAACATGGTCCGTGAAGTGCGTCAGGCAATGCT
>JAGLXM010000153.1 GCA_023132915.1 Candidatus Bipolaricaulota bacterium
GCAGGAGCTTCGCGAGCGCCCGTTGAGACAACCCATACCTTTCTCGAATCCCCCTGATTTCTCTTGGAGATAGAAGGTCATGGCTCTTGCGGTAGTCTCTGTACGCACGCTCGAAGTTTTCGGATTCAAGTTCCTCGTCCACCAGCTCTTTGCCACAATGGCCACAAATCGCCACCTTTGACAAAACAGAGATTGGTTCTCCCCTCACGTTGAAGATCTCCTCACCCTCCCTTATCTTCACCTGCCTTTCAACCTCACAGTGGGGACAGAATAAGGTTTTCATCTGACCTTTTGCTCACCTCCTTTTCGCAGTGGATATTCCATCGGCCATTTGGGGATATGAAAGGACATACATATCGCTTTGTTGCGCTTCTTATCGATCTGCAGCTTCACGTACACTTCCTCGTTCAGAACAGTACATCCAAATTCGCAAGTTTCTTTGCCTTTGGGATCTTCTGTGAACGGGGTGCCCCTGAAGTAGTCCGATACTTCCAGAGCCATGACCACCTCGCTGGCTTGGCGGGGCGTTATTCGCAGCCATGTGAGAGTGTCTCTCCATGATTCGCGATCAACGAAGATCACGCGATCCTCAGCCGCGATTCCCTTGAACCTCTTGAGAAAGTCAGCTACCAGCGCTCGGGTTACCTCTTCTTTTACCACCAATAGAATTCTATCACGTGATAGCGCTTAAGTCAAATCGTAATCGGGGCACAGACAAGCCGGAGAAAGCCCTAACACCAATACAGCCGCATCTTCTATTCATTCAGAGGCCCACAGGAGCTTTTCTGGAACGAGCTTCCTGTGGTTGAAGGATAGTCAGTCTTCGGGCAATGAGGTAGCCTAGATACTCCTGGTGGGTGAAAGCGACCTTCTGGAATTCGAGGGACATAGACCCTATTTCAGGCTGCTCCTTGAGGGAGCATGGGTTGCGTCGTCAGAGTTACGCGTAGCGTCGGGGCTTGTACCCGACGGATTTTCCCACCGTGCAGTAGCCTCAAATCCTCGGGCGTTCAGTCTGCTGAAACCGTGCTTAGCCGAAAAATCGATGATGGAATAGTCCCGTTCGACAATTATCCTCACGCCTCGTTTCTCATCGCCCGCGCCAAAT
>JAGLXM010000154.1 GCA_023132915.1 Candidatus Bipolaricaulota bacterium
GCTACTCGCTGGCTCCGCTTGAGCCGATCCTGTGGCGCACAATGCTCGCCTCGGTCGACGTTGGCTCGGATGAGATCGAGCTTATAAATGTAGGGTTTAACACCGTCATTTCCCTTCTCTCGCACAATGTGGACGCGATCGGCGCCTTTCGCAACTTCGAGCTTTCCCAGGTCGAGTTACTCGGTCACGAGCCGGTCTACTTTCCTCAGGAAGACTACGGTGTACCTGAGACCTACGAGATCCTCCTAGCAGTGAACCAGCAACTGATCGAAGAGCGCTCCGGGGAACTTCGCGCGTTCATCGCCGGCCTGGCACAGGGGATCGCGTACACCATGGAGCACCCACAGGAGGCGTTCGAGGTCTTCCTTCATGCCCGTCCAGATCTCGATGATGAGCTAAACCGCCGCGCATACGCAGCAACCCTTCCCCTTTATGCGGAAAGGGCAAGGCACGATGCACCACAAAAGTGGGAGAGCATGCAAGGCTACCTCTTCCAAAATGGATTGATTGATAAGCTATTCCCGCTCGAGGAACTCTATACCGACGAATTGCTTTAAAAAACATTAACCAAGGAGGCAGGATGAGGAAGCGGAAGATGGGGAGGTTAGAGGTGATCACCGGCTGCATGTTCTCCGGGAAGACCGAGGAGTTGATCCGTCGGCTGGAGCGGGTGAGGATCGCCCGTGGGAGCGTCATGCTGTTCAAACCAACGATCGACGATCGCTACAGCCAGCGGTCTGTGACCACCCACTATGGACGCGAGTTTGAGGCCCTTCCCCTCAAGCCAGGTGTTGAGTCACTCGACGCGCTGGTTGAGGCAGCCAGTGAGGAGGCACTTTACAAGTGCTCCGTAGTCGCCTTTGACGAGGGGAACTTCTTCTCGGAGAGATTTCCAGAGCTCTGTAAACAGCTGATAGGGCAAGGCAAACGGGTGATCGTCGCCGGGCTTGACCTCACCTTCGCCGGTGAACCGTTTGGCCCTATGCCGACCCTGATGGCCCTTGCCGACCAGGTGGACAAGCTACAGGCAGTCTGCGTTAGGTGTGGAGGGATAGCCACCCGTTCCCAGCGCCTGATTGACGGGAAGCCAGCCCCAGTAAACGACCCTGTGATTAAGGTAGGTGGGTCAGGCTCCTATGAGGCCCGCTGCCGGGACTGCTACGAAAAAGGATAACAGCGAAGAACCTTACAGCTTACTGCGGGGTTCTTCATTCACACTAAGTACGTCTCGCCATCGTGGCAGATGATGAGCCCCTCGATCGACTGCGGCTCCCCACTCAGGTGGGTCGCCAGAACGGTGGCGCCTTGTTCACGCAGCCTCTCGGTAAGTCGGGAGACGGTTGAGACATTGAGGTGGCCGGCGTCTTCGGTGTCGTCGGGGTGGGTGAACTCAAGGACCACGAGCCCTGCTCCATCGATGAGGCGGTGAAGCTGTGGACATTCACCCGTATCGCCGGTGAAAACAATCTCCCTTCCTTTATAGGCGAAGCGATAGCCGTAGGTTTCCAGCCCGAAGTGTTCTAGCCTCACAGCTTGAAACGCGATGTCCCCCGCCTGAAAGCACCCTTCCTCTTCGATCTCTACGAACAAAATCGGCACCTGTGGAACAATCCCGCACTTCCTCAACTCGGGCCAAGCCAAGTCACACAGCCTCGCCGTCGCCTCCTTGATTCCGCCGGGCCCGATTATGTAAAGCGGATCTGCTCGCTCGTAGACGTAATGGTATAGAAGGAGGAAGAAGGGTAGTCCAAAGAAATGATCCGCATGGCAGTGGCTGATAAAAATGTGATCGATCGTTGTTGGATCTTTCCCCAGTCGGTAAAGCTGCGGAACAACCGTAGGAGGGAGGCTGAACAGGATCCTCCCGTCGAGGAGGAGCGAGCTCCACATTCGGTCCCTTCCCAGTGCCGCCCCCGACCCGAGGCAGGTGACGGCGATTCTCTCCATCTTGTCAGCTTAGCGCGCGGTCGGTGTCACGCAGGCGCCGCGCGAGTTCCTCCAGCATCCCTAGCGCCACGTCCGGGTTGGCAGAAACGATGCTCTTCATCGCCCATGGCGTCAGGACAAGGCACCGTGTATCCTCAAGGGCAATCACATCGGCGGAGCGCGGTGCACCATCGAGGAGAGACATCTCCCCAAAGAAGGCACCCGACCCGAGCTTGGCGAGCTTCGCCCCGCTCCGCGAGACCTCGGCACTCCCCTCAAGGATCAGGTAAAATCCCACCCCTGAGGCGCCCTCCGCTACGATCTTAGTCCCTACTTTAAACTCCTTTAAAGACGCCGACTTCTGGACCGCTTTAAGCCCTCGCTCACTTAAGCGCGAGAACAGTGGAGCCTCCCTAAGGAGTTCAAGAGCCTTCCTCTTATCCATGTTCCCCCCCTTTGGCAAGTTTCTTGCTTGTATTCCTCATGATATAATACGAAGGATCCTTTTTCCAATTTCAGGGGGAAGCGAGATGTCGTGCAGTATGCCGCTTGAAAACCGCCAGCAGATCCGCGCTCAGATGCAGGCCGGCGAGGAGATTGCCGTGATGTTCAGCGATATCCGCGGTTTCACCTCCTACACAGCGCGTAAGGGCGATCGCGCGGCCTACCGCCTCTCCCAGCTTCACGAGACCCTGCTCAAGGAGAAGATCGAAGAGCGGGAAGGGATCATCGTCAAGACGATGGGGGATGGGATCATGGCCGCCTTCACCAGACCCTCAGAGGGGATAAAGGCGGCAGTTAAAATCCAACAGGAGATCCGCTCCCGCAACAAGGGCTCTCCCGAGGAGCCGATCGACGTTGGAATCGGCCTAGCGAGTGGAACGCCGATCATGACCGAGCTCGACCTGATCGGTCACTCGGTTAACCTCTCCCAGCGGATTTCCAGCCTGGCCAAAGGAGGCCAAATCCTCACCACGAAAAAAGTCAGGGACTCGACGACCCTTGAGGAGGGGCTACATTACCTTTCTCTGGGTGAGCGCGAACTCAAAGGGCTTGGGACTGAACACATCTACGAGGTGGCGTGGATGGCGGAATGCTGCCGCCTCTCCGATGCGGAGAATCACCTGACTCTCGTGCTAACCGAGCGTGGGACCATAGTGGTAGAACTGGCCAAGGAGCTTCAGGAAGAGATCAAGGGCGCTCTGGAAGAGTTAAAAACCTCAGAAGAAGAGGGTGCCTTCGCTGCGCTTTTGCAGCGTGCAATCGCCGGTTTCACCCAAAAGGTGATCGACAAATCTCTTAACACTTTCGGCGTCGCACGTGAGCAGGCTCTTGACCAAATCGACCTTTCCCTCCATGGGAGCGATCTGATCGCTAAGTTGGGGAAGAAAAAGCTCTCTCTTAAAGGCGTAGATCCCAATGCAGCCACCGTCTTTTTAAAGAAGTTGGACGAGGTCAAGCAGAGACTCGCAAGATCACCCGCTACACCTACAGAGTAGATAAGGAAGGCAACACAACAACGGAGATCAAGGGTCACGATCTCTACGACATTGATCCCGAAGGGACGGAAACCCTGCGGCGAATGTTTTCTCGCTTCCACCTCCCGGATTGCAGGTCGCTGGGAAGACTCCGTTTGTTAGCTCCGACGCCTCGCCCGAGATGTGTCTGTAGAGAGTTAGAGCGAGGAACTCGAAGGAGAGCACCTGGGCATCGGCATTTCTCTCGGCTTCACGCCAGCGATTAGTCTCTGCACGTCGCTTCGCTCCTCCGGCAAGGAGGTTTCCGATTCCTCCCTTCCCAGGGAAGGGAAGATCATAAACATCGGGCCGGAGAGTGGAGACCGTTCTTGACCGGCCGGGTGTGTGACGGGTGAGGCTGACTGTGATCGATTCCAATGGGCTCAAGGCGATGACAGAACGTCTGATTCAGGTTTAACCCTAAGAGATCAAGGGCTCTCAATTCTCAAGTGGCGGTAACCTTATTGAACGCCGAAAAACAGAAAGCGAACAAGCATCAATACAGGGATGATCTCGAGTCTCCCAATCCACATGTTGAAACACAGCGCAAGCTTGCTCACTGTAGGCATCATCGGCCCAGTGATCCCGACCGAGAGGCCGACGTTTCCCTGGGCGCTCGCCACCTCGAAGATGACATCGGAGAGGGTGAAGTGCGGCGGGGATGTGTGCAGGAGGATGATCACCCCTACTCCGAGAAAAACCATCCACAGGAAGGTGATAAGGGAGGCGTCCTCCAACCGATGTCCGACGTCGGTCTCATCGACCGCGGTTGGTCCGATCCGGAACGGGACGATCGCTCCCCGAGGGGAGACGATCTTGCGGAACCGCCACCCGACCCCCTTCATTAGGATCAGCATGCGGATCACCTTGATTCCGCCGGCGGTCGATCCGGCCGCCCCGCCGAAGAACATCCCACCGGCAAGGAGAAGCTTTGCCGTTGCACTCCAGGAACCGATGTTCGCCGTCTGGAAACCGGTGCAGGTCATCGCCGAGACAAACTGAAACGCCGAGTGGCGCAGCGAGCGCAAGGGGCCTAAGGCCAAACCGTTCTCAAGTGCGAGGAAGAGGACTCCCACCGTCAGGATGATGATGAGCCAGCGGGTCTGAAAATCATGCCACAGAATCGTTCCTTTCCCCCGCATCAGTTCGTAGTGCACGGCGAAGCTTATCGCGCCGAAGAGCATGATCGGTAAGAGGATAAGCTCGATAGCGATACTGTTGTAGGAGGCTATACTGCTGGCGGTGACGCTGAATCCGCCGGTGGAGATCCCAGTCATGGCGTGATTGAGCGCCTCCCAGATCGGCATCCCCGCCCCCCACAGGGCGACAACACTCATGAAGGTATAAAGCAGGAAGATCCACCACATGGTGCGCAGCGTGGAGAGGATGCTTGGATGGATTTTCTCCCCCCGCGCCTCGGCGTAGTAGAGGCTGTAGGTTCCGGCGCCCGGGCGTGGCCCGGCGAGGATCGCGAGCATGACGACGATTACCCCCATCCCACCCACCCATTCCATGAAACTCCGCCACCACTGAAGTGTCCGTGGCAACAGGTCGGCACGGGCCGCCATGGTCAGCCCAGTCCCGGTGTATCCGGAGACCGCCTCGAAGAAGGCGCTCGCCGGGTCCTTAAAATAGTAGAGGGTCTCCGAGCCGATCCCGCTACGCTGCGCGAACAGCGCGGTCAGCACAAAGGGGATCGCCCCCAACAGGGCGACCAGCAGCCAGCCGAACGAGGCGATGATCATCCCGTGGCGCAGCTTGGTCTCGCCGGCGTGGCGGAACGGGAGATACAGGCAAGCCCCCAGCATGAAAGAGACAAAAGCGGTAATGACAAAAGGAAGAAAGGCGTAGGGCTCGTGGAAGACCAACGGGACAACAAGCGACAGGAGGGCCATGACTCCTACCACGGGGAGGAGTAGCCCAAGGTCACGCAAGATGATGTGCAGGTCCTCGTTTACACGGAAGACTGGAAGTCTCATCCGGAGAGTTTCTCGACCAGCTCATCACTGGCCCGCTCCAGAGAGAAGAGGGTGAGAATGTCCCCGACCTCAATCACCGTCTCCCCGGTGGGGATTTCTCTCTTCTCATCACGCTCGAGCGTAATGACGAGGATGGAACGGGGAAGGCTTCCCCGTTTGGTACTCTCAGCAAGGGATTTTCCCACCAGCGGCGACCCCTCATTTATCGTGAGGCGGAAGATCTGATCCCCGTGCGAGAGGACGGTGAAGTCCTTCACCTTGGGACGCTTCACCGCGTTGTACAAGTGGTTTGCTACCACGTCCTCCGGGTTCTCCATCACGTTTGCTCCAAGCTTGCGGAAGAACTCGGCGTGTTCCTTGTCATTGACCACAGAAACGATGGACGGGATCCTCAAACCCTCGGCGATGGAAACGACCATCAGGTTGACGGCGTCATCGCTCGTCGTTGCGATCAGGGCATCGGCCCGCTCCGATCCTGCCTCGCGCAGAGTCTCTGCCGAGGTTGCATCTCCGTTCAAAACGGTGATGTCATATTTATTGCTGATCTCTCGAGCGCGATCCGGGCTTGCGTCGATCACCACCACGTTGTTCTTCTCCCTCACGGCGATGTCGATCAGGCTGGTCCCGATGCTCCCTGCCCCCACGATGATCATGTACATACCCATCCCTCCCAAACAAGAGCTATGGTAGCACAGATAAGATTAAGGGTCAACGGGGGTAGTCGCTTCAAGGCCGATGTTAACGGCGTTTTGTCCAGCCGTTGATGATGCCACTCCACCTGTTTAGAATGTGATCTGCAAGATAACACAATCGCGGAGGGACATTCGATAATGGTGAGAAGGATAAGGCGGGCTCTTCCAACTGCTCTTCTCTTGGGTGCCATTTTCCTTTTGAGTGGTTGCTTTCACCCGGAGTCTAATACTCCTCCGGTCGCACGTTTCTCCGTTACACTCCATCAGCGATACGCTCCTATTACTGTCCTGTTCGACGCCAGCGACTCCTATGACCCGGATGGACGTATCGTCTCCATCATTTGGGACTTCGGGGACGGCAAAACAGGAACCGGCTCAACCATCTCTCACACCTACGCTGAACCAGGCACTTACACAGTTGAATTGCGCATCCTCGATAATCGTGGCGAAAAGGACTCTTCAACCGCGGAAATCCTCGCCTTAGAGGTCCCACAAGGATACCTTCTTCGCCACTACGAGTGGGAGTACCAGGATGATGAGCAGTACTGGGAGGTCTTGCTCCCCGAAGCCACCTATCGATTCTACCACGAGCGTCCGCGGCAGCCCTTTGTCGACAACTACAACTATGATGAGTACGTATTGGATCCACTGGATGATCCAACCCTGGAAGACGACCTGGCCCGTGTGCTGTTAAACAGAGTGGAAGGTCATTACGAGTCATTTGTGGAGTGCACTCTTTCTTTCGTGCAAGGTGCCACCCAGTATACGCCGGATCCGGAGGGGGTTGAGTACCCGCTTTACCCACTGGAGACCCTGGTCGATGGAATCGGCGACTGCGAGGATACAACCATCCTGTACGTGAGCCTCGTGAGAGCTCTGGGCTATCCCGTGTCAATGGCGCATGTGGACACCGATGATGATAACACCCCGGATCACGTCCTGGCACTGGTTCCGGTCTCCCAATCCTACACTGATGGCATTGGTTGCCCATCTGGGACGACCAAGGGTATCTGGGAAATCGGTGGTCAACTTTACGCACTGGCGGAGACGGCCGGGTACTCACTCCCCCTCGGCTGCGATCCCTGGGGGCTCAGTGAATCCGATTTTAAGAGGATATGGAACCTCTGAACTGCATGCGGACGCTCTCGGTGGGCAACCATCCTTCTCCCCTCAAACGTCACCCTCTCTACGAAAACGGGAGGTGCAAAGCAAAGGCAACTCATACAAGCAGTTGTTAAACCACATTCAGGGAAAGTATTATCGACCCCGAAAGGAGGAGTTAGTTCCCCGATGAACTGTCTAATCGATCCGCGCAAGCTAGTTCGCTTTGACTTCGGCCCACTTCATCCATTCAAGACCTACCGCCTCGGACTCACCTATAGCCTGATGGAGGCCTACGGTCTGACAAACGCCGCCTCAGTCTACACCCTCGAACCGCGCGAGGCGACCGAGCAGGAGGCGCAGAGCTTCCACACGGAAGGGTACCTGGAGATCCTCCGCCTCGCCGATACCGGAATGTGGGTTCCCAACCTTTTCTCGCATGGGTTGGGAACCGGCGACAACCCGGTCTTCCCCGGGGTCTATGAGTGGGGGATGCTCGTCGCCGGAGCGTCGATCGACTGCGCCAAGGAGATCCTCGCCGACCGGGCGAAGATAGCGTTCAACATGTCAGGGGGACTGCACCATGCCATGCCCTCCCGCGCCTCGGGGTTCTGCCACGTAAACGACGTCGTCCTCGCTATCAACACCCTTCTTGCGGACGGGAAGCGGATCGCCTACGTGGACATCGATGCCCATCACGGAGACGGGGTCCAGTATGCCTTCTACTCTACAGATCGCGTATTGACGATCTCGATCCACCAGAGTGGGCACACAATCTTCCCAGGGAGCGGGTTTGTCGATGAGATCGGTCAGGAGGCAGGCCGCGGCTACGCGGTGAACGTTCCGCTCCTGCCCGGGGCGGGCGACGATGCATATCAACAAGTGTTGGACGAGGTGATCTGCCCCCTTCTCGACGCCTATAACCCCGATATCCTGGTGACCCAGCTCGGTGCCGATGCCCTCCGCGGCGACCGCGTGGCCGGGCTGGGAATGAGCCTGCGCCAGTTCGAACGCTTTGCAATCTTCTTCCACGAACTTAAAAAGCCGTGGCTTGCCCTCGGTGGTGGGGGATACGACGTCGGCAACGCCGTGCGCGCCTGGACCCTGGCCTGGGCAAGGATGAACAACACTGCTCTACCCGACAAGATCCCTCAGGAATGGCTGACCCAAGCTGCGACCTACAGCGTAACCACAATGACCCTGCGCGGTAAAGACGCCGAGGAACCCTCTTCCGCCCGAGTACTTAAGGATCTCGACCGCACCCTACGCGCGCTCAAAGAGACCGTCTTTCCACT
>JAGLXM010000155.1 GCA_023132915.1 Candidatus Bipolaricaulota bacterium
TCTAAGATCTCACCTGTGGGAGAGATAAGAGCGACGCTATTAAAGATCTTTCCACTGCGGATGTCGCCTGTTCCGAAGAGGACGTGTGAACCTGCCTCCTGTGCAAGGCGGGTGAATTCGGGAAGGAGCCTCTCGTCGCGAAGGATATAGCCTGGGAGGATCGACTCCGGAAAGACGATTAGGTCAGGTTCCTGGGTAGCTGCTTCCCCCCCCAGCGCGATGTACTCCTCTAGAAGAGGAAGGAGGTTTCGCCCGTTGAGCTTCACCTCTTGGGAGACGTTCGAGGAGATGACTGCTGTTTTGAGCGGCTCCCCGTCCTGTGGAATCGGCAGTAAAAAGAGCCCAGCGAGGAACCCTATCATTCCTAGGCCGGTTAGGAGATAGGCCGGTCGCTTACGGAGTGCAAGGTAAACGGAGGTATTGACAAAGACGATCGCGGCGCTTAAGGCCCACGGCCCGGCGATTGCCACCACCTGAATCAGCTCGGGGAAACGGTACAAGCTCTGATAGAGAGCTGAGAAACCGTTCCCGAGTGGACCGTGCGTTCGCAGGACCTCCAGGAGGGTGAAGGAAAAAGGTACCAGGATGAGTAGCGTTCCATTTAAGCCCCATTTTTTACCAAGCCAGCCCATGATGAGTCCGAACAGCCCCAAATAGGAAGCTAAGTAAATAACGAGAAGGAGGTAACCTGGGATGACGAGAGGGTTGAATCGATAAAGGGTGAGTAGCCAACGCAGGTCGATGGCAAAGAAGGTAACCCCGGTGAGAAACCCCATCAAGAACCCTTTCCCCTTCTCGAGGGCGAAAAAGAGTGGGACAAGAGCGACGAAGGCGAGGGGGCCAAACCTGAAGCCCGGCATGGACAGGGCGATCGCCGCTCCAGCAAACAGCGCGAGCAAGGCTTTTCTTCCGCGGTAGGCGCTCATATACTCTTCATCATATCGATATATGGGAGTAAGTCATGCATCCGATCCTGTTAAAAGTTGGGCCGATCGTCATACGCTACTACGGCCTGATGTATGTAATCGCCATTACGCTCGGCTTTTACCTCCTTTTAAAAGAGGTGCGGCGCAAGAACCTTCCCCTGTCTACCGAAGATCTCTTTGACCTCCTTTTATGGACGATCCCGGTGGCGATCATCGGCGCGCGGATCTACTACGTCGCCTTCCAATGGAGTTACTACAGCCACCATCTCGCAGATATTGTCAAGGTGTGGGAGGGAGGGCTCGCCATTCACGGAGGAGTGATCGCTGGAGCGATTGCCGTTTACATCTTCTCTCGCGTGAAGAGAGCGACGTTCTGGGCGCTCACCGATGCCCTTTCCCCCAGCCTCATCCTCGGCCAGGCGATCGGTCGGATTGGCAACCTGATGAACGGCGACGCTTACGGCCTCCCCACGAACCTCCCGTGGGGAATTCACTTCCCGCCCGACTCGCCTGCTGGGATGGCCTACCCTGGTCTTGCTACCCATCCCTCGATGATCTACGAGATGATCCTCAACCTGATTATCTTTTTCTACCTGTGGTGGATCAGGAAGAAGGAATATCATGACGGCTTTTCCACCGCGATGTATTTTATCCTCTATTCGCTTGCCCGTTCGCTTGTTAGCTTCACCCGCGCAGATAGTCTGTGGCTTGGACCGGTCCGCGCTGCACATGTGATCAGCGCGGTGCTCGTCATCGGCTTTGGCGGATTCATCTTCTGGCGACGCCTCTACCAACGGCTTACGCCTGAAAGCGCTCTCCCAAGTAGAATCGACGAGCCAGTGGATCGTTAAGGATCTTCTCCGGAGTTCCCTCAGTGATCACCCGCCCCTCGTTGATCAGGTAAGCATAGTCAGTGATGGAGAGGGTGTCGCGCACGTTCTGGTCGGTGATGACCAGTCCAATCCCACGGCTCTTAAGGGTGATGATCTGTTCTTGTAAATCGGTTACGGAGATTGGGTCGATCCCCGAGAACGGTTCATCGAGAAGGATGTAGGAGGGAGAGGTAGCGAGCGCGCGGGCGATCTCCAGTCGGCGCCGTTCCCCCGAGGAGAGGGTCCTGGCCCACTGAGTGCGCAGACCCTCGAGGCCGAACTCGTGCAACAGCTCCTCACGGATTTTTAACCTCTTTCCTGGCTCGGTGGACCATTCCAATACGAGGTCGAGATTCTCCTCCGCGCTTGCGCGAGTGAAGACCGAAGGCTCCTGTGGGAGGTAGCTGATTCCCAGTCTCGTCCGGCGATAGAAGGGCAACATGGAGATGTCCTTTCCGTCGAGGAGAACCTCCCCTTCCTCGGCGGCGATGAACCCGATCATCATGTAAAAAGTCGTCGTCTTTCCAGCGCCGTTTGGACCGAGAAGACCGATTATCTCCCCTCTTTCGACTCGTATGGAGAGTCGATCAACTACACGTCGTCTTTTGTAGCTCTTAGTCAGTCCTTTCCCCTCAAGCACTATCCGTACCTTCAAAGAAACGGTGGTTGAGAAAGAGGTGCACCCCGCCGCCAGCACTGATTCCATCGGAGCTTAAGGTGACCAATTCCGCGCGGATCGTCCCTGAGGGAAGTGTTCCGTTCACCTCTCCAGAAAGTTGAGTCTCTTCGGTCCCCGGATCGTACGTAATTCTAGCGCAGTGATAGGTTTCCTCATCCCCCTGCACCACCACCCCGCCAGTGAGAATCAGCCTCCCATCTTTCTCCTCCGCTTTGTCCCCCACGATATGGAGCGGGGGGGAGCGGTCGAGTGTAGCAGTGACTCCTTCTTCGAGAAAAGAGTGCTCGCTTTTTAGATCATAGCGAAATTGTCCCGCTTCCAAGCTCGCCGCTGTTGAGGTAATTCTTACCCGAGTTGCGGTAAGTTCTCCCACTGCCTCTACCCAAGTGATCGCCTCGGTCTGGAGGTGGTAGCCGTCGTGACGAATGACCTCTACATTCCCACTGAGGGTTACCTCGCTTCCCTCAAAGGTGAGAGTATCGGCCCTTGCCTGCAACCGTTCCTTTCCATCGGTGTAGAAGATGACCTCTACCTCGAAGAGGCTCCCCTTATCGTCCTTCATCTTCCCCTCCCGCGCTTCTATGCCCCAACTTAGCGCACCTTCTTCGTCGTAGCCGTATAGGATCACCCCTTGCGCCTGTGTCGGCGGCGATGGTTCCTCCTGCCGGGAAGAGGGAAGAAAGAGGAGAATAATCCCAGCTCCGATTAGGAGGAGGCCTATGGTGAGGAAGATCTTCGTTTTAGACATGCTTTAATAAATCCGCAGAAGAGGGGGTGTGGGGAGAGAAAGTGGGACTTAAATTCGGGGTGGAATTGAACTCCAACAAACCAGGGATGCTCCACAATCTCGATGATCTCCACCAACCAATCGTCGGGAGAGGTGGCTGCGATTCGTGCCCCGGCATTTTCAAACTGCTGGCGATAGCGTGGGTTGAACTCGTAGCGGTGGCGATGGCGCTCATAGATCCGTTGGACACCGTAACAGGAATAGCTCTTGGAGTCCTCTCGCAGGACCGCTTCGTACGCTCCCAGGCGCATCGTCCCCCCTTTTTCAGTGACTGTAGCCTGTTCCTCGAGAAGATCTATCACCGGGTGAGGCGTGGCGGGGTCAAACTCGGAGCTGTTTGCTTTGGGGAGGCTGAGGTGTTCCCTGGCGTATTCGATCAC
>JAGLXM010000156.1 GCA_023132915.1 Candidatus Bipolaricaulota bacterium
GGATGTTCCCCCCTCGCAAAGTGAGGAAGTCGTTTCCAGACGGGTTTTTTGTATGTTTTCTGGTATATTGTAGCCACTAATTAATGATGTAGACCTCTTGACATGCGGGTAGTATGTCTGTATAATGTACTCACTATGTACGTTGATACTTCGACTGTTCGCACACCCACAGGCAAGAGTTACACCCGGCACTTGTTGCGGAAATCCTACCGTGAACAGGGGAAGGTTAAGCACGATACCATCGCCAATCTTTCTTCCTGCTCACCCGAGGAGATCGAGGCGATTCGACTGGCACTGCGCCATAAACAGAACTTAACAGCGTTGGTCAGTCTCAAAGATGATTTTAGCCTCGAACAGGGATTGTCTGTAGGCGCGGTGTGGACGGTATTTTCTGTTGCTAAGCGCTTGGGAATCGTCGCTGCCCTTGGATCGACTCGTGCCGGCAAGCTGGCGCTGTGGCAGGTGATCGCACGGGTGATCGATCAGGGTTCACGGTTGTCAGCGGTGCGATTAGCAGGATCGCATGCTGCTTGTGATGTTCTGAACCTCACGAAGTTCAATGAAGACGACCTGTACGACAACCTCGATTGGCTGACAGAGAACCAGGTGAAGATCGAGGATCATCTGTTTGCGAAGCGAAACGGGAGGAAGCGTGATGAGGACAAGCAGCAGCTGTTCCTCTACGACGTAACGAGCAGCTACTTGGAAGGGACAAAGAACGCGCTTGCTGCCTTTGGATACAACCGGGACAAGAAGAAAGGGAAGCGACAGATTGTGATCGGCTTGTTGTGCGATGAGGCCGGGATTCCTCTTTCGATCGAGGTATTCAACGGAAACACGAAAGATCCGCAGACCGTTGGTTCGCAGGTGAGCAAGGTGGTGCAGCGGTTTGGCGGGGGTGAGGTTACCTTTGTCGGTGATCGCGGGATGATCAAGTCCGAGCAGATCGAGGAGCTAAACAAAAAGGGCTTCCACTACATCACTGCAATCACCAAACCGCAGATCAAGAAGCTGTTGAAGACCGGCGTGATCCAGATGTCGCTGTTCGATCAACAGCTGGCAGAGGTAGAGACTACCGAAGGTATCCGCTATGTCCTTCGCCGTAATCCGATACGAACACTGGAAGTGCGGCAGACACGACAGGACAAACTGCA
>JAGLXM010000157.1 GCA_023132915.1 Candidatus Bipolaricaulota bacterium
CTTTTATATTAAATAATTGCGTTCGGCTAGCATTTGAATAATCTGTTATATGTGCTTTCCCATTAGTAAGTTTCCATACAAGCCATGAATCAATAGTACCAAATAATAGTTTTCCTTCTTCGGCTTTTCGCCTAGCTTCTTCAACATTATCTAATATCCATTTTATCTTTGCTGCTGAAAAATAGGAAGATAAAACTAGTCCGGTTTTTTCTTTTACTATTTTTTCATAACCCTGTTCAATTAATCTATTACAAATACTACTCCCTCTCTTACATTGCCAGACTATAGCATTATACACCGGTTTTCCTGTTTGTTTGTCCCATACTAATGCTGTCTCCCTTTGATTTGTAATTGCCAAAGCCATAATCTGCTGCCCCGTTATCTTTACTTCGTAAAGTATGTCATGTATTGCTTTCAGGGTATTTTTATATATCTCCTCAGCATCATGTTCAACCCATCCAGGATTAGGATAATACTGCTTATGTACTCTATTACAACGATGCACAACCTGCGCTTTTCTGTTAAAGAGTATTGTCTTCGTTGCTGATGTCCCCTGATCTATAGCTAAAATATATCTATTCTCCAATTATGACCTCCACTTACAAATTACAAACTTTTATTTCATATTTATCTTTTTTATAATTAATCTATCATTTTTATTGCAATATTAACTATGTTATCTGCTGTTAATCCATAATGCTGAAAAATTTCGGGTGAGGTTCCAGTAATTGCTGGTTCATCAGGTATTCCTATTACTCGCATAGAAACAGGAAAGTTTTGCACTATTTGTTCGGATACTGCTGCTCCCAATCCACCATAAATACTGTGCTCTTCTATTGTAATTATATGCCCCGTTTCTTTTGCAGCTTTTATTATAACCTCTTTATCAAGAGGTTTTATTGTGTGCATATCTATTATCCTTGCACTTATATCTTTCTCCTTAACTAAAATGCCTGCTTCAAATGCAATTTTTACAGTTTCTCCTGTCCCCATAATTGTTATATCTTTTCCTTCCATTATTGTATTCGCCTTGCCTATATCAAATGGAGTATCATTCTTTGTATATATATCCGGTACAGCATTCCTTCCCATTCTTACATAAACCGGACCAATATAATCTACAAGAGCCTTTGTCATTTTTCTTGTTTGGTGTATATCGCATGGCAGAATAACACAGATTCCCGGTATTGCTCTCATAACTGCAATATCATGTAATGAATGATGCGAAGACCCTAAAGGTCCATAACTTACTCCTCCACTTACTCCAATAATCTTTACATTGGTATTTGAATAGGCAACATCTATTTTAATTTGTTCTAAACTTCTTGCAGATAAAAAAGATGCTGGCGCACATACAAAAGGCTTTTTGCCACATGCAGCAAGTCCCGCTGCTATGCTCACTTCATTTTGCTCCGCAATTCCTGTTTCAACAAACTGTTGGGGAAGCTGTATTGCAAAATCCCCCAAAGTTACTGATCCTCTTGCATCAGAAGTTATGGCAATAACATCTGAATCTTTTCTAGCAAGTTCCAGAAGTGTATTAGTAAACATCTTTCTACATGGTATATTAGTGTTCATTTATATATTGAAACCTTTCTTTAGTAAGGAATCTAATATCTCCAACGCTTCTTTTAATTGATCTTGGTTAGGTACTTTATGGTGCCATTTTGCATCATTTTCAATAAAGGGAACTCCCTTACCTTTAATTGTATTAGCTATTATTAAATGGGGCTTTTCCTTTGCTATCGGTATTTTTTTAATTACATCTATCATTTTCTTAATGTTATTACCATCTTCGACTAAAACATTCCAACCAAATGAATTCCATTTTTCTTTAAGATTTTCTAAACTCATTATGTTTTCGGTATTTCCACTTATTTGTAAATGATTCCTATCAATAATTCCAATAAGGTTATCTAATTTATAGTGCCCTGCTGCCATAGCTCCTTCCCATATAGAACCTTCTGCCAATTCTCCGTCTCCCATAAGCACATAAACTTTATAATTTTTTTTATCCATCTTTCCTGCAAGAGCCATCCCAACAGCAACTGATAAACCGTGCCCAAGGGCTCCTGTATTCATCTCTACACCCGGTACTTTTACACTTGGGTGTCCTATTAACCTTGAATTAAATTTACAAAAATATTTTAACTCGTCTTTTGGAAAAAACCCTAAATCTGCAAGAATAGTATAATACCCTTCTACACTATGCCCCTTACTGAGAACAAACCTATCACGAGATTTCCATTTTGAGTTTTTAGGGTCCACCTTCATAATTTCATAATAAAGTGCCACCAATATATCTACTGATGATAGAGATCCACCCGTATGCCCTGTCTTAGCATTATAAATCATCTGTAATAATTCTTTACGTATCTGTATTGCTTTATTTTTCAAAAATATTATTTTATCCAAGAATATTTCCACCTGATTGATTGTATTCCAAATAAATATAAAGAAGACTCAATTTAATTAAAATTATTTTTGGAAGTTATTAATTTTCCACTGTAAATATTTAGCAACTTCTTCCAGGGTATCAGCAACATTACCCCTGACCATGGCAACATGGTGCTCAAATCCTTCACTGCAAATATACTTCATTATTTTTTGGAGATTTTTTATCTTTGTTACTGCGATTCCCCCGTCCATAGGAAATGGATCATCTGTAAATTTCCCTTCTCCAGTATAACTCTTTATATATCCTTTTCTATCATCTGTAGAAACCCTAAAAAATGTAAAATCTCCCGGTGCAACATGCCCCTTAATGGCGCCAAAACATCTATCCCGACCAATAGTTGCGCCAAGGATATCCAGTTCGGAAATTTCTATATTACTATTCATAAAGCTCTTGGGAAAATTGCTACAATGTGTGCAGACACATTTATTAGGATTGCTCCCATAATTATTATTCCAATCCAGAAGGGCTGGAGCATTACCGGATGCTAATTGTAAACAAAGCATGCTTAAAGCGCCGGTGATATCCATCTCACAGGCAAAAGGAATCCCCCTCTCGCTAAGCATACTCATTGTTAGACAAGCTGCACAACCATAATTATATTCTAAACTATCCCAACACTGAATAGCTCCCGCTATAAGCTCATTTTTTTCAATAAACTCTTCAACCGCAAGACTAAAGCGAGCCTGCTTCAAAATACTATCGCTCCGGATTCTTGAAGGAATCTTGCCATAATTCCTTATTTCATCTACTTTTGAGACTGCCTTTGTTGCGTCAATTTTACCAGCTACAGCTAAAATCTCTGAAAGATCTATGGGAACAACGGTAATTCCAAAATCCTGTAATATTTTTTCACTAAAACGCATAGTTTGAAAAGCAGCAGGACGTGTTCCTATAGCCCCTAATCGAGCATTTTTTAGTCCACCAACTATTCTACATACCCGTGCGAATCTATCCAGGTCGGTCTTAAATTCAGGACTATCAACATTTTCGGTATGTAAAGTCGTATCAGTAAAGGGAATTCCATACTGAACAAAATTATTACACACCGAGATTTTGCCACAGAAAGAATCCCGTCTTTCGCTGACTGATACCTTGTCTATTTCATCACAGGAAGCCTGTACCAAAATGGGAACATTAAGACCTGAGAGGATAATGCTATTTACAATAACCAGTTCATCTCCGAAGTTTGGAAGAATTACCAGAATACCATCGATCTTATCTTGGTTTTTCTTAAATAAAGAGGCACATTTTTTTGCATCCTGATAAGTTTCGATGTTGCCTGAAGGAATCTCACCTTCGGGAAGTATTATACTATTATATCCCAGAGAATCTAAAGTCTTTAGAAGTATCTTTCTGTCGCTGTGAGCCAGCTGAGGATTAAAAATGCCTCTTGTTCCAATAATAATCCCGAAGGTAATACAACTATCTTTCATATATTTTTTATTTTCTCCTTCCTTAAACACTTTTTTATATATTAACTTTTACTTTTAATCTCTATTTACCTTCATTACCTAATACAGCAATAAAAACGACTAATCCCATGACAACCTTCTGTCATAATTCAGTTACTCCCAACATCACCAATCCATCACTCGACACGTCGATAATAAATGCACCCGCAACGGAAGATACCCATGATGGAGGTGGTAACGCACACTTTTGCCTACAGTGTTTGCACCACCTCCATCCTCAGAAACTCCTATTTCTAGTCTTCTTCTTTCGGCTTGGGGGCAAATTTCTCATACTGGTCAGCATTATCCGGGGTAAGCAATACCATATCGATGGACTGTTTCTCGGGTTTACCTGTGCTGCCAGTTCTGATCCACTTGTCGGCCTGGATAGCAGCCTGCGTAGCCATCTCAGCTACTGGCTGTAGCGATGTGGCCTTCAATTCACCTTTCATAATGGACTCAATGGCGTCATCACTGCCATCGAACCCAACACAAATCACATCGGCTCTTCCAGCCGTCAGCAAGGCAGCTTGGGCACCTAAGGCCATAGTATCATTGCCACAGATTACACCCTTGATCTCTGGGTTTTGCTGCAGGAGAGTCTCCATTACGCTGTAGGCTTCCGTCTGGCTCCAGTTGGCTGTTTGTTGGGCAACCATCTCCATCCCCGGAATCTGATCGAGAACGTCGTGATAGCCCTGCGAGCGGATGTGAGCGTTGGTATCAGTATCTCTCCCTGTTAGCTCAACGTATTTGCCATCCTCACCCATTAACTCTACAAAGTACTCTGCCAAGATGGTAGCACCCTGGTAGTTGTTGGATATAATCTGGGATATCGCCACACCTTCCTTGGTAATCTCTCTGTCCACCAGGAAACAGCCGATGCCGGCATCCTTGGCCTTCTGAACTGCTGCCACGGTGGCATCAGCTCCGGCATTATCCAGGATGATCGCTACCACACCCTGGGCAATAACGGTCTCGAACAGTTCCATTTGTTTATTGGCATCGTCATCATGGACCAGCTTGATTGTTTTGTAACCCAGCTCCTCAGCCTTGGCTGCAGCTATCACTTGCATCGTTCCAAAGAAGGGATTTTCCACCGGTGGCACAATTACAGCTATCGTTTTAGACTCTTCTTGTGCAAATATTCCAAACGAACTTATAGCTATCAACAAAACACCAATAAGAATTATTAACAAACCTTTCTTTATCACTTTTCTGTACCTCCATTTAATTTAATAAAATTATGTTAATCATCTGCAAACAAACTAAATATATTTTAGTTCATGATCACCTCCTTCTTTTAAAATTTATTTAGTTATATATCATCACCCCCCCTTCTCTTTTAATAAAGTCTTTATAATACTTCTATCTATAAAGTAGTTATTTTAACTCTTGCCGCTGCAATGCAATGCGCTCCTGCATGCGGATCTGTATCTGGTCGATGACCACTGCTGTCACAATCACTATACCTTTGATTACATTCTGTAAGAATGTTGAAAAGCCTAATATGACCAGCCCATCGCTCAGTACTCCGATTACAAATGCACCAATTATTGTACCGCCGATGCTACCACGACCACCCATTAGGGAAGTTCCTCCTAGAACAACTGCGGCAATGGCGGTCAATTCAAAGGCTGTACCAGTTGCTGGATGGGCAGCTACCAATTGCGAGGCGATAATCAGCCCCACCGTAGCCGAACAGAAACCGCTAATCATATAGACAATAGTTTCGGTTCGATTGGTACGCACACCAGAGAGTTCAGCGGCACGCCGATTGCCGCCAAGTGCATATACATGGCGACCGAAAGGTAGTCGCGTCGTGACAAAGTAAGCCACCAGCGCAAAGGCCACCATAATCCAGATAGAGTAGTTAATACCAAATAAACTGTTCGCACCCAATCGTTCGAAACCAGTGTTACCAAATTCAGGCTTACCAATCAAGTTAGAAAAGGTGTAACCTTTGTTCCGCAATCCGGCAAAACCGCGTGCTATGTATAACATTCCAAGGGTTGCGATAAAAGGAGCTACCTTGAAACGAGAAATCACCACACCGTTGACAGTACCCATTACTATTCCTACAATCAGCGTAATAACAATAACCATCCAGGTGTGAGGGAATATGATTATTCCAAACTGGGGCAGCTGGATGCCCTCGTTGATCAAGCCGCCAGCAATCATTGCAGACAGACCAACAATTGAGCCCACGGAGAGATCAATGCCAGCAGACAAGATTACAAATGTCATACCGATGCCCAATATTGCAAAGATTGCTACATGTTTCGACATGATAATAATATTCGCTATGCTCAGGAATCCCGGTGAGATTATTGAAAACACTGTAATAACTATAATCAGGGCAAGGAACACACGCCCGCGTAAAAGCAACTGTAGGATATCCGTAACAGTGATACGCTTTAATCCCTTCGTCTTAGTATCTTTACCTTCGACCATTGTTGATTTAACTCCTATTTATTATTGTTTACCTTCATTTGCTAACCCATTGCCAACAACTGATGCATTAATCAGCTTCGCTTCAGTCGCCTCTTCTCTCGTAAATTCACCGGTAATTGTACCTTTCGACATTACCAGGATACGATCCGACATTGCCAGGATTTCTTTCAACTCAGATGAGACGAACAGGATTCCATATCCTTGAGCGGCTAAACTCTCCATAATTTCGAAGACCTCGTGTTTTGCACCGACGTCGATGCCTCGCGTCGGTTCATCCAGCATCAGCACCTTAGGACTTGTGAGTAGCCCCTTAGCTATAACAACTTTCTGCTGGTTGCCGCCGCTGAGCGATACGATGAGATTTCTAGGATCAACAACTCTGATAGACAATTCCTTGATTAAGGTGTTGACAGCTTTCTTTTCTTTCTTCCTGACCAGAAATAATCGAAAACGGTTGAGGTACTTCTGCAAGCTAGCCAAGATCATATTATGAGCAACAGATAACGTTAGCACAAGACCATCTCGCTTTCGGTCTTCCGGCACCAACGCAAGTCCTGCCTGAATACGTTTCAATGTCGTACTGCCCCCAATGTCTTGACCTCCGAGCCAGATTTTACCAGTCGCTCGCGGGTTGGCGCCTACCAGG
>JAGLXM010000158.1 GCA_023132915.1 Candidatus Bipolaricaulota bacterium
AACCTTACACTGTCTTTCCTTTTTTCTTCCTCTACCACACCGATGAAATCAACATCTCCAATGGTATGGCCCGTGAGGGAGCTTTTTAGGTCGGCTAAAAGCTCATGCGCGACATCCCTTAAGCACGAGAAGTCTAGGTCAACTGAGAACCTTGCATCAGAAAAGTAGATCTCCTTGATACACGTTCCGCCTTTGAATATGAGGTAATCAGAGCAGGGAAGTTTTGAAATGATCTCAAGGATAATAGAGATTACATAGTCCTTTTCTACAGTCCCCAAGGGAATTTTCTCCCGACCCGCCATTCTTTTGAGATCATCTTTTCTCATTAAGATCCTCTCCAGGCCAGCAACTCTTCATCGGTAAGATTAAGCTTCAGTCCCCATTTGGAGGAATAAGCCTTTATGTTTTTCTTGCTCGAAGGGTCCAGCCACCTAAAGCCGCTGAAATCTTGAGCCAGCATATCCAGGATGCCTTCGCCGATCTCAAGAGCTTCCAGAAGATAGCCAAGACGTCTGGTAACCGAGCTGACGTTAAGCTTTCTGAGGAATTTGACAATTCTGTCCCAATTCAAATCGTTCCTTGAGTTCCAGAGGGCTTTGGAAACCTCTGAAAGACCCCCACAATGCTGAGGATATGTCAGGCCATCGAGGATGGTCTTCTCCCTCGAGGAGACCTTGAATTTCTTGCCATCTAGTTCCTCAATCACACTGCCAAAGAATCTGCTCTGGGAAATGGTAACGAACTTTATGGGCTGGCCACCGTATTTCAAACCGCTTTTCCTTTTAACTGTGGCAACGACAATTGCAGATGGTATTTGCTCAGTCATATCCCAGTAGTGCATGGCACTCCAGAAGGCCACATAGTATTCCTTCAAGAGGTTATCGATTATCAGATAGATGTTTTCGCTCCAGTAACCTTCTATTCCTGATCTGGCGGGGGACAGTACGTACTTGCCTTTCTCTATCTCCTCAATCCTTTTCTTTCTCTTCAAGCGATGGACTACATTAGCTACGGAGTATCCCGAGACATTCAAGATCCTCTTGGCGTCCTCAAACCTGAACACCAGGAGATCCTCCTTTTCCAGAGTAAAAATTAGTTCTGATTCTAGAGGACCAAGCCTTACACTTTTATTCATCATCATAACGCCCCACGTTATAATAGTGACAAGAAGTATATATAGCTTTCGGGTGGCTGTCAAGGGTGTAAACATCGCTCTGGGATTAGAGTAAAGAACCCCGCAGCAAACTAAAGGGGCATTAAAAGGAGATAACTTCGCACACAAGGTGCGACGCTACAA
>JAGLXM010000159.1 GCA_023132915.1 Candidatus Bipolaricaulota bacterium
TTGTGGACTGTATTTACCCCCTGGTGGTGTCTGCTTCTGATCTGGTTCTTTGCCTTCAAGCTAAATTGGTTCCCGCTAGGGCAATTTGTTACCCCGAAGGTGTGGATGCTGGCATCGGTCGATAGTAACTTTGTCTTTATAAGGATACTCGCCACTGGCCTGTTTGGGTCTTTGGCCATCCTTGTGGGGTGGTGGGGATTACGAAAGGTGGTCCACGATTTCAGGATCAGGAAGTGGCTAAACTGGGGTATGACGGCTGGCA
The DNA here is from genome assembly GCA_023132915.1 of Candidatus Bipolaricaulota bacterium. GTDB lineage: Bacteria > Bipolaricaulota > Bipolaricaulia > UBA7950 > UBA9294 > UBA9294. The sequence goes on from JAGLXM010000159.1 coordinate 263, forward strand.
TCCTGGGGATCTCTCTTCTGGTTTGGGCAAACTCCGGCCTGGGCAAATACGCACTAGACATCCTGTGGCACATGGGCGTGCCGCTGATCGCCCTTCTGACGATTGGATTTGCCGGCTCGATGCTCCTCATGCGAGACTCGATGCTTGAGGTAATTAATGAGGACTACATACTGACTGCCCGTGCTAAGGGGTTGCCGGAGAGGGTTATCCGCGATCATCACGCCGCGCGTACGGCGCTCCTTCCTGTTGCGACGAGTTTTGTCCTGGCCATTGCTTTTGCCTTAAACGGCGCAGTGGTCATCGAGTCGGTCTTCTCCTGGCCGGGGATCGGGAGGACGTTGGTCAACGCAGTCGCCACCCAAGACTACCCTCTTGCAGTTGGGGCGTACACGTTTCTGGGACTGTTCGCGTTGATTGCGCACTTTGCTGCGGACATTCTTTACGCGGTGCTTGACCCACGCATCAGCTACAAACGCGGTGGAAAAGCATAATTAAACGAAAAGGTGAGAAAAGATGAACAAAGAAATGGCCCAGGAGTTTAAGGCACAGCCCATGTGGAAGGTGAGGGCCAAGCTCACGGCAAAGAGCCTGTGCGCAAACTGGGGAATGTTCGCTCACAGTAAGCTTGGACCGGTAGGTCTTTTCTTGATCGTCTTCTTTCTCCTATTCGGACTCGTGCATCCGCTCTATCTGGTATATAGGGGGAGCGACAAGATCTACGATCCAGTAGTAGGGTTTGCCTACGACCTACTCCCAGAGGGGAACCCGCATCCACCCACTTTGAGCCACCCACTAGGCACGGACATTCTGGGGAGGGATGTTCTAGGACAGTTAATGTATTCCACCTCAAAGGCGTTTGTGCTGGGGTTGATCGCAGCCGGGTTCGGGGTGCTCATTTCAA
>JAGLXM010000016.1 GCA_023132915.1 Candidatus Bipolaricaulota bacterium
GCGTATCTAGATTCCTACAGGGCGCAAAAGAGGGGTGCCAGTGGAGAGGCGGCAAAGGCGGCCGTGGACCGAAGGTTCATGGCGATGAACCCCGAGTCCTTCAAGATCGCAAATAAGGGAAAGGTCCCGATTGAAGAGTCGGAATTAAGCGCGTTCAAAGGATATCTAGCCAGCTATGAAACAGCCAAACAGGAGTACCTGGCCCTTTACGAGGCGACCGAGCCAGGCTCCAGGGAAGCTCTTAAAAGGGCCTTTTACCAAAGCTGGTACGACCTAAACCCTGAATTCTTCCAGATCGTGCGGACAGGGCGCGTTGTCGTTAAAGGCGATACAGTAACCGATGAGGACGCCAAGCTGGTAAACAAGGTTTACAGGGATCTGGACCGAGGAAGGCAAGGGCTCAGAATGGGGCGGCACGACGAGGTCCTGGAAATGAGTCTCCTGGGCCGTTTCGGAACTGTCCTGGAGCCGTTCACCAAATATGCGGGATTTAACTGGCGGGTGAACATCGGGCTTATCAGCTCGTTTGCGGCCAAAGAAGGCGTTGTGGCAACGTTGGGTGCCATCTACCAGTCGCCGCCGGGGAGTAGGGAAGCGGCTCTTGAGGAGCGCCTCACCGAAAAGGAGAAGGGCTGGACCCCGCTCCACGCTGCAGCGATGATCCTGTTTATGGCCATGTACCCTCCCTGTATCCCGACCCTTCTCATGGTGAAGGTGCAGGCCGGCTTGAAATGGATGCTCTTTACTGCTATCTATCCCATAGTCTTGGGCCTCATAATGGCACTCCTTGTTTTCAGCGGAGGAAACCTGTTAGGACTCTCAGGGTTGCAGTCAATGATCGCTCTCTACTGTTTAGTAGCAGTCGTTACGGTGGCGCTGGGATTCATCAAGCCAAAGCCGCAACCAGAATAGAAGCGGATACATATATCAAGAAAGGACACAAATGAGAAAGTTTGGTGAATTGATCCTCAAGTACCGTGTACTCGTGGTTATTGCTATCCTTGGTTTGACAGTTCCGTTCCTGCTGCACGTGTCTAGCCTAAATATAGAGGCCGATGAAAGCACGTGGTTTGCAAAGGGTGATAAAACCCGAACAGTCTACGATGAATTCAAGGACCGCTTTGCCTCAGATGAGTTTGTCGTTGTTTCCTACGAATCGGATGACCCTTTAAGCGAGTCGGAGATAGCCTACCTCTCTTATCTAACGGAGAAGCTGGAAACGGAAGTGCCATACGTCGATGAGGCGGTCAGCCTGACTACTGTAGATGACATCCTCGGAACCGCGGCGGCTCTGGAGGTCAGACCTCTCCTCAGTGAAGCTCCAAAGACGGATGAGGAACGTTCAAGGTTAAAGGAGAGGGTAGACCTTAACCCGTTTTTCAAGGGGAACATTATCTCTAAGGACGGGACTACAATAGGAATAGCCCTGCGCATAATACGAAGGGGCGACAAGCCAGGCACTGAAATCTCTCAGAAGATCAACGCCGGTCTACAGGAGATCCTGACAAGAGAGCATGAAGACACAGGCAGACGATTCTACTTTGGAGGTTCCCCGATTACCCACGCCAACGTGACGGGGATGCTGCAAAGCGACATGCGAAAGTTCTTCCCGTTATCTCTTCTCCTCACGGGGATAGTTCTGCTAGTTGTATTTAGAAGCCTGCCCAGTGTCCTCTTCCCCTTGATTGCAGTATTCCTAAGCCTCATATGGACATTAGGTCTCAAAGGGCTGGTCGGTTCACCGATGACTCCCGTTTCTACCACCCTGTTCGCGTTGATAACGGTGATAGGTGTAGCAAATTCCGTTCATCTTATATCGCACTACCGGATAGAACTGCCTGTGGTTAAGGATAAGAAAGAGGCGCTGCTCGCCACATACGAGCGGGCGGGCAAACCCTGCTTGTTCACCTCTCTTACTACGGCCATAGGGTTTGGTTCCCTATCGGTGAGCCATATCCCAGCGATACGGAACCTGGGCATATTTGCCGGTTTTGGAATCATGAGTGCCTTCCTCCTTTCGATGATTCTTGTACCTCTCGGCTTACAGCTTGCTAAGGGTAAGGCTTCAAAGAAGGTTGAGCATCGGGTTATGGGAAGGATGCTGGCCTCGATCGGGAGATTGAACCTTTCCCACCCCAAATTGGTGCTCACTGTAAGCCTGTCGATCATCCTGGCGATGGGGATTGGTATCCTAAGGATACATACGGAAGGTTCGATGCTTGAGTACTTCAAGAAGGGCTCTGGCATCAGGGAGTCGGCCGAATTCCTGGATGATCGCTTGGCAGGCATATCCAGCACCGAGGTTGTCGTCTACGGCGAGCGCGATACATTCAAGGAGCCCCAGGTTTTGGAAAAGATCGATCGATTGCAGAAATTGGCAAATGCTCATCCCAAGGTCTCAACTTCCTATTCCATCATCGACTACATCAAGCTGATAAACAGGGCCCTCCACGGTGATGAAGAGGCTTTTTACACCATCCCGACTACAAAGAAAGCAGTGGCGCAATCCCTGCTGCTATACGAGTTCTCCGGCGGCTCAGGGATTGAGGACTACGTGACAAGGGATTACGCGACAGCCCGAGTCTCCATAAGGACAAAGCAGTTGAGCGAGCAGGAGAAGAAAGCACTGCTAGCGCAGGTGGAAGACTACGCGGCTCATGACCTTGCAGAGTTCAGAGTAGAGGTCACCGGGTGGAATAACATGACTCACGCGGTGACCGAGAGTATCGTCCTTACCCAAATACAGAGCTTCGGGCTGTCAATGCTCGTGATAACAGGACTGATGATCATCCTGTTTGGACTCAAAGGTGGGCTTGTTAGCATACTACCAAACACTTTCCCCATCGTTTTCGTACTAGGATTGATGGGGCATGCCGGCTTTAGCCTGAACATGGCCACAGCGATAATCGCCTCGATCGCCATCGGTATAGTGGTGGACGATACAATACACTACTTCTCTCATTTCAGGCATGAGTTTCAAGTAACGGGCGATAAAGAGAAAGCAATGGTATCCGCACTTCAGGGAGTGGGTAGAGCACTGTGCTTCACCTCAATAATACTCGCGTTGGGCTTTGGTATCTTTCTTTTCTCCGGATCCTCCATCCTCGTCAATTACGGGATATTATCAGGTGTGGCCGTGATCACCGCCCTTCTGGGGGACCTCTTCATCGGCCCGGTCCTCCTTTCCAAGCTCAGGATCTTTGGCAAACGCACTCGCGAACAGTGCGGGAAATAACAGCAAAGATCGGAATAGAGAAGAACAAAACTCGGCAAGGAAAGAGGGGTCTTCCCACTTTAGCGTGGGTAGTGTAGCATGAACCGATCCATCCGAAGCGATTCGAGAAGGAGGGTTCATGGACAACAAGCAGCTGTATCAACTGGTATTGGGTCTTGAGCCACCATGGTATGTATCGCAGGTGGAGGTAAGGAAAGACGACGAGGAAATCCGGATTGATCTAGATGTACCACCGACGGCAACGTTTTGTTGTCCGGAATGTGGGGAAGAGAGTCCGCGGTACGACCGTTCAGCACAGCGATGCTGGCGGCATTTAGACACATGTTAGTACCGCACGATTCTTCGCGCCTCGATTCCGCGGGTGGAGTGCCCCGAGCACGGGGTACGGCAGGTTCGAGTTCCATGGGCAGAGGATCGGGGCCGGTTCACAGTACTTCGAGGCGATGGCGATCAGCATGTTAACGGATGTTCCCTTGCGTCGGGAAAGAGTCATGCGGGCGCAAACCCTCATCTGTTGCCACTTTTGTGGTGAGATGGCAACTTCTTCTTAGTGGGCACACTTGCCCTTATACTATTAGCGAGCACCTCCAACAAGTCCACTTTCGCGGCTTGAAGTATCGATGCCCATCGTGAGTACATGGTACAACTCGCTGAGACAAAAACCAAGTAGTGCTTGTTTGTCTTTAGTGGGCACAACGCAACCCTCAAAACGAGCAACTCCTGATCAGAAAGGGCTTTCCTGATTCTGGGCAGGGGAACATCCGTTAAGCGAGGCCACCGTATTGGGGATGGCAAGGATGATGAGGCTGACCTGGAACAAGGCGGCAGGAATCCAGAAGCGGGCCGTGGAACGTGGTCTTGCGCGGCGGAAGACCGAGGTGGTACGAGCGGTAGCAGCGGCGTCTTGAATGCCACGCCCGTCGTTCCTTGGTGGGGAGGGCGCACGCTACACCTCGAGATCCGCTGACCACCCCCTGCGCCAAATTGGGGTCTAATTCCTTTAGGCGAAAATCCAGGCTAGAGGTCTATGATGAATTCATAGACCGTTTCGTCTCCTACGAAACAAGTGATCCCTTCAGCGAATCGGAGATCGCATACCTCTCCCATTTAATCAAGGAGTTAGAAACGGAAGTCCCGTACGTCAACGAGGCGGTCAGCCTCACCACGGTGGATGACATCGTTGGAACCGAGGCGGCGTGGAGGTCAGACCTCTCATTAGGGAAGCTCCAAAGACGGATGAGGAGCTTCCTCAGGCGTACTAGTGGGAAATTGGATGAGTTCGGCGTAGCCGGTCCCGGTGACTGCCTCGCCGTCCAGGTACCCGGACACGGTCGTGCCTCCCTCCCAGAAGATGCCTCGGATCTCTTGCTCGGGATACCGGGCTCTAATTTCCAAATCCAGATCGTGAGCCTCCTCTCGAACTCGCCACAGGACCCCATACTCGTTGCCAGTTTCCGGAGAAACCCAGGAATCCATCCTCTCCAGCGTGATGTCCTGGGTGTGGTACACCGAGTTATCGGGAAACATGATCGTCAGATCCTGGGAGTCAACAGATCCGTCGGGATTGACGATCTGCCAGAAGATGATCTCGGCCTGGTTATCGAGCTGGACGGAGAACCAGTCCCAGCCGCGGGTGATCCGAGAATTCATCCACTGATGATCCATCCAGCCGATCCCACTAACATCTATCACTCTCCCGGCTAGTTCAATCTGACCTTCAACTTGAAGCCGGGTGAGGGAGTAGTAATAGAAGCTCCCTTGAGTCCATTCAAGCAGGCCGTCCCCGCCTACCAGCAGGGGCGGCTTACTCGAATTCAAACTTAGATTAAGGCTGATTTCGGTGCCATAGGATTCGAGGTGATAAGAAAGTGAATCTGGGTCGGTCCGGAACCAGTGATCGTGGGTTCCCCAGCGAAGGTTAAGGCCTCCCTCAGCATAGTCTGGCGTGGAGTTGAAAACCTCGGAGTAAAACGCCTGTGCCTCCAGGTCCGAAATCGAGAGGATCCTAAATCCGGAATTGAAGTAGGCCACCATGGCCCCATATTCCTTCCCCTCGGGATCGGCCAAGCTAAAATTTCCATACCACCATTCGATTAACATCTCGGGGTGGGCGCCTTCATCCTCTGGGAACTGAACCTGGGGCGGGCCGTAGGGCAGAGGCTTCTCACCTTCACCACCACAGCCAATACACAAAGCAAAGGATAAGAGCAGGGAAACAAGAAAAAGCATCGCTATGGTTCTGATAGCCACAGGTCACCTCTATCGAGCCCGTTGGCAAAGCTACGCTGCAGCAACCTTTGAGCTCCTGCTGAGGTATGATGCTACCACTTATGCCAATTGTCAAGGGTCGGGTAGGTTTCCCCGGTGACACTCTTCTCCGGATCCTCCGTCAGTCCTCGTTGATTACGGGATATTATCAGGTGTGGCCGTGATCGCCGCCCTCCTGGGGGACCTCTTCATCGGACCGGTTCTGCTCTCGAGGTTTAGGGTCTTCAAGCGAAGGATGCAGCCATCAACTTCAAGCGTGGTGGACGCGACACATAAAGAGGTTGGATTTCTCCTCCTCACTCCCTCATCACCAGAATGAGACCAGCCCTACATTACCAGGTAGGGCTGGTCCACTCTTTGCAGCAAACGCAGGACAAAAAAAGCTACAGACGAATTAACACTCCTTCTCCATGTTGACAGATCCGACTGGTCGTGGTATTATCGCAATTGAAAACTATTAGCAATAGAAGGGAGCTCATGATCTCAACTAATCGATACACCGAGCGCCTACGAAGCCATCACGACGCTCTGGCACCCCTGCGTATGCTCGTAACACCGATCACCGACTTCACCATGCGACTTCAGGAAATGCCCACGAACAGACAATCCCGAACGATCTATATTCATACTCCCTTATGCACCCATAATTGCACCTTCTGCAACCTGAACCGTCGCCGCGAACGTCCTCCCGAGGAATATGCCGATCTTATCGTTCGAGAAATAGAAACCTATGCTACCTATCGCTATGTCAATAAGGGCCGTTATGATGCTATCTACTTCGGCGGCGGAACCCCAACCAGCCTTCCGCCAAGAGCCTTGCAGAAGATCTTGGCGGCCCTGCACTCTTACCTGAACGTGACTCCCAGTGCCGAGGTGACCATCGAGACAACTGTTTCCGACCTCACTGCGGATCACATCACCGTGTTTAAGGAGAGCGGCGTCACTCGTTTCAGCGTTGGCGTCCAGACCTTCTCTCCCAGGGGGAGACACCTCCTCGACCGGTGGGGAACCGGAGAGGCCGCTAAAGCGAAGCTCAACGCTCTGCTCGATGCCGGTTTTCAAGA
>JAGLXM010000160.1 GCA_023132915.1 Candidatus Bipolaricaulota bacterium
CGATCACCCAGCGATAGGAGGAAGTCCCCTCTTTAGCCGTCCCTTCCTCGGAGAGAATTCCATGATCGGGGAAGGCTTTGTTTATGGCCGTGACGATCATCTCCTCGGCGCGGCGGTCGAAGATCGTCACTATGTCGCGAGGGTTGCTCTTGTAGCGCGCTTTTTTGTCAATACCAGTATGCATCCCCGCGCGCAGGATCTTCCCCACATCTTTAACTATCTCTACCGCCACCTCAAGCGCGCACTCGCTCTCCATCCTACCTCCCCACTCGCAGGTTCTCACACATCACGGAAGTGAGCGATCATATAAACACGGCTATCATCCACCTAATCCTCCCTCTCCCAGTAGACGCGTACGAGTTGATCCTCCGCAGCTCGTTTAATGGTGAGATCCCCTTTGCTTGCACTCTTGATCGCCTTGCCGATTCTAAGTGCGAGGTGGCCGTTGGTCGTAGCGATCTCAACTTCTCCTTGTCCCTCTTTCACCCACATAATCCGCTGCAAAGGACGGGCGGCGGCGGCAGAAGCGGCCTGGTTGCGAACAATATTTAGAATCTCTTGGTGGTGTTTTTTAAGGTACGCTCCTCGTAGAACCACCAAGCCGGCCGGGTAGCGATCGATCTCGCGCCGACACGCCGGGCAATGGCTCTCTTGCACCGGATGAGATGGCGCCTCATCTACTTTCTGCCACCTCCCTGCGTGGTAGACCAAACTGCAACGGGGACAGACGGTCGGTTCGGGGTATTTCTGACCCTCGAAGTAAGGGTTCTTACTCTCTCGCCCGACGGTTCCACGCCTCTCGCCTTCTCTCATAGAGAATCACCTCACCCCTTCACGACAGGAAAACGAGCCTGCAAACAAAAAAGGGACAAACGCGCCTCCGTTGCCCCTCTTCGTCGACTAAAAGTGTTAGGATTCCTTCCCCTCCATTAACTTCTTCATATAAGCGATTGCCTCCCCCACAGTGGAGATCTTCTCCGCGTCCTCATCTGAGATCTCCACCCCAAACTCATCCTCAAACTCCATGATCAGTTCCACGGTATCCAGTGAGTCGGCCCCCAGGTCTTCAACAAACGAGGACTCATCTGTGACCTCCTCCGGCTCAACCATCAGTTGATCGGAAATGATCGCCCGCACCCTGGTCGCAATATCGTTCATCGATATCGACACCTCCTTTCATAGCTCTCTTAGGGGTAAAGTCCCCCATTAACACCGATGACTTGCCCAGTTATATATGAAGCCCTTTTGGAAAGCAAGAACGACACAACCTCAGCCACCTCTTCCGGGGTCCCTTCTCTTCGTAGAGGGAGGCGATCAAGATAGAAAGAGCGGGCCTCTTCACTCAGCCTCTCTGTCATCTCAGTGTGGATGAACCCAGGAGAGACCACGTTCACCCGGATCCCGCGGCCGGCAACTTCCTTAGCCACACTTCGGCTCAGACCGATGAGTCCGGCCTTGGAGGCGGCGTAGTTCGTCTGCCCCACATTTCCCGTCTCCCCTACCACAGAGCCAATGCTCACAATCGCTCCGTCTTCTCCCTTCAATATGTAGCGCAGGCAGGCACGGATACAGTTGTAGGCCCCCGTTAGGTTCACCTCAACCACCCGGCTCCAGTCCTCCTCGCTCATCCGCAGGATCAGCCGGTCACGTGTGATCCCGGCATTATTGACGAGATAGTCGATCTGTCCATACTCCTCATAGATCGAGTTTACGACTTCCTTAACCCGTGCAAAATCTGAAACATCCGCGCGCAGGAAGCGGCAGTGTCCGAGTTCCTCAACGAGGGTCGTCCCAGCCTCCTCGTTGCGAGCAAGGACTGCCACCACACACCCCTCACGGTGCAAAAGGTGTACGATAGCCCTTCCAATTCCCCTTGTCCCACCTGTAACGACCGCCACCCGCCCATCGAATTCACCCATCCAGGGCCTCCTTGAAGGTAACGAACTGCACTTGCAAGGTGATCCGCCTTCCCAGGCCGGTGAGAATCTCTCCCGGACCAACTTCCACTGCGCAAGTTACCCCGCTGGCCACTAAACTGTTTACCACATCTACCCAGCGTACACAAGCGGTGATCTGTGTCAACAAGAGCGTTTTTAACCGCACTGGATCGGTCTCTACCTTGCCGCTCACACTGGAGACCACGGGAACGGAAGGGGGATTGAAGGAGAGTGACTCGATCTGTGGGACAAGTGCTGCCTGCGCCTCAGTCATCAATGGGGAGTGGAATGGGCCGGAAACGCGCAAGGGAATCGCCCGGCCGCCGGCCTGCTCTGCTGCCGCCACCGCCTCCTTGAGCGCCTTTTGCTCACCGGAGATAACTACCTGCCTCGGTCCGTTGTAGTTGGCGACCGCCACACCCGATCCGATACGCCCGCAGATCGCTCGCATCTCCTCGACTGGGAGTTTGACGATCGCTGCCATTCCGCCCTCAACACGTGCCATGAGGCGCCCGCGCTCGATCACCACTAAGAGGGCTTCCTCTGGAGTGAGAAGACCGGCACTCACCAGGGCAGTGTACTCACCCAGACTGTGACCAGCGACGATACCAAGCTTGACCCCGTTTCCCCGTAAAGCTTCTTCCTTCGCTAGGCTATCGATCAGAACCGCTGGCTGAGCATACTCAGTCCGGTGGAGAAGGTCCAAACTACCGCTTGTGATCCATTCTTGCAAAGGAAGTCCTCTTTCCGCAGCTAGTTTGAACAAGCGTCCTCCCACGTCGGAGGTTGGGGGAAGCCCCTGGGGTATCCTTCCCTGCCCCGGAAAAAGGAACGCTATCTTCCTCTTTTGTCCTGGCATGTCTATGCCCTTAACACTACAGCCCCGTAGGTCGCACCAGCACCGAAGGCTGTGAGGACAACAAGGTCGCCGCGGGCGATCCTCCCAGAGCGAAGCGCCTCGTCGAGGGCAATGGGGATGGACGCGGTCGAGGTGTTGGCGACGCGGTCGAGGTTGATAATCACCTGCTCCCGACTGAAATCAAGATGCTGGATCAGTGAGTCAATGATGCGGATGTTCGCCTGATGTGGGATCAGCCAGTCGACGTCAACAAGCCGAAGTGAAGCAGAAGCGAGTACCTCGCGGGTAGCCTGTTCCATCATCGGGACCGCACTGCGATAGACCCCCGCCCCTTCCATCTTCAGGTAGTGCTCTTTCGCCTCTACGGTCTTGTGACTTGCCGGTCTCCTCGTGCCGCCAGCAGGGAGGTGAAGAAGAAGGGCCTTATCGTGGTCCCCATACAGCGCGCTACTTAGGACCCCCTCCCCTGGTGGGGCCGGTTCGAGCAAAACAGCACCAGCGCCGTCGCCAAACAGGACGCAGGTCTTGCGATCGGACCAGTCAGTAACACGGGAGAGGGCCTCGGTCCCCACCAACAAGAGATGGTGGAATAAGCCGGAGCTGATTAACCCGTCGGCTATAGCGAGACCATAGACAAATCCCGAACAGCCAGCCTTGAGGTCAAAGAATGGGGCGTGGTCAAGACCGAGTCCAGCGGCAATGAACGGCGCAGACCCCGGACAGATCATATCGGGAAAATTGCTGGCGACAATCAACAGATCGACTTGTTCAGGGGAGACCATAGCCTGGTTAAGAGCATTCTTCCCGGCCTCGATCCCCATAATAGCTGGATCCTGCCCCTCAGCAAGGTGATAACGTGACCGAATCCCGGTCCGTCGAACAATCCACTGATCTGAGGTATCGACCATCCTCTCAAGGTCGGCGTTGGTCAAGCACTTTGGGGGCAGGTAGCTCCCCGTTCCGATGATCCTAGCCCCCATCGGTACTCCACCCACTGATCCCTCGTCCGATCTCAGTGTTCAGGTCGGCCTCAACAGCACAACGGGCGACCTCGATCGCCGACTCGATCGCTTTGGCATCGGATCGCCCATGGGCGATCACCACCACCCCGTTTACGCCTAGAAGCGGTGCCCCACCGAAACGCTGGTAGGAGAGCCTATCGCGCAGGACGGAAAAGATAGGCCGCAGAAGCAGCCCTCCTATCTTGGCCCGAAAGCTATCCCGAATCGACCCTTTCAACAAGTCGCTCACAGCCGAGACTCCTCCTTCGAGCGCCTTTAGAAAGACATTACCCACGAACCCGTCACAGACGACCACATCAACCGGCCGCTCGGTAAGTAAGTGGTGTCCCTCGACGTTCCCGGCAAACGGTAGCGGCCCAGCTTCCAGGAGTTCAAAAGCGCGGTAGTTCAGCTTATTCCCCTTTGCCTTCTCCGTTCCGATGTTCAATAGGCCGATCCTCGGGTGGGAGATCCTCAGCACGTCACGCGCGTAGCTTGCCCCCATCAGGGCAAAGTGTACGAGGTGAGCCGGGGCACAATCGACATTCGCACCTACATCGATGACAAGGATCTCTTCTCCGAGAACAGTCGGTACAGAAGCGGCGATCCCCGGCCGGGGGATCCCGGCGATGCGACCGAGGGTAAAGATTGAACCGGCGACCACCGCACCCGTATTCCCCGGAGAGACGAACGCGTCGACGTCCCGCGCCTTGAGGGCAATCAATCCTCTAACCAATGAAGAGTCGCGTTTACTGCGCACCGCCCGTACAGGCGACTCGTCCATTCCGATCGTCTGCGTCGTCGGGAGGATGGTGAAACATCCCCCCTCCACTTCGTTGTGCGCGTTAAGCGCAGCGCGGACTACCTCTGGATCACCGGCAAAGAGAATATCGACACCACTCTGGTGCCCAGCAGCAATTCCCCCTCTCACCAACTCACACGGGGGGAGATCTCCCCCCATCACGTCCAGTAAAATTCGCATAATTGAGCCTGCACTAACGCGCGACGTTGGTGCCGAGAGCGGGACTTGAACCCGCACGGACGTATAAAGTCCACATGGCCCTCAACCATGCGCGTCTGCCAATTCCGCCACCTCGGCAACAATTTCATGTTAGCGAACCGGAGGGAAGCTGTCAACAAACAAAGGAAGAGAATCCTCATTCAGACACAAAAAATTGATTGCTCACTGATATTTAACCGCAGCAGCACTTGTCTTACGGTACAAATCGTCCTATGATGGAGGAAGACGTGAAAGTAAATAGTCAATGAGGCACATGATGAAAGCTGTCGGAGGTGAATGAATGAACACCAGTACGCGTGCTTCAAGCATCTTCTTGAGCCTAATGATTGGTTTCCTAATCACAATGGTCTCTTCACTTGCACTCGCCGAACCGGCGACCTACAGCGGTGTCACTTTCCCCCTCGGTGACCGCTCCTTCGCCGATCGCGTCGTTTCCTACCGGGCGGCGAGTTGTGTTAGAGCATCGTTCGCTAATCCACGCGCTGCCCTCGGTCCGCCAGATTGCGATGGAGACGGGTGCAGAGCCTGCTACGGATGCGATACATGCGCCGTTGCCCTTGGTTATCGCTTGAGCGAACTCGACGATCGCGGCTATCTGACTTTGGAGTTTGTCGATAACTTACTGCT
>JAGLXM010000161.1 GCA_023132915.1 Candidatus Bipolaricaulota bacterium
AGTGCTGACTTAGTTGAGCCCTAGTAAAAGTTAGTATTAGATTGCAATGCTCAGGTACGATCACCCTACTTCTTTCTCCCCTTCCTAGTGTATCGGGCAGGACAAATATCAGGGCCTACGATTGGATTTTTAATTCTTCAAATCTATGCTGTCGTGCAAGTTGAGTTAGCAATCTCCGAGAAGACGCAACCTGAGCACTCGCTAATACGAAATCCAGTGGTAGACCCCGGAGTTCTCCGAGTGGATCGATTTGCCCTGATCGGGAGGATTCTCTTATAAGGGAGCGGTAGCCAGAGCGACTTTTGTTATCCACAAATCGGAGGAAAGGAGGAAGGCTGATGACAGATAAGATTAACGACATCAAACAAGAGGCTTGGTCACACTTTGAGGACTACCAATACGTGATGTTGGCAACAACAGAGGGCTCCCAACCACGGGTTCGCCCCGTTACCCTGATCAATTTCGACAAGACGTTTTGGATCGGGACAGGGACGAACAGCGCCAAGGTAAAACAGATACGCAATAACTCCAATATCGAGTTCTGCCTGCAGTTTGAACGGGACTCAGGAAACGGCTACGTCCGGGTTGTTGGTATAGCAAATATCGTCACGGATAAAAAGACCAAGGCAAGATTGGCCGACCACATTGACTTTTTCAACAACTACTGGGAAGGCGTCGATGATCCCACTTACACCCTAATACAGATCACCCCCGTAGAGATCGAATACCTGCGGCCGAGCGAGATGGCGGTGCAGAGATTCAAGGTGTGATGGGAAAACGCTGAGCTAGTATTGGGATCGGATCTTGTTTTTTGAATTCTTCAAATCGATGCTGTCATGTAAATTGAGCCAACGAGTCCGGAGAAGATGAAATCCGAGCCCTCGCTAATACAAAGGACAAGATCTAACCCCTAGCTCCTTAAGCGCTCTTAACCACAGCAACTCCAATATGAGTCTCCTTGAATCGTCGTAGAGTGAATGTCGTGATTCGATCTCGGGCGAGGAACGATGAACAGCCCTGTCATTTGCCATGCCCTTCACGCCTTACACAGGGTTTC
>JAGLXM010000162.1 GCA_023132915.1 Candidatus Bipolaricaulota bacterium
GTCCACACGTCGGTGTAAAGGATATCGGCCCGGCTTGCTGCCTCTTTGGGGTCGTGTAGAATCTTGACGCTCCCTCCCGCCTGCTGCGCCGCCCCCACAACCGCCTCATCCGGCTCATACCCCCCCGGACAAGCGATCCGGAAGGCAATACCCATCTTGGTGCAGCCGTTGATCAGAGAGTGAGCTACATTGTTTCCATCGCCGATGAAGGTGAGGGTCAGCCCGGAGAGCTCTCGCTTTTTCTCCCAGATGGTCAAGAGATCTCCTAGTATCTGGCATGGGTGAAGAAGGTTGGACAGGCCATTGATCACCGGTACGGACGCATACTTCGCCAAGTCGAGGATCGTCTGGTGCTCGAAGACTCTTGCCATGATTCCGTCCACGTACCCCGAGAGGACGATGGCGATGTCCTCTGTGGTCTCGCGCTTTCCGAGTTCGATATCCTCGGGGCCAAGGTAGATAGCATGTCCATCAAGCTGGGTCATCCCAGTCTCAAAGGAGACGCGCGTGCGAAGAGAGGGCTTCTGGAAGATCATCGCCAGGGTTTTCCCGTAAAGCATCTCATGCTTTACCCCAGCGTTAAGCTCAAGCTTCAGGTTGCGTGCGGTTTCGAGGATTTCGTAAATCTCTGCGGTAGAGAGGGAAGCGAGTGAGATGATGTCCTTAGCAATCATGTCAGTTACCTCCTGCGGATGGGAGAACGTGCAATAGCCATCCGGATGTGAGGGCTCCAGACTCTCCTGGGGCTTCCTTGCTTGCGTTTGGACAGCAGCCTAGACAGTCATCACAATCAGCGCCAATTGGCATCGATCCCTCCTTGTGGGCGTCCCGAATGATAGCCGATACCCTCCTTGCTATCCAAGGTTAAGAGGGTTAGCGTGAACACCGATATTAACGCAAACGAAGCTCGGAAAGGCAAACGGGCATTAACATCGCATTACCTAGAGTTATAGAATCTAAGCCATAAGTCCAATCTGTTTTTCTTTGAGTTCAGGCGGCCTTCACTGAGTCCATGAAGGAGGGAGGACTCTTATCGGCATAGAGATTTAAGGGAGGATCCGGATGGAATAGATCCCGAGACGGTTGGCCCCGATGATGTCGGTGAGAAGGCGGTCTCCAATCATCACTGCCTGATGGGGCGAGGCTCCCAGTTTTTCTAAGAGAGACCGGAATCCTTTTTTGGAAGGCTTCCTTGCCCTGTGCAGGAGTGGATAGTCCTGGGCAAGGTGGCCGATTACAGGGTCATTGGCCTGGCGGCGATTGGTGAGAATTCCAATGTGAAACCCTATTCGTGTGAGTTCTTCCAGGAGCGCGATGACATCTGGCTCCAGTCTGTGCGGCCTGCGTCCCCCCAAAGTGTTATCAAGATCGAAGAGAATCGCCCGCTTTCCCTCACTGTAAAGCTTGGTAAAGTCGATCTCGAAGATCGAAGTGGCAACCTCACGTGGTCGCAAGAGCCGCATCGTCCTCACCCTCGATGATTTCTCCAATTGTGGCTACACCTCGCAATCGGTCGATGATCGCCAAAAACTCATCTTCCATCCCTGGGGCAACGTAGATCTTGAAGTAGATTTTCCCATCCTTTAAACGATAGTCGCGCCGGACGTTTGCCAGGCCGTCGTACGCGCTAACAATGGCGTCGATAAAGTGGATCTCCTCCTGCGTGGTGTTTAGCCAATAGACTGAAGCGTCCTGCATCAGTGCGCCTTCCCCTCCAACGAAGAAAGATGGGCGATCGCCTTTTTAAGGGCGATCTCCGGGTCGATCTTCTTTTTCCAAGCGGCGGCGATCGCAGCGAGTATCCTCCCTCCTTCTGCCACCTCAGGTGATGGATAATCGGCCTTATTGATTTTACGGTCATCTCCCAACTGCTCAGCGAGCTTTCTCGCTGCCAGAATGGTTGGTAAAGGGTAGTTCACTCGCCCCTCTTTCTGTTTGACCGCCTCCCAGGTGCGGCGGATCGCCTCCATCTCCTTGGGTGCGTCACCGAAGACGTGCGGGTGACGCCGGATGAGTTTCTTCACCAGAAGATCGATTACATTGTCGATGCAGAAAGTTCCCTTCTCAGAAGCGATCTGGCTGTGAAGGAGGATCTGCAAGAGAAGGTCGCCCAACTCATCGGCAAGGACTTGCGGATCACCGGCGTCGATGGCGGCGATTGCTTCGTGTGCCTCCTCGAGGAGATATGGTCGTAAGGAGCGATGATCCTGCGCACGATCCCACGGACAGCCTTCCTTCCCGCGCAGTTGTGCTACCAGCTTAACTAGGTCATTGAACGACCTATGGCCCATTGCTGGGAGTTTGCACCGCTTCGCTTGGGGTTTGTACCTCCGTTTCTAGAGGTGTTGGAGCCGGGATCTCTCCGCCTGCTTCCGCGAACAGTTTGGCCACCTCTTCAGGGCGGTAGCTCGGATCGTCGCTCATGATCTTTTCCAGCTTCTCCACGGCCCTGTCGTCCTCCCCTTGCGCCAGATAGAGCTTCGCCAGTTCGAACGAGCCGTCGAGCCCCGGTTTTGTCAACGGTTTACCCTGCCCGGCCTGGGCCTGATTGACATCAACGATCTTCTCGTACAGGTCGATCATGTCCGCATCTGTGGTGGCATAGGGGAGAGCCCGCTTTAAGTAGTCGATTGCAGTATCATATTCGGTTCGCCACTTGTAGGCCTCGGCGATTCCGCGATAGGCCTCGAGGGAGTCCGGCCTAGCCTCAAGGATCACGGCGTACTGCTTGATCGCCGCACTCCACATGTACTGCTCAGCATAGACCTTTGCGAGTTTGAAGCGCATCTCGATGTCATCGGGAACAAGCTCCACTATCCTTTCCCCAAGTCTTTGCTTGATGGTGTTGTCAAAGGTCCGTGAGAAGGCGGTGCGGTAGTTCTCGATCGCCCCGTCGGTATCCCCTTGTTGTAGAAGCACGTCGGCCAATCCCTCGTAGGCCTCAGCCTTGTAAGGGGAGCGAAGGATGACGTTTTGGAAAGCTTTTCTCGCCTTCTCAAGATCACCGATGGCAAGGTGGGCCTTGCCCAGCTTCACGGTGAGGTCTAGCGATCCACTGCGCGTGAGTGCCTTTTCGTATCGCTCGACTGTGGTCCCATAGTAAGCGGCGATGACTGTCGAAAGCTCATTTAGCCGTGTCTCTTCCTCCTCTGTGCGTGTGCTCTTTCCTTGAAGCTCTTCGCGTTCAGAGATAACGGAAAGCATCCGCTCGTATGCGAGGTCGCCCTGAGAAACGATCAATTTCAGGTTTTCGGGATCGATCTGTTCGATCGCTAACAGGAGTTCCTCTAACTCATCGAGCTGTTCGACGGCGAGGTAGACAGCTGCGAGCTTTGCCATCACGCCGATGTCTCCTGGGCGCAGTTCGAGCACCGCCTTGTACTGGGTAATAGCCTGCTTGTAGGTCCGATTTCTCACCGCCATATCTCCGGAGGCGATATAGGCGGCGACGAAGGTCTGGTCCTTGTTGATCGCCTCTCTGAACCGCATGTCAGCGCCGAACGTATCCCCGCGTTCAGCGAGGAGCTTCCCATAGAGGTAGATTGCAGTGGTACTATCTGGATCGAGCGTCAGAATACGGTTAAGGAAATCCTCGTCTGCTTCGACATCCTCCAATGCCCCCAGATAGGCGGCCATTGCCTTTGTCTTGTAGCTGTCGATCGACTGGGTTAACTCATCGACTCGTGCCGTCTCCTCGTCGGTTGGTTCCTCTAACTCCTCCAGGGTTTGCCTCTCCTGCTCTGCAGTTAGCAACTTTGACTCGTAGATGCGGCCGATGTAATAGGGAAGATAGGGATCATCAAAGTATCCTTCCTCCTGCAGGCGCTCAAACTCGGCTAGTCCCAGATCGAGGTCCTTCTGCTGTTTCAAGTAAGCGTTCACTATTGGGATGGCGATCTCAACCTGTGCCTGGGCAAAGACATCTGCGTACCAGGTGTTGAACCGTTCATTTTCGGTCTCGCGGATGTAGTCCTCACGGACCTGATCCTTAGCCTCGTCAAGGGATGGCGTGTGGGCTGGTTTGCGGTCGGTCAGTTGGATGATGTGGTACCCGTACTGAGTCTCAACGATTCCGCTGATCCCTCCTACTTCAAGGGCAAACGCCGCTTCCTCAAACTCTTTCACCATCTTCCCGCGGGAGAACCAGCCCAGGTCCCCACCCTCCTTAGCACTGGCGGTGTCAATAGAGTGCTCTTTGGCCAGCTCGGTGAAGTCCGCCCCACCATGCAATTGATCGAGGATCTCCTGAGCCGTTTCTTCGTCTGCGACAAGGATATGTGAGGCACGGATTTCCTCCGGTGTGTCGTAACGAGAGATGTTCTTCTCGAAATAGGCCTCGAGGTCTGCGTCGGTTGGCTCGATTGTACCAACCACCCGCTTGCGTAGCGCTTGGTTGCGCAACTGGGTGGTGATCCCATCTCGCATCTCCTTCTGGAACTCCTTGAGGGTTTTCCCTTGGTTCTCCAAGTAGGTGGCAAGCTGCTCCTCAGTGATGTCATTACTCTCAAGGAGACTATTGTATTGCTGGGCAAACGCTTCGTTACTCTGGCTTGTAGAAACCCGGATCTTGAGGCGGTTAGCCTCTTGAGTGTAGAGCGCTTGCTGGATCAACCCCTGCAGCGCTTGGGATTCCAGCTGAAGTCGAAACACCGCTCCATTTGCGCCGGCAAGGAGGGAACTTATGTCCTGCCCCATCTGTTGATAATACTGCTGGTACTGATTGAATAAGTTAGTCGAAGCTTGTTCCAACGCTTCACGCGGGATTCGCGTCCCGTTTACCGTAGCGGCAAATGTGTAGCCCGTCTCTTCCGTAGAGGACCTATTGAATACCCCGGCTTGGTTGAGGCCGATAAGTCCCACCCCCCCCACAAGAAAGGCGATGACGACAATCCAAATGATGGTTTTCTGTTGTCGCTTGAAGAATGACTGCATCTTCGTAGGTCACTCCTTAAAAAGGGAATTGGATGTCAACGAATAGTAACAGGCACAGGGATCATGGGCAAGGGGCGAGCCAGTTGCGGGGGTATCGCCACAGGATGATTCAGAACGGCTCTACCGTCGATCCTATCATCGGATGACGTGTACGCACCGTGAAGTGGATCGCCGTCTTCTCTTGTCCTTCGATGAGGACACTGGAAAAACTGGGCGTGAAGTAGAGATCCACGCCGCTTGCTGCGAGGTACCCACGGGCGATGGCGATTGCTTTCACTGCTTGATTCACCGCACGCGGACCGATGACCTGCATCTGCGTCTCACCTCTCTCACGGATTCCATTGGCGATCGTGCCTGCGGTTGCTCCGGGGTTCGATCCTGATGAGACTTTTAACATCTTAAATTTCTCCTCCCCTACTTTGCGCTCTCCGTAAACTGGGTTTGTCGAATGACGTTCACCTTGATCTCGCCGGGGTAGCTTAGTTCTTCCTCGATGGCGCGAGCAATGTCGTAGGCCAGCTTCGCTGCCACCTCGTCGCTCGCCCGTTCCGGTTGTACCATCACTCGTACCTCGCGGCCGGCCTGCAAAGCGTACGCCTCATGTACAGCAGGAAACGACTGGCACAGCTCCTCCAGGTCGTGTAAGCGTTGAATGTAGCGCTCGAACGTCTCCTGGCGCGCCCCCGGCCGTGCAGCGGACAGGGTATCAGCAGCCTGGATAAGGATAGCGAGAACGCTTTTTGGTTCAATATCTTCATGGTGAGCGGCAATGGCATGGACTACCTCTGGACTCTCCCCGTAGCGGCGAGCGAGGTCGGCACCAATTAAAGCATGCGGTCCGTCTACCTCATGATCGACTGCTTTGCCAATATCGTGCAAAAGGCCAGCGCGTTTGGCGTTCCCTGCGTTGGTTCCCAGCTCGTCGGCGAGCATCTTGGCGATCAAGCTCACCTCGCGGGAGTGAGAGAGCTGGTTCTGACCGTAGCTTGTTCGGTACTGCAGACGGCCAAGAAGGGTAGCCAGTTCAGGGTGGAGATCGATTCCCAGGTCGAAAGCGGCTTTCCTCCCCTCCTCTTTAATCCGCTCTGCCAGCCGTGCTTTGGCCCGCTGCACTTTCTCCTCGATCTGAGCGGGATGGATCCGTCCATCCTCGATTAGGCGTGTGAGAGCGATACGCGCCACCTCGCGCCGCAGTGGATGGAAACAAGACAGGACTACCATCTCCGGTGTATCGTCGACAAGGAGCTCCACCCCGGTCAATGCCTCAAAGGTCTTGATGTTCCGACCCTCGCGCCCGATGATCCTCCCTTTGAACTCCTCTGACGGTAGGGGAACCGAGCTCACCGTATTCTCTTCGATATACTCAGAGGCATAGCGTTGAATGGCGGTTGCGATTACGCGCGCCGCCCGCTGCTCCGCCTCCTCCTTAGCCCGGCGCTCGACCTCTTCCACCTTACGCGAGAAAAAGCGCTGCGATTCAGCTTCAACTAGCTTTAATAGGTGCTCCTGTGCGTCCTGTTGGCTCCAACCAGCGACTCGCTCCAGGCGAGCCTTTCCTTCAGCGAGCAAGCGAGTCCCAACTTCCCTTAACTGCTCTAACTCCTCCTCGTCCTTGCGCAGTGAGTCCTCGATTTTTTCCAGGTAGCTTGACTTCTTGCCTAGGCGGTCTTCCCTTCGAAGGATCCTCTCTTCCATACGAGCGAACTCCTCCTCCCGCCGTTTCGAGCGCTCTTCAAGCTCCTCGCGCATTTCTTGCATTTGTTGCCGCGCCTCGAGAAGCTTCTCCTTCTTCAATCGTTCAGTCTCTTCCTGAGCTGCCCGAAGTAGCTCCTCCGCCCTCCTCTTGCGGGGGATGCTTCCCAGGAGGTAACCGAGAGCGAGCGCGGCGAGCAAGCTTACCCCAAGCCCCACATAACCGATCATTCTTTGTCACTCCCCTTCTTCTGCGGGCTTAACATCGTCCATCCAGTGTTTTCATTATACCCTTTTCCCTCCCTCTATGTGGAGGGCCGCCGGCAGGAAGAGAAGACTAAATGTAAGAGTGAACCCAATCCCGAGAAGAGCGGAGGACCCAAGTAGGCGCAACCCTGGTGTGCGGGCAAGGAGGAGGCTTCCGAAGACAAGCATCGTTGTCAGTGAGGTGACAATCACCGCCACTGCTGTTGTCCGGCCTCCTCGCTCGATTGCGCCTTCAGGATTGAGCGCTCGCTCTTCTTTGTAGCGGTGGAGGATGTGAATTCCATTGTCGACACCGATCCCGATCAGAAGCGGTGAGATCATGATGTTGATGAAGTTGAAATCGATCTGCAGCAGTCTCATTCCGCCGAGCATCCAGATATAGCCGAGCATGAGCGGTGTCGCTGCAAGCAGGGCGCGCATTCCGCCGTGCAAGGTGCGCCATAGGGTAAAGGTAATCAGGATGGCAGCTAAGAGCGTGGAGATCAAGAAGTCGCGTTTCATGTAACTTTCTAACTTTTCGCCCACAAGAGGCATGCCAAAGTAGTTGTCGGAGAACGAAGCGGCGAACGTATTGAACTTCTGGAGGTTCTTACCTTGTAAGAGCTGCGGACTCATCTGAGTCCGAATGATGTACTTATCATCAGGAGTGATGTACCTATTGCGGATCCCTTCGGGAAGGCCTTTAAGGATATCCCGCAAGAGGGTCTCGATCGGGGGAAGCTCTCGGATTTGCAAGAGGTTGTGATCAAGCTCGCGGAGAGCCTCCTGAAGGACGGAAATACGTGCTTGTGACTCCTCCAGTTTGAGACGATTCAGAGCGTTCTGGGTTTCTCGTAATTGCCGTTGGATTTCGTTACTGGCAAGGGTGATCTCTGTTCTCCCGTTAAGCGCTGCCGCGTACTGAAGAAGTCCGAATTGTGTGAGTAGAGTTCGGATTTGGGCGAGCACTGAGGCACGCTCAGTCAAGCTCCGATTAAGAAGGTCAAGCTGATCAATATAGGAGGCAATGTTGAGGCTATTTAAGACTTGTTGTTGTTCGGAAAGGTTGACCGGGAGGAGATCGCGGGCAGATTCCACCCCTTGCACAAAATCGCTTCCCTCTAAGTGCTCCACCACACGGGTCAGTTCACCCTCGGAGGAAGCGAAGAAGATAAAGTACTCTCCAATTTGCGCACTGCTTGCACCAAAGTGAGCCAGGATATCGTCTAGGACCTCTTGACTCTTTACCCGAGGGATCAAGTCTTTGCTTGAGAACTGGAAGGATGTATGTGCAGCCTGGAAGGCGACGAAGAAGGTAAGAGTAAGAACGATGACAAAGATCACCCGCCCTTTGGCCGTTACAAATCGGAAGTATCCGGAGAGGTGCGTGGCGTAATTCACTACTCTCTCCCGTGTGTGTGCGCGGAAGATGAAGTGAGAGAGGGTGACAAGCGCGGGGATGAGGAAGAGGGTAGTAAGGAAGGCGAGGATCACTCCCATGCTGGTAATTGCCCCCATTTCGAACAGCGCGCGCGAGCGAGCGAAGAGAAGGCCAACAAAGACGAGCGCCGTAGTCATTGCTGCAACTAATGAAGCTTCTCCTTTGCTCAGCACTGCGGTGTGAAGCGCTCGATTGAGGGAGATCCCCTTGCTTCGCTCCTCGGCATACCGAGAGATAAGATGAATTCCATAGTCGATACCTAAACCGAGGACGAGGGCGGGGAGGAATGATGTGATGAGATTGAACCCCCCCATGGTCAATTTGGCCCACGCCATTGTTAGTACCACGCTGATCAGAAGAGGGATTACGGCAATGATGCTGTAGAATATCGAACCAAATGCAATAAAGAAGATTAGGACTACCCCTATTGAAGAAATAATCGTAGTCCGCAGCATATCGGCATTCACGACAGCGTTTGTGGAGGCAGTGAATGCATATGTCCCGGTGATCCCTACGGTTACCCCCAACCGATCTAGATCGACTTGAGCAAGGGCATCCTCCAGGTTCTTCATCACTAGTGTGCAGTAAGCAACACCACGTTGAGCAGGGTAACGCGGTTGCACAGTCATTAGGAGCCTCGTTCTATCACGTGAGAAGACGCCCTCTGGCTCGCGTGAGATCTCCTCAGCGCTAGGGGTGAAGATCTCGGCAAGGCCCCTCACTGCCTCTGTCACCGTTGGAAACGTATCGATCCCGTTGATCGTTCCGAGAATAGTGTCATTGAGGGCGATAACCCCGGCTAGTTTCACCTCGATATCAGAGGGGTCCTCCAAGTTTCCTGAGCCCAAGCTGCCTCCTGACAGTGCCTGGCCGAATTCCTCGCTTATTTTGCGGTAAGCGTCGCTGAGATTGCCGGTGGTCGGGATGAGAGACAGTTCGCCATTGGCGATTGAGTTGCGCGCTAGAGCGACGCTTGACTCAATCTGGGCAAGCTTCTTCTCATCTAGCTGGAAGAGAAGCAGGTACTGGTCGGGTATCTCCGGTGACGGCTCGACGAGGTACGTTACTTCTATGAACTCGGGATTCTCACGTAGAACTTTCGCGATTGCTTCCGCCGCTGCTAGAAGGCGACCTTCTCTATAGTTGTTGATCTGGTGAGTCAACTCCTTGATTCGCGCCCTCTCCTTTTGGGTTGCCTCCTCTTTCGCCTCGAGAGCTTCCAGCTCCTGTTGTGCGGCCAGCATCGTTTCGTCGGATCTATCTTCACCTTCAAGTAGGGTAACAAGGAGGGGTACAGAGTTGCTTTGAGCAAGGTAGCGCTCATTTTGCCGGTAGTCGTCGATCAGTGGATCGTTGCTGGGAAGAAGATCGAGGAACGAACTCCGAATTGGTAGATCGGTAACATAATACGCCGCTGTACCTGTAAGGACTAAAGCGATGAAAATGACCCACCAGGCATGATAGCGGCTAATACGGAAAACTGCCCCGAGTATCCTTTCTATGATCGGTCTCATAGTTGGCGCCCGTGACCGGTCAGCTATTCTCCTCGCTAGGGCTTGTCACTTCGATGTTGTAGCCGATCAGTTTTGCGGTCAAGCGAACGTTCTGCCCACCCTTTCCGATGGCAAGTGAGAGTTCGTCGTCAGGGACGAAGACCTTGGCATTGCGGGTCTCCTCGTCGAGTTCGGCCGAGATAACTGATGCTGGCTCTAGACTGTTGCGAAGGAGTTGTTCGACGTCGTCGCTCCAGCGGATTAAGTCGATCTTCTCCCCGGAGAGTTCCCGCGTGACGACCCGCACTCGTGCTCCACCGGCTCCCACGCAGGTTCCGATCGGGTCGACGTTTGGGTCGAGCGACTCAATGGCAACCTTGCTACGGCGCCCTGGTTCACGGGCGATCTGACGGACGACCAATGTCCCCTCTTCGATTTCGGGGACCTCTAGTCGTAGGAGTTGATGGACGAACTCCGGGTGAGCGCGGGAGATGAGAATGCGGGGGTCACCCTGTGTCCGCTCCACACTCACGAGATAAGCACGCAACCGCTGTCCCCCATGGTAGCGCTCGCCGGGGATCCTCCCCGCATCGGGGAGTAGAGCCTCAGCTTCCCCCAGGTTGACCCAGACGTCTTTTCCCTCAAAGCGGTGAATCGAGCCGCTGATGATCTCCCCCACGCGGTGGATGTACAACTCGTAGACGATTTCCCGCCGTTTATGCGTGATCTCTTGTTTGATCGTCTCCTCGGCCTTCTTAGTGGCGATCCGGCCGAACTTTGCTAGCTCGATCAATTTGCCGTCAATGCAGATGTCACCTGAGTTGCGGTCAATCTCCACCTCTACCGTGGCGTCGGTGTGGTACTCCTCCTGATATGCCACGGCAAGTCCTTTGCAAATCGCTTCGTACAGGTCTTCCCGAGCGATCCCCTTCTCTTTGGCCATCTCCTCTAGGGCTTCGATAAATTCAATATTCATGTTGCAGTGGAATCGCTCCTAGTCACTCTCCTTAATTCAGAACGTAGGATTTCCTGGAAGGTCTTCTCGACGTGGGATGATATGGCGTCCATCCTCTCTGTTAAAGTGAGGCGAAAGCCTTTGTACAAAGATCTCTCCACTGACGAAAACCTCCAAACCCTCTTTCATTCCTTGGCATAATCTGTAGTATTATACTGCAAGCCCGCACTGACGGACAAATAGCAAGGAGAGAGCGATGGGGAAAATTGAGCTGAGAGTGGCGGGTGAGGAGGACGGATTTCGCCTCGACCGTTACCTCACTGAGAAAATTAATGGGATTTCTCGTAGTGAGGTTCAGCGGGTGATCCGTGCCGGATACGTCACAATCGGCGATGTAGCAGCTATCCAGCCGTCGCGCCGGCTTAAAAGGGAAGAGCGGGTCTTGTGGGAGGCACCGGCGCATTCTCTTCTTACCCCAGCGCGAATCGATCTTGCGATTCTATATGAGGACGAGGAGATCGTGGTGGTGGATAAGCCGGTGGGGTTGATCGTCCATCCAGGGGCGGGAGTGAGCGGTACCACGCTTGTGGAGGGGCTTCTCGTTGACCGCTCCCTTCCCCAGGGGGATGATCCGGTCCGGCCGGGGATCGTCCACCGATTGGATAAGGCGACAAGCGGGCTAATCGTTGTAGCCAAGAGCCCTTCTGCCCTTGACTCGCTCAAGGAGCAGTTCGCCACGCGGAGGGTAACCAAGTTTTACCTGACCCAAGTGGAAGGCAAAGTCGTGGAGGAGGAGGGGCGTATTGAAGCTCCGATCGGTCGGAGTCCTAGCTGTCCGAGCCGGATGGCGATCCATCCGCAGGGACGCTCTTCCCAGACTAAGTTCCGAGTCCTAGACAGAGGGAAAGATACGAGCCTTCTCCTCGTGCGTCCGCTTTCTGGACGTACCCATCAGATTCGCGTTCACCTACGCTACATTGGTCATCCGGTTGTCGGTGATCCGGTGTACGGTCGCACAAGAAAGCGACTCCTGTTGCATGCCTGGCGGATCGAGTTCACCCATCCGGGAAACGGCGCGCGGGTTCGCTTCGAGGCGCCGGTCCCGCCAGAGTTTCCGAAGTATCCTTACCATGAGATTCCGTGGCCCGAATCGCAGTACGTAAGTAGTCAAGTGCAGCGAGATAACTAACCCCAATTGCTGCGTAGAGGAAACACACTCTGTACGGATGGATTGATAAGGGAAGAGGCAGCAACAGGAAGACCATGGCGGCGAAAGTGAGCGTCGCAGCGAGTTTTCCCGGCGCGCGTGCGCCCTGGACCATTCTCGCGCGCATACGAAGACAGAGCGCACCAATGCCTAATCCAAGCTGGGGAACAAGGAACAGAATCAGTGCGAGAAGCGGTATCTCGCCCAAAACGGCGAGGGAGATAAAAAGGGAGAGATAAAGCGCTTTGTCGACCGCCGGATCGAGTGCCTTTCCTAAAGAACTTACCTCCCCGCGCCATCGCGCCGCCATCCCATCGAGCACGTCCCCCAAACAGGCAAGTAGGAAGAGCGCTAACACTGCCTCCCGCTTGTCAAGAAAGAGGAGAATAAGGATTGGTGGGATCAACGCCGATCTGGCAAGGGTAATCTTGTTAGCGAGCGACATAGCCTTTTCATCTTATTGCCCTTGCACTGTTCATACAAGCTCTCCTTGAACGGTTTTCCTGCGAGCCGGTATAATTCGCTGTACGCATTACCAACAGGAGAGCGATGAGATGAAGAAAAGAGTGGCTATTATGGGCGCGGCCGGCCGGGATTTTCACAATTTTAATGTCTACTTTCGGGATAACCCCGAATACGAAGTTGTAGTGTTCACCGCCACGCAGATTCCCGATATCGAGGGGCGGGTTTATCCCCCCGAACTGGCAGGGGATCTTTACTCACAGGGGATTCCGATCGAGCCGGAGGACGACTTGGAACGTCTGATTGTGGAGCGAAAGATCGATATGGTTGTGTTCGCCTACAGCGACGTCTCCAATCAGCACGTGATGGAGCGCTCGGCGGTGGTTAACGCAGCCGGTGCCGACTTCCTGTTGATGGGAACGGCTTCCACAATGATCGAACCACAAAAACCTCTTATCTCAATCACTGCTACCCGGACGGGCTCAGGGAAGAGCCAGACGACGAGGCGGGTATGCAACATTCTCAAGGAGCGGGGGAGGAAATTAGTGGTGATCCGCCATCCGATGCCATACGGAGATTTGGTGAAACAGGTGTGGCAGCGGTTTGAGACCTACGCGGACTTGGACCGTTACGAGTGCACGATCGAGGAGCGGGAAGAATATGAACCGCACATCGACAACAAAACGATCGTATATGCAGGGGTGGATTACGAGAAGATCCTGCGCAAGGCAGAGGAGGAAGCAGACGTCGTCATCTGGGATGGCGGGAACAACGACTTCTCCTTCTACCGATCGGATCTCTCCATCGTCGTAGTTGACCCTCATCGGGCTGGACATGAGCTGTTGTACTATCCGAGCGGGGTCAACCTTCGCACGGCTGATGTTGTAGTGATCAACAAAGTTGATACCGCAGCACTGGAGGACATTCACTTTGTACGAGAGAACGTAATGGCCGCCAATCCCGAAGCAAAGATCATCGAAGCGGCCTCGCCGATTCAGGTGGATAATCCCGCGGTAATCTGCGACAAGCGAGTGCTGGTAATTGAGGACGGACCGACTCTTACCCACGGTGGGATGCAGTACGGGGCAGGAACGATCGCGGCACAGCGGTTCCGAGCACGGGAGATCATCGATCCGCGGCCATACACGGTGGATTCCATCTCCGAGATTTACCGCAAGTACCCCAAAATCGGGCGGCTCCTGCCAGCGATGGGGTACAAAGACGAACAAGTTCGCGATCTTCAGGAGACAGTAAACCGGGTGGATTGTGAGGGAATCGTGATCGGGACGCCGATTGACCTTAAGCGGCTGCTCTCGTTTAACGTACCGGTAACGCGGGTTCGCTACGAGCTGCAAGAGATTGGCTTCCCCACTCTCTCTGAGCTGCTGGAAGATTTCTAAAGTTAGGCATACAGGAAGCCAATACATAAGTGCAAACATCTTGGCTGAGATTCTTTACCAGGAGCCGAGTGTGCCTGTTTTAGTGGGTGCGCAGCGCAAATAAGCCACTGAACAGAAGGCCAAGAACAAAGCCTGCAAGTAGGCCAAACAGAACATCGTTGAAAAGCGCGCCAACAACTGTCCCAACGATAAGTCCCAATGGAATAAGTATAAGGACGTGCCTAGCGCGTGAATGAACAAGCTTGGAAAACATCGTCATCCTTTAAGCACCGTTAAGAACGTCTCAACATTGGGGAACATAGTGAGTCCTTCTGTTTCCTCATGACTTGTCGCTTCACTCTCTTCATATCCTTTACTTTAAGAATTCATCGTGCACAGCATCCGAAGTGTTTCGATCAGCAAAGACGTCATGGCTGGCCTTTTGCCTGTTCTCGGTCATTTTCTCCTTTGGTTATCGTACCTTGCGAGCCACACCCTGATAGACTTTAGATTATGTTGGGAAATGAAGCAAGGGGGCGATTCGTGAAGGTCGTTGTGGAAGGGATGGAAGCGCTGTACAATTATTTAGCGGTAATTATTCGCGCGTTTAATCTGATCAGGAGGGTATCCTATGCCGGAAAGACAAATGATGACGATCGACGGCAACACAGCAGCAGCGCATGTTGCCTACGCATTCAGTGACGTAGCTGCGATCTACCCGATAACCCCTAGTTCATCGATGGGCGAGGTAGCGGACAGTTGGGCAGCGCATGGAAGGAAGAATATCTTCGGACAGCCTCTCCAGGTGACGGAGATGCAGTCTGAGGCTGGAGCTGCCGGAGCTGTGCACGGCTCTCTTGCTACCGGTGCACTTACCACGACCTTTACCGCCTCCCAGGGGCTGCTTTTGATGATCCCCAACATGTACAAGATTGCCGGGGAGCTTCTGCCGGCTGTGTTCCACGTGTCGGCGCGTGCGCTAGCTGGACACGCTCTGTCCATCTTCGGCGATCACTCTGATGTGATGGCAACACGGCAAACCGGCTTTGGCCTTCTCGCATCTGCTTCAGTGCAAGAGGTGATAGATCTCGGTTTGGTTGCCCACTTGGCTGCTATCAAGACGAAAGTTCCGTTCATCCACTTCTTTGATGGCTTCCGTACCTCGCATGAGATCCAAAAGGTCGATGTGCTCGGATACGACCAGATGGCAAAGCTCGCACCGTGGAAGGAGATCGAGGCCTTTCGTCGTCGGGCAATGAACCCGGAGCACCCGCACCTGCGTGGCACGGCTCAGAACCCGGACATCTACTTTCAGGGGCGTGAGGCGGCCAACAGATATTATCTGGCAGCTCCACAGATCGTGGCCCAGCTAATGCAGCAGGTGAGTGAGCTCACCGGACGGGAGTATCACCTGTTTGATTATGTAGGCTCGCCAGAGGCAGAAAGGGTTATCACCCTAATGGGCTCGGCCTGTGACGTTGCTGAGGAGGCGGTGAACTACCTCGTGAGTCAAGGGGAGAAGGTCGGTCTGGTAAAGGTTCGCCTCTATCGCCCCTGGTCGGCGGAGCACTTCCTAGAGTCCCTTCCCGCGAGTGTCAAGCGGCTTGCTGTACTCGATCGGGCCAAGGAATCGGGGAGCCAAGGCGAACCGCTCTATAAGGATGTGTGTACCCTTTACCAGGAGCGCGGTGAGGCCCCGCTCATCGTCGGCGGTCGCTACGGCCTTGGATCGAAGGATTTCACCCCAGCGATGGTCAAAGCGGTGTTTGACAACCTCGCTCAAGATGCCCCGAAGAACCACTTCACCGTAGGGATCACCGACGACGTCACTTATACCTCGCTCCCCCTAGGAGAAGAAGTCGATGTCGCTCCGGAAGGGACGATCCAGTGCAAGTTTTGGGGGCTCGGAGCCGACGGGACCGTGGGAGCAAACAAGAGCGCGATCAAGATCGTCGGTAACAACACAGACCTCTACGCTCAAGGCTATTTCGCTTATGACGCAAAGAAGTCTGGCGGAATCACCATGTCACACCTGCGCTTCGGCAAAGAGCGAATTCAGTCTCCGTATCTGATAAAGACGGCCGACTACATCGCCTGTCACAACCCTGCTTTCGTCCGCAAATACGACCTTCTCGCCGGGATCAAGGACGGGGGAACATTCGTTCTTAACTGTCCCTGGAATGCGGATGAGCTCAACGCACATCTTCCGGCATCACTTAAGAGAACCATCGCCGAGAAACACCTCAACTTCTACACGATCGACGCGGTGAAGCTCGCCGGGAAGGTCGGTCTAGGCGGCCGGATTAACATGATCATGCAGACCGTCTTCTTTAAGCTCGCCAAGGTTTTGCCGGTCGATGAAGCGGTCACCCGCTTGAAGGAAGCGATCGTCAAGGCCTA
>JAGLXM010000163.1 GCA_023132915.1 Candidatus Bipolaricaulota bacterium
ATCTTGGCGCTCATCTGATCTTGAACACCGTTTTTATCGGTGACAGTCAGGGTCACCGTGTAGGTACCGTCCGTCTGATATATGTGGCAAGGGGAGGGCAAATCCGAGGAAGTACCATCGCCAAAGTCCCAACGCCACATCTCGATCGCACCCCCTGGATCACGCGAACAATCGGTGAAGGAGACCTCTTCCAGCTCGTTTAGGGAGAAGCTTGTAGCCCGGAATGCGGCAATAGGTTTCCAGTTAACGTCGATCATCGTGGAGAATAAAGATGAAGTAGCACCTTCCGCGTCAATCACGCGCAGGCTAACCTCAAACTCTCCACCTTTTGGAAACGTATAGCTGACGGTCGGCTGCTCGGTACAAATATCGATCAAACCATCCGTGTTGAAGTCCCATTCATAACGGACAACAGCGCCATCTTCGTCGTAGGAGACCGAGGCATCAAACGTAACCTGCTCTCCCTCATTGGGAATCTTAGGAGCAAAATCAAACCTGGCCACCGGCAATCGATTCTCTATCCGTAGCGACTGTGTTTGAGACGCCGTCTCTCCATTGTCGTCGATGACGGTCAATGCGATGATGTACTCTCCGCTATGTCGGTACGTGTGTGAAGCGGTATGACCTTCGCCGAACTCACCATCCCCGAAGCCCCAGCACCAAGCCACGATCTCACCGTCGGGGTCATAGGATTCGTCGATGAACTCGATCGCATCAAGGCTCTGCAACACTCGATTCAAGGATAAGGATCTAACGCTGAAATCGACACGCGGTTGGTAGTTGACGATGACTGGCACTTCGCACTTTGGTTGGGAGACTGCTCCCGCATCATCCGTGACCACAAGGGAGACCATATACGTGCCGGATTTGACATATATGTGACTGGTTTTCTGTCCCTTGCCTGCCGTTTCATCCCCAAAGTCCCAGACAAAGGAGGTGATTTCGCCATTCGGGTCGAACGAGGCACTGGCGTCAAAGAAAAACGGCTCACCCGGATGAGCGAGCATTGGGCTAACCGAGAACTCGGCTATGGGACTGATGTTGAAAGCCGATTTAGGGGTCCCACAGATGGCATCCTCTTCCCCATCTTCACTGAAAGTAGGTTGGTGAGTTGCCCAGTTCACTGGTATATCAGGTCCAGAGGGGTCAATCCGCTCCATGGAGCACCAGGCAGGAAATCCTAATCCGTTCGTTCCCGCAGGCCAGCGGTCTTCCTCCTGGTTCGCCGTATCGATGATCCTTTTGGTCGGGTCAAGGAGGCGGAGGGCCTCACCGCCGTCTCGCAGCGCTCCACAATAGATAAGATCAGCGTCAATATCGGGCACAGCCCCGTCATCGTCCCTCTCGAGGAGGTAGAAGCCAGACGAGGGAATCGTCCCTCGTAGAAGGATGTCCGGACTCCCGTCCGAGGAGACCAGGGACCAACCTTCAAGAGAGACAGCGTGATCGGTCGAGTTGAAAAGCTCAATCCACTCGCCGGTTGGGTCCTCTCGAGACCCGCCCCACGCTACCTCATTTATCACTACCTCCCTCTCCTGCGCCAAGCCGGTGACAGTGAGGAGCGCCCCCGCGACGATCATTAGCACGACCTTTAACCCTGTGTTCACGTGTACCTCCTCCCGTCTGCGACCCCTCCCTCGAGTACGACAGACGTGTTCTTTGCGGTTAATAGAGTAGCACATTTACAAGGTTCGACCAAGGTCAAACATCCCCATAAAGAGGGGAAGAGGAGACCGAATCAACGGGTTATCGACACTGATCCTGGGTGATCCGTCCGTCCTCCAGGAAATCGAGGGACATAAACCCTAATTCCAAGGCGCAATGCGCCAGAATGCGGTATGCGTCCCATGGCTTGAAGCTGCTGTCGCGATTAGCTGCCTGATGCAATGAAAGGGCGCTTGGTTCAAGTCCTTACAGGCACGCCTGACGTCCCTCCTCCCCCCGCGCGTCTCACCATACCTAGAACTTTCAGGAGACGATTCTTGGTACGACTTCGCTGAGTATGCCGTAGTGGACTACTTCGGAACTCCTTGACGGAGAAGGTTCGAATCCCCTAGGCAACCGGTCCACCAGATTCAGCGCTAATCAGGGAAGATACTCCATGTTGTGCATCACTGTCTTCTCAAGCGAGCTAAGCCCATGAACCGCCCCGGCTTTTCCGGAG
>JAGLXM010000164.1 GCA_023132915.1 Candidatus Bipolaricaulota bacterium
ATTTGGTCTGAGTATTATCCTTGTCGAACATGATATGAGAGTCATTATGGACAAGGGTATATGTGACAGCATTGTAGTCATGCACCAGGGAGCTGTCATCACAGAGGGAACCTGTGAGGAGCTCCAGGAAGATGAGCGAGTGATCGAGGCGTATCTGGGAGCTGGGGTCGCATGAGCACAGAACTATTGCTTGAATTGAGCGGAGTCACCGCCGGCTATGGCAAGATGCCCGTTTTGCATGGGGTGAGCATCAAGTGTCATCGGGGCGAAATCGTGACGTTGCTGGGGGCAAACGGAGTGGGTAAGACAACGACGCTGAGAACAATTCTCGGCCAGCTCAAGCCCCGGGACGGCGAAATCAAATTCAATGGAGCAGACATAACGCGCCTGCCGCCGCACAAGACCGCGGCGCTTGGCGTCGCTCACAGCCCTGAGGGTCGAAACATATTTGGGAATCTGACCGTGATAGAAAACCTACGCGCTGGAGCCCATCTTCTCAAAACCCGCAAGGAGCTTAAAGAGCACCTCGATCGGGTATACTCCATGTTCCCGCGCCTTAAGGAAAGGAGAACCCAGATAGCGGGATCGCTCAGCGGGGGCGAGCAACAGATGTTGGCGATGGGGCGAGCGTTGATGAGCAACCCCCGTTTGATGTTGCTCGACGAGCCTTCTTTGGGCCTCGCGCCTCAACTGGTGAAGCTGGTCGCCGATACGCTTACCGAGGTCAACCGAACAGGAACCTCAGTGTTGCTCGTGGAGCAGAATGCCAGACTGGCGTTAGAAATATCAAGGTATGGCTACGTCATGGAAAAAGGGGCCATTGCTCTAGAAGGCAACGCCAAGGAGTTAGGCGCGGATGAACAAGTCAAGAAGGTGTACCTGGGAATCGCTTAGTTCATATAAGGTAAGAGCACATGAACGGGAGGCTGTAGCGGATGACATATTTCATTCAGCAGATGTTGAACGGCGTTTGCTGGGGAAGCGTTCTTGCAATGCTGGGAGCGGGCTATACCATGACCTTCGGAATCATCGGACTGGTCAACTTCGCTCACGGTGAGATCTTCATGGCCGGTGCTTTCGCGGCCTACTTTGCTCTACATGTTGCAGGCCTTCCCTTCGGGGTGGCTGCTGTGCTTGGCATACTAGGGGCGATAGCGATCGGACTACTGGTAGAAAGAATCGCTTTTCGGCCGGTTCGGGGTTCAGGCATGATCACGCTTTTTATTACCTCCTTTGCAGCCTCAATCGGGATAAGAACCCTGTTTGTCATGCTGTTTACCGACAGAGCAAAGCCTTTCTCAATGCCCGCGTTCTTAAAAGGAGCGTACCTGATCGGTGATCTGTTTATCTTTAAGAAGACGATAGCTGTTGTTATCGTACTTGTAGTCGTAGGTGCTCTGCTTATGTATCTGGTGAAAAAGACCAAGACCGGCATTGCGATGCGTGCGATGTCCTATGATTCTGAAACAGCCCAGAGCATGGGGATAAACACAGAAAGGATCATCATCATTACCTTCATCATCGCATCAGCCCTGGCTGGTGTTGCGGCGATCATGTGGGGGGTTTCCTACGGGCGCATCCGATCCAGCATGGGGATGATGCCCGTCGTTGACGCGTTCATCGCCTCCGTCATCGGAGGACT
>JAGLXM010000165.1 GCA_023132915.1 Candidatus Bipolaricaulota bacterium
GTGTTTGGCGTGCCTGTGGTCGATGGGGACTATTCGGGAGGGAGAGCCATTCCCGAGGTGCCTCAAACTACTCCGATTATCTATAAGCAACCGATGTGGCCGATGGCAAGTGTGGATGCGTATGGGAACAAGGCCATTATCACTGATGCTATCAGCTACGAGATGGCTGAGCGAATAGGTAAGAAGCTCAGTGAGGCCTCTTTTGACATCGTTGGGAATGCCGCCTTTCTCTTGCGGGGCAAGGTCATGAAAAAGATTGTCGTCAAGGGCACTCTGACAAACAGCCTCAAGGTTGGAAGAGCGATCAGGGAAGCGCGCGATCAGGGGGAGGATCCCGTGGAAGCAGCGCGCGAAGCGGCCAATGGTTGGATTCTGTTTGAGGGGAAGGTCTCCGGTAAGGATTGGGAGGACAAAGAAGGGTACCTCTGGGGAACCCATACCATCACCGGGGCCGGAGACTTCAACGGGCAGGAGTTCAAGATTTGGTTTAAGAACGAGAACCACGTTACCTGGCTGAATGGAAACCCGTATGTCACAAGCCCGGATACCATTGTGGTTGTGGACCTGAAAACGGCTGAGCCCAAGACTAACACTGTTATCAAAGAAGGTGATGAAGTAGCGGTGATTGGCATTGAAGCGGCGGAAGCCTTCACTACAGAAAAAGGAATAGAGATCCTGGGGCCCAAGCACTTCGAGTTCGATCTCAAGTACAAGCCTATCGCACAGTGCATGCGCTAGTGTAAAGAAAGAGGGGATGTTGGGATGCCTTCCAGGCAAACTTCGCTCGGAAGGCATCTCCCCCTAGATCTAATTGCACCTCCGTCCAGAAAGGGAGCAGAAAGGCGTGTCGCATTGGGTTCTTCTTCACCAAAACCCGATAGCGAACAACCCTGAATATCACTTGTTTCTGAGAAAGGGGATTCGGCTAGGGAATTCTGTACTGAGAATTAGTCTTAGAAAGGAGGTAGTAAGCCAATGAGTTCTGTAGAGTTTGATGCGCCCTTGTTTTCTACAATGTTTCGAAGGAGGACGAGAAGGTT
>JAGLXM010000166.1 GCA_023132915.1 Candidatus Bipolaricaulota bacterium
TCGCGGTGGAGTACTGCAACATCCACGGCCTGTGGGAGAGCTCACTCACACTTTAAGGAGGTTCATATGGCAGAGGAAGGTAAGATCTACATCTGCGACATCTGTGGGCAAGAGGTGAAGGTGACGAAGTCCGGAGCAGGGACGCTCGTCTGCTGCAACCAACCGATGCACATCAAGGGGAAGTAAAGCCGATCAGCCCTAATATCACAATGGGCGAGCAGGCCGCCCCGGCTTGTTCGCCCGCGGGAGTATGTAAACTGCAGGAAGGCATGGGGGCGTTTTTTCGGTTTCCTCCTCTGTGCGCAACTTATAGGAGATCACGATGCTTGATACCCTGTCTCTGATCATCGGCGAAAGCTGGCAGTTGCTTGGGCAGATGGCTCCGTATCTCTTGTTCGGCTTTCTGGTAGCGGGAATACTGTCGGTTGGTATCTCTCCCGAATGGGTGGAACGACACCTGGGTGGGCGCGGGTTGGCACCGGTGGTAAAGGCGTCAATCTTTGGCGTACCACTTCCGTTGTGTTCATGTGGCGTAATCCCGGTATCAGCTTCGATTCATAGGCACGGTGCGAGCCGGGCAGCCACAACCGCGTTTCTGCTGTCAACACCACAGACCGGGGTGGATTCGATCCTTGTTACCTACTCCCTGCTGGGCCCAGTCTTTGCCGTTTTCCGACCGATTGTGGCCTTGCTTACCGGCTTCCTTGGCGGCGTGTTGGTGAGGTTCTTCGGTGAGCCTAACGGAGAAGGCTCAGCGCGCAGCAAGGAACGACGGCCTGTCTGCAGTGGTGATGGCTGCGCGGATAAGGATGATAAGAGTGTCTTGTTGCGCATCCTTAAGTACGGGTTTGTTACCTTGCCGCAGGATATCGGGCCTGCCTTGCTCATCGGCATCCTGATCGCTGGGGTTATGGCCGCGCTGGTGCCAGCAGGGTACTTGCAGGCGTATGTCGGCGGTGGTGTGCTGTCGATCCTGGTAATGATGGCAGTGGGGATACCAATATACGTATGTGCTACTGCATCGATACCGATCGCCGCCGGTTTTCTGCACATGGGAGCATCGTTCGGTGCGGTACTGGCCTTCCTGATCGCCGGACCTGCTACCAACGCCGCCACCTTGACCACCGTCTGGAAAGTGTTGGGCAAACGTACCACGGCGCTGTTTGTTTTCACTATAGCGGTGAGTGCTGTCGGTTTTGGACTGTTGCTCGACCGGCTGGTACCGATAGTGGAAGAAACGCTGCCGCAGCTTGCAACCTACGCTCATGCGCACGCGGAAGGCGGTTGGTTCTCTCAGTTAGCGGCGGTCGTCCTGTTAGGGGTGCTTACGTTCTCCTTTGGATCAAGATTCCTCCGTGAGAAACGTGCTGCTAAGCCTCAAACAGAAAACAACAAGATAAAGAGGTCTTCCCAAGGGCAACGATTGGAGCTCGCGGTTACTGGCATGACCTGCAATCACTGCGTCGAAAACGTCAGACGGGCAGTTACCGAGTGTACCGGTGTACAAAATGTAGAGGTAAGTTTGAAACGTGGCCGCGTCGTAGTAGAAGGTGAGAACCTCGATCCCGACCGGATCATGTCCGCGATAGAGGAGTTGGGATACCAAGCAAGAATTTTAAAAAGTTAGGAACCGCATTGCTCGACTGTCGCGCGGGTGCTTTTAGTATTCCGCCCGCAGGCCGAACTCGGCTGACTCCACCCACTCTGCCGGCCGGTCGAAGTACTCCGCCAACGAACTCACTAAAAGGTAGTGTTCGGCCTCCCGCGTAGCAAGATATTCAAATAGCTCGCGCAGCTTAGCATCCTCTGCCGCTTGCGCATGCTCTTTATAGAATCGTTCAGTTGTTCGCTCGATCTCCATCGCCTGTTGCAGGATATCGCGCATCGAAGCATCGGCGAAGATTCTAGCCTGTCCATCCTCCACCGCTCCCTCGACTAACCCGCGCACCTCCTTTAGAAGCGGAGGACCCTTAAGCTCGCTATAGGTACCGTTTTTCATTTCTTCAAGAATCTGTGTGTGTTTTCGCTCCTCCTCGGCAAGAAGTCCCAGGATCTTCTTACCACCTGGGTCACTAACCTTCTTTCCCGCCTCCGTATAGCTCTTCCAGGCACGCTCTTCTAACGCGATCGCATCATCCAGTACCAACACCATCACCTCCTCTTAGGGTCATCTTATCGCCCACCCAGAAAAAAAGAAAAAGACAATTGAGACAACCTTGTAGAGAAACCACGGTTATGACCTGTTTTTACATGCTGTTTCTTCGCCAGCCTACTCTAGAGCCTCCTCTCCGCGATCATGATGTCAATCCGGTCGGAGAGGTCCTCAGCCCGATCGGAGAGTTCGACCAGCTCTTCCACCAAGCCACGCATCTGAATCTTCTCGGCCAGGTCTATGTCCATGTTGAAGAGTTGCTTTATCGCTGAACGCTCCAGATGGTCGACCTCTCCCTCTTTGATCTCAATCGCTTTGGTATGCTCCAACGCCCGGCTCATATCCTGAAAGAGCAGATGAAGGGACTGCTT
This sequence comes from Candidatus Bipolaricaulota bacterium, assembly GCA_023132915.1. Taxonomy (GTDB): domain Bacteria; phylum Bipolaricaulota; class Bipolaricaulia; order UBA7950; family UBA9294; genus UBA9294. The sequence continues at coordinate 2,524 of JAGLXM010000166.1, forward strand.
GACCTCCTCGAAGATCTCCTGATTTTTCACCATGATCTCTTTGAGCATCGGTTTGATCTCCTCAGGAATCCTTACCCTCTGCAGCAGGAGATAATCAAGCGCGGCCTCCCCAGCATTGGCCAGCTTATCCACCCCCTCGATCACCTCAAGGATCTCCCTCCGGGAATGGGCGAGAAGAGCTCCACCCAAGAGCTCCGCCTCCACTTCTCGCCTTACGTCATCGGCCCGACCCTCCGCTTGGTGAGTCTCGAGGGCAAGCTCGCTTGCCTTCTTAGTCTCGCCTTCGTCGAGGTAGGCGGACAGCGCCTCCTGAAAATAGGCGAGGGTCTCATCGACGCACTGGGCATGCCTGAGGACAAGCGTCTCAATTACTCTTTGCTTTTTCCAAAAGGCCATTTAACCCCCTTAACTTTTCTCCAGTTTCCGCTCTAGATTAACGTTCTCTTTAACTGAGGTCAAACACACCAAAACTCAGACCGAGCCAACGAAAACGGCGGGCGGTAGTAAGGCGTGTCCCCCTAGGATGCGCTCCGCCAGCCAGCTTGGGGGACGAACCGTAGGTGGATGCAACTGCCGGAGGCAATAGTATGGAGAGTATTGTCTACCTCGATAAGGAGTCTACCGAGGGAATCAATTCCCGCTGCCCTTCCGACGATCGGCCCGGACGCAGTGGATGCTCCAACCTCCACACGCACGTCTCGACCGATCGTGGCCGAGAGCGCTCGATACCGCTTGAGAATCTCCTTTGGCAAAGCGGGAGTAAGGTGTTGCAGGATCCTCTTCAACAGGTCATCCTGGGTAAGAAAGATTGTAGTCTCCCGGGTAACGCAGGTCGCCGTCGCGACCGGTGCGGCAGCGAGGTTCACTCCAATTCCCGCAATCGCCAGGTCGCCAACGTTCTCGATGAGAACCCCTGCGATCTTCTTCTCGCCCACCAAGACATCGTTCGGCCATTTAAGCATCGCTTTGATCTCAACATCCCTCAGCGCCTCGGCAACCGCGATCCCCACGCGAAGGGAGCCAAGCGGATCTACTCTCAAGACAAACGAAGCGTAAAACCCTCCGGAAGGAGAGATCCAGGCCCTGCCACGCCTCCCCCTCCCATGTTCCTGTTCATCGGCAACGACGATTGTCCCCTCATCCGCCCCTGCGGCGACGAGCTTTCTCGCGGTGTCCTGGGTCGATGAAACCTGGTCGTAACGAAGGATTTGGTAGTTCATCTCATTCCTTTACCCTTACGTAACGGGGAAGGTGTCTCCGCCGTGGGGCATCACAAGGGTGCGGAACCTTTCACCGTACCGCTCGCGTGCATCTACCAACACGTCGTTTGGATTCGTAACCGGTTTTAAGAAGAAACGTTGAACAAGATCGCTTTTCATCTCCGAGAGGAGATAAATCTCCGCCCGCCTAAGGTCCTTCGCCAGGTAGATCGCCTTGTGCCCGCCGATCTTAAACCCTTCCTTTGCAAAGATCCCAAAGACGTCATCCGGCTTATCACAGCGCGTCATCCAGTCGGTAAATACTTCATGCCCAATCCCATCGGGACAGGCCGCAAGGAGAAAGATCATCCCTCCATCCTTCACTGCTCTAGCGGCATTATATATCGCCTTGTGCGCCTGATAGAGGTCGATATCCTTGGGGTGCCCCCCGGCCGAGACGATGACCAGGTCAGCCTGCTCGCTTACCTTCACCTGAAAGAGCGTGTCCCAAAATGCCCTACCCACTGCGTGTGCCTCCTCCACGTCACCGACGACCACCTTGGCCCCCCGTCCCTGCGCGTCGAGGACAACATCGACGATGAAATCGACCCCGACCAGTCGTGCCGCCTCGCTCATCTCCTCGCTGATCGGGTTACCCACATAAACGCACCCTTCACAGCGAGGATCGGTGAACTGAGCATGATTCGTCTCGATCGTCTCCCGCCCGGCAACTCCAGGGAGGATGTTCTTCGGTCCGCCGGAGTAGCCGGCGAAGTAGTGCATGCCAATGTGTCCAATCGTTACCACCCTGTCGGCCTCTGCCACAAGCCTGTTTATAAGAATTGGCGTCCCACGCGAGCTTTTTCCCACCCCCACCAAGTCGTGATCACAGTCGTGGATCCTCATACAGAACCCGTGACGGATTTCCCCCAGCATCCCTTCTAGTTCCTCTTCAGTTGGGGAACGGTGCGTCCCCGTACCCACGAGAAGCGTGACATCCTCCGGCCGCACCTGCGCACGGATCCGTTCCCAGACCAATGGAAAGATCTTCCGGGTGGGGGTGGCTCGGGTGTGATCGGTGACCACAAATACGACCTTCTCCCCGGGGTGGAAAAACGCTGCCGGGTCATCAAGTCCGATCGGAGACTCCCATGCATCGCGGAATGCCTGCTCGAACTCGATCCTCTCCGCTTTTTTTCCCTCAACTATCCCCAGAAGGTTCCTATCCGGAATGCTCAGCTCTACGGCGCCTTTACCGTAGGGAAGACGCAAATCTGCCAATGTTTATCACCTTCCCGCGGGATTCTAGTCCCGAGAAGGACAAAGGACAAATCTCGAAGGATCCTTTGCGCTTTGGCTCATCGACATCCGGAGTAAGAATCATCTGACCATCCAGCAACAGGAGAAAGTTGCCGTGTTCGCGACGGGTGGGTCGGGCGTAGGTGGCTTTCAGGCTTAGGCGGCTGTCGATGGCGCGGCGCATCCGGTCGTAGATCTCCATAATCTGGAGATTGGTGCGGTATTCGCCGCAGTGGCAGAGTTCTTACTCTCTGAGCACACGGAAGCATGTAGTAGATTTCGAGCCAAGAATCAAGATGTGACCCCAATTCCTTCACTCAGCCCCCATATCCAGTAGAGTTGGGTCATCCCGGCTGCACATTCCGTCAGGTTGTTGTCCTTTTATCGAGGAGTACTATACTGCTAATTATTAGCCTGTTCAGGTTTAGGCGGAGTTGCCTGTTGCTGTGGCCTGACTGGAGGCTTTGATTGTTGTGGAGCAAAAATGGGCTCAATATTCATGCCTAAAGATACGTGCTCATTCTCAAATAGCTTCGCGGCGCCCGTCTGTTGGAGATGCTGAACCGACCGCGCGTATAATTCCCATATTTCATCCCATAGTTGAGAATCCTTGTTTATCTCTTCAGCTTCTAATTTGAGAACGTTCTTTGCTTCTACACAGTCTATCACCTTTCCGTGAGACTTGTATTTCTTTCCTTCTGATAACCACTTCGCCACCTTATCTGCTTGCTTATGATCGTCTTTCAGCATATATTGCTTCAGCCATTTGGCCGCAAAATTCTGTGAGTCCTCGATGGCACGAAGGCAAATCGCTATCAACTCGGGCTTGATTTTCGAGAGCATCGGAACATACATATTTACAGGGTCACCATCGTCCCTGATTTTCGATCTGATATTCTCTAGACCGTCGATGAAGGAACGCGCTGGTACGGATCGACCAGGGAGAAGGCCAACCTGCAACTGAGGGTCAATTGGCCCAAGTTCGGCAAGGTATCCCATCAATATTCTATCACTGCCGAGAGCTATCATAGTGGCAGCACTCTTCGCGTAGTTCGGAACTACGACGCAGAAATCATCAGTAAAGCGTTTCCTACACATAAAAAGGAGCTTCTCTGCTGCATTTGGATCACCACCTGGTGATGTAAGCATTAAGTAACCATGACTTTGGTCAGGCAACGAACGGAGAATATCCTCGAATAGAAGTGCGTCCTGACTCATTACAAGACCAAATGGATGTCCGGGATTCGCTGTGTAAATTATTAGGCTCCCTCCGAGCTTGGGCTGGATCTTCTTGATAAGCTCTTGGCGGATCCTCGCGTCATTGGGAGCTATTATGTCTCGGTAGATAGGTTGATTAGCCATGTCTATCCTACCAGTTGCTAGTGACTTGTAGCTGGTATATCTGAGGCTTTTCCTCGGATTCAAGGAGTTCTTCTACAATCTTTTGGGTCTCAATGATGCTCTTGATCTCCTCTTCAGAACCCCTAAGTGCGTCTTGAAAGAAGTTGGCTAAACTCTGGTCTCTATTCTCTTTCTCCTGCATGTTTGCCTCCTCCATTAAGCGTACCAAAATATGGTATCATGTGGAGGCCGAACTGTCAATTGCCTGCTTCTACACAATCAGCCAGATTGTCGAACCAATGGGCTATCTTTCTCCTTCAGCAGTGAGTTCCGCCAACCGGTCCAGCACAGCCTTTAGAGCATCCAGCTCTTCCCCATAGCCAGTCCAATCACCTGCCTTGAGGTACTGCTGAGCCTGGTTGTAGTGCTGTTGAGCCTCCTCAATTAGGCTGGCTATTTCAGTGGCTACCGGTTCCTCCGGTTCTAGTGGAGGTGGCGGTTTGACTACGATTTCAGTCGGTGGTGCCTCAGCACCAAAGATAGCCGCGAGGCTTTCCTTGAATGTAGGTTCCATAGCTATCTGCGCACCAGCAGCCACAATGACACGCTTCAGCTCGGGAAGCCCCCCAGTCTCTGCCTGGAGGAAGACCGGCTCCACATACAGAACGGACTCGCCTAAAGGAATCAGCAACAAGTTACCGCGGATAACTCGAGAGCCACCGCGACCCCACAGGGCAAGCTGCTCGGTGATGACGGTATCCTGACCGATTCGGTTCTCGATCTGGAAATTCGAGGGACATAAACCCTATTTCAGGCTGCTCCTTGAGGAATTTATGGTATGCGTTCCCGGAATTCTCGCGTTCACAAGTATAGGCCTTAAAGACGTGGCTGACTTTGTGGGACTGGAGTGCTCCACCATCACCATCATCGCGAACCGCACCGGTAAGCCGAAGAAACACCAAGAATGAAGATCTTGAGTGCATTGCTCCCGCGCGCCCGCTCTCTAGGCTTGAATAGTTCATATAGCGCAATCATTTGACAGTCTCCAATGTATACCATAAAATGCCGACGAAGAACGGTGACGATATCCCTTGGCGAATATTGGAGGACGTCCAATGAATACCGGTCGAAAACCAAAGAAGTCCCACGTCGGCATTGATCTCGTGCGGCTCTTGGCCTCCGAAGGCGACCGTATCTTCTCGACGGAACGTGCTCGTGAGCTCAGTCCTCGCGTTGGCCTCAGAGCCTCGTACCTGTTGGAGGCGCTCTATCACCTTCGCCGAAACGGATGGATCGTTCCCCTATGCAAGGGGCTCTATGCTCTTTCGTCCTCGATTCCCGGTGTCACGGCAGCACACGAATTCGAAATCGCCATGGCGCTAGTCAAGTCTGCTGCCATCAGCCACTGGTCCGCCCTGCACCACCACGGTCTTACGGAACAGATCCCAAGGAAGGTCTTTGTCCTTACGACCGCGGACGTTTCCGTTCCCCGAGTACGGGGACCCGAGAGAAAAGACCGCGGCTATCCGATAGGTGATACGATCTATCAGTTTATCCAGGTCAAGCCGGAGCGATTCTTTGGCACGGAAAAGATCTGGATCAGGGAAGCCCGCGTGACGATCACCGATCCCGAGCGTACGTTGCTCGACGGACTGTCCAAACCGCAATACTGTGGCGACTTTGGCGAGGTTCTCCATGCATTCGCAGTGATGGGAAGGCATCTGGACCTCGAACGGATCATCGACTACGCCCGGAAACTGGATGCGGCGACTTGCAGACGCCTGGGATGGGTGCTCGAAAAACAGGGCGTTGATTCGGGTTGTCTTGAGGCTCTTGCACAGCTTCCTATCAAGGGATATCGAAAGCTCGATCCGACCGGCCCGCGCAAGGGCCCGTACAACCGTCGTTGGATGATCCAGGAGAACCTTCCCGGAAAGGTCGGGACATGAGGCCACTCCGCCTGCGTCTTCTGGAAGCGCGAAAGCAGATAGGAGTTTCGTGGGACATCCTTGAACGGGATTATCTCGTCTCGTGGATTCTCGCTGGCATCGAGCAAGACAGATCGCTCCACGGCACACTCGCCTTCAAGGGCGGGACTGCGCTTAAGAAGTGCTACTTCGGTGACTATCGCTTCTCGGAGGATCTCGACTTCTCCGGCATGGAAGGCGTCCCCACCGGCGATGCGCTGGAACGGGCAATCCAGGGAACCTGTGACGCGGCATCGGCGTTGCTGGACGAGTACGTCCCTGTAGAGATCGCTTGCGAACGGTGCACCGAGAGGGAGCCGCACCCGGGAGGCCAAGAAGCCTTTGCGATTCGCGCCCGCCTTCCATGGCACAGGCAACCCAACACGCGCCTCATGATCGAAATCACGATGGACGAGAAAGTGCTCAAACCCGTACAGGACAGGAAGGTAATCCACGGATACGGTGAGCTACTCGAAGCCAAGGTTCAGGCGTATGCACTGGAGGAGATCGTTGCGGAGAAGCTACGTGCGATTCTTCAACACACTGAGAAGCTTCAAGAACGAGGATGGAGTCGCTCACGCGCTCGTGACTACTACGATCTTTGGTGTGTGATGGGGACCTACAGAGAGCAGATGGACCTGTCCGGCTTCGTGTCGTTCCTCCACGAGAAATGTGCCGTGCGGAACGTCAGCTTCGAAGGGCCAGAGAGCTTCTTCCAGGAGACGATGCTCGTTCAGGTCGGGAAGACGTGGGTTCAGTGGCTCGGTCCCCTGGTTCCCGGGCTGCCCTCATTCGAAACCGTAATCGGCGAGCTGCGCCCGCAGATCGTCTCTCTCATTTCCTCGTCGAACTAACACGTGACCTTTGGGATTCGAGGGAATTCGAGTGACACAAACCCCATTTCAGGCTGCTCCTCGAAGAATTATGGTATGCGTCTCGGGAATTCCCCGGCCCAACTGAGGAGAGTGTCCGGAAGCGATTACTTTATCTCGGCCACTTTATTCAGGGTTGTTTGAATTATTGCCGGACCAATAACAGGGAGCAGGAAGAGCATGAGAAAAGCTACTCCCGCGCTCATTTGCCTATGGGTCACTTCTTCAACGCCCTCACTAAACTTCCAGTACCACCAAATATTCGCCAGCGGAACTATAAGGAGCCAGGCTGTAGGGATATTAGTTCCATTGCGGTTCATCTCTGTTTTTGTTACCACCAGCCAGTAGAGCGAGTATATACCAAATGTGATAAATGGGAGTACAAAGACTGCTAAGGGTGATCTTTCTTTCATTTTATTCCTCCTTGTCTAAACACTATCGTCCGTCCCTCCGTGATTATACTACCATAATTGGCATGGTTTGCCAACTATTCTTTACGAATGGACTTGGGATAGACGGGAAGATAACCGTGGTAGCAGTGGATTTGTCGGATATGGAGACAAGGAGGCCGCCTCCAATGCGAGTGACACAAACCTTATTTCAGTCTGCTCCTTGAGGAATCATGGTATGCATCCCCCGAACCCTATGGATAAGCGATGTTCAACTTGGCAGATGCTGCACGGAGACGTTTATCGACGGTCCACAGGGGCACCCTTGTGAGAAGCGCTGAAGCAAGCAAGTGCACATCAATGAGACCAAGTCCACGGCCCATCAAGTGGTGAGATTCGATGAGGCGAAGGACTTCTTCATGCTTCGCGGCCACCGCCGCAGGCAACGCATGTAGCAAAGAAAGGATCTCGGTTCGATTGGCGATGTTCCCGCAGGCCAGTTCCCCGATGATGAAGGGATGGCAGACCACTTCCGCTTTTTCGAGCAGCGTCTTCAGGCGAGCATTCCCTTTCCTTAGGTGTGAGACCCAAATGGACGTGTCGACCAAAACCATGCCTAGCTATCTGCCATCCGCCGTCTGGGAACAGGCTGCAGATCCTTTTCAGTCGCACCAAGTTCGGCCAGCCTCTTGCTGCTCTCGCGAGCGATCAACGCCTCCAACCCCAGCTTCACCAAGGACGTTTTCTCCTTGATGCCGGTTAGTTCCGCCGCGCGCTTGAGGGTCTCATCGTCGATGTTCAACGTTGTTCTCATATGTATCAGTATGCATCCTGGATGCATATCTGTCAAGCCGTTTAAATTCCGAGGACACGCGCCTGTGAATCCGGATTTCATGATTGCGATACGCCTTCGGGACAACCCTGTGCTACGGCGACAGCGAAGAGATCAATCCAAGGGACGTAGACCCTATCTCAGGCTGCTCCTTGAGGAATCATGGTATGCGTCCCCGGAATTTCACACCGGCTGCCTGACTACTTCTTGGTGGTTTCGGTGACTGTTGTGCCTGGATGTCTCTTCGCATACTTCTTAGTTACGAACCTGCCGGTCTTCGCGCTTCTGTGGATCTTGCGTGGTGAACCTTTCTTCGCCATGTCTCCCTTCTCTTACGTTTGGATACACCGCATTGGTATGATCCCCGTAACAGAAAATCTTGAATACGGGCACGGTATTCGCTATAATGTAAACTAAGGAGGCGGAAAATTCAAGCTAATCTTGAATCTACATACAAGAGCCTCTCTTCGTCAAGTGAACACACGGAAAGCAGCGAGGCGAGAGTGCTGATAGTGGCAGTATTGAAATCCTAGCGGAGGCTATTACCGCCGCGTCACAAGACCGTGTTGAGCATGCAGCAGCGATCCTACCCACCTGGCAATTTGGAAACGCACGAAAGCCAAGCTGAGCTGGAGGTGCAACATGGAGGAACTGCAGAAGATCATTGGAGAGCGCATTCGGTCGCTTCGCAAGAAGCTGGGAATCACACAACGAGTCTTCGCGGAGCAGGTCGGCTTCTCCGCTCACCAGATTGTATCCGAGATCGAACGTGGCGGGAGAGATGTCAAGGCGTGGGAGTTAGTCAGGATTGCAGATGCTCTTCATACGGAGGTTCGGTATCTGCTAGCAGAGCATGAGCCTGCACCAGCGCATGTGCTCTGGAGAGACTATCCAGAGGAAGGAGCCGCTGCAATAGAGGCTTCATTCCTCAAGAGCTGCAGGCAATACCATGGGCTTGAGTCCCTTCTTGGGATTACACCCAAACATGACCTTCCGAAGGTTGAATTGGACCCAGAGACGGCCTCATATGGCGACGCCAGGGTAGCTGCAAAAAAGGTTGCAGACGCGCTAGATCTTGGTGGACGGCCAGCTGCGTCCTTGATAGCAATCCTTGAGGGAGACTATTCAGTGAAGATCTGGTACAAGGATCTTGGAGAAGCCGGATCTGCTGCATCAGCTATGGGGAATTTTGGATATGGGATCCTGATGCACCGAGAGCAAGCACCTTGGCGACGCAATTTCAGCTTCGCTCACGAGTTGTTCCACCTGATAACGAGGGCAACTATATCGAAGGAATCCGTGGGCGATAACCAAGCCCTAATCGACAAAGTGGAGCGTCTCGCCAATGAATTCGCTGCTAACTTGCTCCTGCCGGCTGATGTACTGGATGTCGAGATTGAGGCTCGGGTCAAGGATGGGAAGATTTCTTATGACGATCTCGTAGAACTTGCACGGGACTTCGACGTGTCTACCGAGGCACTGCTTTGGCGAATGGTCCACTTTCGGATTCTCACCGCCGATCGAGTGAGAGCCGTACTGAATGATCCAAACTTCCGCTCGATAGATCGAAGCACAATGCCCGCCAACTGGCAACAGCCAGCTCCGTTGCCCGAGCGATTTGTCAGGCTGGCTTTCCTCGCCTACAAGAGAGCGAAACTGTCACGCGCTAGGCTCGCGCAGCTACTCGAAACTAGTCTATTCGATCTGTCCGCCACCCTTCTTGAGTACGGGTTCGAAGATACCGATGCCTACCAGATCGAGACAACTGTTGCCTGACGCCAGCGTAATCATCGCGGCATATGAGCTTGATGTGTGGAATGCGTTGCTCCAAGAAACAGACGTAGCGGTAACATCGATAATCGCACACGACGAAGCGCAGTTCTTCGACAGCAAGATAGACGCTGTCCCGGCTTCGATCAACCTTACCGCGTTAATCAACCAGGGAGTCATCCCCGAGATCTCCGCCTCTGTGTCTGACATCGAGCGAGTTCGTACTGTGTTCGACAAGGAGCTCAACCTAGATCTCCACGACGGCGAGGTGGAGGCCATCGCTATCATTTACGCAGATGAGTCTGACAGCTTCCTGTTCTGTACAAGCGACAAGGTTGCAATTCGGGTACTGGCAATGCTGGGGCTCTCAGACAATGGGATATCATTCGAGGAAGTCCTTGAATCTATCGGGCTCCGCAAATCCCTACCCCCTGAGTACCGCAAAGAGTACTTCGAGCGATACATCGCCGAGGGACAGACCGATCGCATCCAAGGGAAAGGACTCCCCTACGAGTAGCAGAGGGATGGCAAACCCATGCCTCTTCACTAGTTCGAGGGACGTAGATCCTATCTCAGTCTGCTCCTTGAGGGATCATTGTATGCGTCCCCGGAATTCCCTCGGGATTTCCTCTCGGCTATGAAATAAGTATTATGTTCCCGTATTCCCCCGTATTCCT
>JAGLXM010000167.1 GCA_023132915.1 Candidatus Bipolaricaulota bacterium
GCGCCAGTAGCCTTAATTGCTTCCACTGGACCAGGGTCGATCGATTCCAACCGCTCGGAGTAGAGCTTGGTCAAGTCGGCAATCGAGTGCACGAATAGGGCAAGCACACCTGGGAAGGTCCCGAGCCGCACCCAAACGACGAAGATGATCGCCCAGATGATCGGCTCGATCGAGCGGGTGATGCTCATAATAACGCGTACCACAGTGTACACACTGCGTCCGATGAATCCGTGCATCAGATTGCGCGCCGCGAGGAAACTTAAAGGTACTGCAAATACGATCGCGAAGAGCGTGGCCATCAGCGCCATGAAGATCGTAACAATAAGAAGGTTGATTCCCGTTCCTAAGACAGCCCAATCCGGCGTGAGGAGCGCTTTCCATAACCGGCCTGTCTTGGACGCACCTGTGAACAGGGTGTGCAGGTTGATCTCAGTGATAAAAACACCCGCCAGCAGGGTGAAAAAGACGAGAAGAGCAATCGAGATTCCGTGACTGCTCTTATACCAGGTTATCCTGGTCTTGTCCGTCTCGTCCTGTTTCTCTATCTTCGTTCTACTTATGCGATCATGCCAACTGAGACGGTCCCGATTCCACAGGATGGCAAGGCAGCCAATTACGGGAAGCGCGGAGATGTGCCAAGCGAGGTAGCGGATGATGCCCCTGTGGAACGGCACTGTACTCCCATCCGCTGTTGTGAGACGGATCCCGGCAGCTCTCATTCCTAAAGAGATGCCAAACGTCTCCCAGAGAACGACAAGCTCAGAAACGACGATTAAGAAGATCCACCAAGGGATGAGAAAGAAGCTTCCCTGATAGCCAGAGATCTCAGTGATGCAATAAGACGTTATCACAATAAAATAGAAGATTGCAACATAATCAACAAGAAACGCGGCGATCCGTGCCTTGAGAGCTCCAAACGCCTCCATCCATGCTGGCTTCTTTTGAATGAACCCCGCGTAGTATTCGCCGCGCATCCTCAAGCTATCTTCTCCCTCACCAGACCACTCACATAATCCATCACCCATACGACGGCTATGATCACCACGATGACGGCTCCCACCTCTTCCCATCTGAGTTCATTCTTGTAGTGGAACAGGATCCGTCCGATTCCTCCACCTCCGACCAGACCGATGATCGTCGACATGCGGACGTTGATATCCCACCGGTACATGGTAAACGCTAAATAAGACGGAACAATCTGCGGGATAACCCCATAGAGAACGACCTGCCACCGCCTTGCGCCGGTGGCGGCGATCGCCTCCAAGGGTCCGGGATCGATTCCCTCGACCTGTTCCGAGTAGAGCTTCCCCAGCGCGGCAATGGTGTGAATCGCAAGCGCCATCACACCGGCGAAGGGACCGAAACTAACCCATACAGCGAAGATGAGTGCCCACACAATCGTCTCCACGGAGCGCACTACGTTGAAGAACCCTCGTGTGACCGTATAGATCAGCCAACCGATCGGTCCGGTAGCCATGATGTTCCGTGCCCCAAGGAAACTGAGAGGGAAGGCGAAGACCACACCGAATGCGGTTGCCAGCAGCGCCATGAAGATCGTCTCTACTATCGCGCTGCCAATGGAGTCTCGTAGTACGGGCTCAGGTGTGATGAAGTGCGTAAAGTCTGGGGTGGCGAGCCGTTTCCACAGATACGCAGTAACCGGAGCCCGCCGTATCAGGTTTCCGAAGTCGATCCCGGTCGTTAACCACCCAACATAGAACGTTATCACGATAAGGAGAAGGGTTATGATCCCCCAGCTTGTTTCGAACAAGCGCTTCGGGGGAAGCCCTCCATCTTCGATCTCGGAAGTGGGGGTGACCCGCGTGTGGAGCACCCGATCGCACCAGAACTGATCCCCTTTAGGACATGCCCATAACCATTTAGCTATCCTATACGCAACAAAGAAGCAGCCAATCCCAACCCCAAGGATGGTTAAGAGAGATATTAAAACGTAGGCCAATGACAGGTACCAGGCCCCGAATTCCCATAGGGAAACCATGGGAATAAACGAAATCCCTAAACCTGCCGAAAGACCGTGGAACAGTGTTCCCAAACCAGCCAGAGGGGCAAGCATAAGCCCGCCAGCCACTAGGCTCATCGACCAAGAAACCAGGTCGAGTGGAACCCGCTTCAGTTTCACTCTCAGAGGTAGAGGAGATCCGCCCATGCGGATGAGGGTCAAGCCAAACGCTTTAAACCCGACGGATGTTCCTAACCCTTCCCAGGCTACGGCAATCAGAAAACTGCTTATGATGACGAGCGGCCAGCCATACCAGGGGAAAGGAACCTTGTAGTACGGTCGAACGGCAACAATCTCGGTATACCAGTAATCGATGAGAAAGAAGATACAGTAGGAAAGGTAAAGCCATATCAGCCAATCGGTGATAAATGCCCCGACACGTTTCTTGGGGAACCTCACTTCCCGTTTCATCTAGCGGATCTCCACCTCTTCCGCATCCTCACCGTAGATCTCCTTGAAGCGAACCTTGTCGATCTCCTCAGGGAGCCCTTCAAAGACGATCCGTCCATCCTTCAGGGCGATGATGCGGGTGCCATAGCGGCGGGCAAGCGACAGGAAGTGCAGGGCACAAAGGACGGTTACACCATCCTCCTGGTTCATCTGTTCCAGGTATTGAAGGACGGAATTCGACGTGGCTGGATCGAGAGCGGAGACCGGCT
>JAGLXM010000168.1 GCA_023132915.1 Candidatus Bipolaricaulota bacterium
TTTTAAGCGATCTTATACCCCATATACCCCAGAGGATTCGTTCATCAAGTCAACCCGCCTGTCCTCGTTTACAGTAGGCCCATATCGCACGAATGGGGCGTCTATTCCCGCGACTTAGCAGGTAGAATCTAAATGAGGGATAAAGCAGGTCGTAGCCAAGCAGGGAAATTATTGGTATAAAATAGGAATACTGGCGTAAGTTGTAAGACGAATACAAAAAGGAGGCAAGTGATGAAGTGGGGAGGATACAACGCATATGCTGGTGAGAAGGTGAACAAGGTATTTGGGAAGTTGCTCGGGAAGAAAGGTGTCTACTACCTGCTGACGATCGTTGCGCTCGGTCTTGTGCTTGGCGCCGGTTTCAAGTGGCACGGTTGAGCGTTTGACTCACGATATACGTAATAGAAGGAGGTAAGCAATGAAGTGGGGAGGATACAGTTCACACGCCGGTGAGAAGGTGAACAGGTTTTTCGGAAAGCTAGTTGGAAACAAGGGTATCTACTATCTGTTAATGATCGCTGTACTCGGGCTCATCCTGGGTGCTGGTCTTAAGTGGCACGGTTAAGAGATTAACTGAGATAGAATCGATCTAATAGTGGTTTTTGTCCTTGCCTTGCGCTAAAGTAGGGAAGGCAAGCTCTGTCTCCTCGAAAAGGAGGGAAAGTGAATCTTCCTGCGAAGGCGAGGATTTATATCTATATCGTGGGCCTGCTTGCAGTAGCCGCGATCGCCTACTACGCACGAGAATTCTCATTTACTTCTTTTAAGCAGGTTGTCGCGTTTGTGCTCTTCATCTTTCTCGGCTTCTTCTCAGAAGTCTATGCCACCTGGATACCTGTATACGGTTCTGAAATCTCGAGCTCAATTGCCATTTACCTGGCATCTCTCTTCATCCTTGGCCCGGCGCTTACCGTATTTGTGGTTTTGTTGACCATCCTGCCCTCGGAAGTATTGATGAGATGGGACTATGTGACACATGAACCAATGAGGTTTGTACACACGCTTCTCTTCAATGTCAGTCAATGGATCGTGACGGTAGCTATTACTGGGTTGATCTTCGTTCTCTTATGCAACTGCAAGGCTTCCCTAACCCTAACATCGGCCAGTGACTATCTTTGGCCGCTCGCTGGGTTTCTGTGCTATGCAGGGATCAATGGTTCCCTAGTAATAGGGATTGTGTCGCTAACAGAGAGAAAAGGGTTTTTCTATGCCCTCAAGGCTCACGTACGAGATTTCAATCTGCAGTACCTTGTGCTGTGTGTGTTGGCGCTTTTGCTTGTAGTGCTTTACTCATTGTCGATTTGGCATATGTTTTTAGCCATTATCCCGCTGGTGTTGGTTCACGTTTCCTTTCGCAGTTACATGAGACTTCAGACTGAGACGCGTAAGACATTCGAAAAGATCTCCCGCATCCTCGACGAACGGGACCACTACACTGCGGTGCACTCGAGCGAGGTTGCTGAGCTTGCTGTAAAGATCGGCCAGGAGATGGGACTTCCGCAGGGGGAGATTGAGAAGATCGATATCGCAGCCCGAGTACATGATGTTGGCAAAATTGCAGTCCCTGACGCGATCCTCCTTAAGCCCGCCCCGCTCACGGAGGAGGAGTGGAAGGTGATGAAGCGTCATCCGTTGATCAGCGCAGAGTTGATAGAGGGGTTGGAGATCTACACACCGG
>JAGLXM010000169.1 GCA_023132915.1 Candidatus Bipolaricaulota bacterium
CCCGGTTTCTGGCTTACCCTGTTCCTGCTATTCGGGATAAACACCATATTGGCCGTTTCGTTAAACATCACGAATGGTTGGGCAAATCTATTCTCCATTGGGCACGGGGGAATTATGCTCGCAGGAGGGTATGCGGCCGCACTTTTTACTCTCCCTGTCTTCTTTAAGGTCGATATCATAGGCTTGCATCTGCCTGGCTGGATTTTGAATGCGCAGATCCCGTTTCTGCCCGCCTTGCTTTTGGGTGGGGTCGTTGGGAGCATTGTCGGCATCCTGCTCGCCTTGCCTGCCCTACGCCTGCGAGGCATCTACTTTATCCTGGTCACCTTGGGGTTTAACCTCATCATGGTCTCCATCGCGGAGAACCTTCCGAATTACACGAACGGGGCGATGGGGTTGAGGCAGTTTCCCCTATACACTAATATATGGTGGGTATGGGGGATCGCATTCCTAGTGATCTATATCGCATTGAGGTTGAGAAAGAGTTATATTGGGCGCGCCTTTATCGCCATAGGGCGAGATCAAGAATTAGCAGAGCACATGGGAATCAATCTATTGAAGTACAAAATATATGCTTTTGGACTAAGCACGTTCTTCACCGCGATAGGTGGAATCCTATGGGTGCACTTAATTTTGAACCTGTTCCCTAACGCGTTTAGTTTAGCGCTTGTCTTTCACGTGGTCACGATGATCGTTATCGGAGGCATGGGAAGCGTCAGCGGTGCCGTAATCGGTGCTGCTATCATTACCGGCTTCACGGAGGTTCTAGCCCCCATCGAGGAAGGCTTTCAGGTTTTTGGCGTTCAAGTGCCTCATTTATTTGGGCTCACCACCCTGCTCCTTGCAGTGGTATTGATCTTGATTCTGATACTAAGACCACAGGGAATCATGGGGGAGGGAGAGTTCTCCCTGCAGGGATTGCGCAAGCGCCTGTCAAGATCAAAGGCAGAATAATCTGGGCCACTCTCAAGCGGGACGTTGTCTCTCAAACAAAAGCGAGGGAGAATTGATAGCTTCAAACTCCGCTGTAACGATGCGTGATATCTACCTCGCCAAGCAGCGGATCGCTCCAATTGTCTTGCGGACTTCTCTGGTCAGTAGCCCTATATTAGAAGACCATGTAGGCACCTCTGTCTATTTAAAGCTTGAGGGGTTGCAGGAGACAGGTTCTTTTAAGATTCGCGGGGCTGCTAATAAGATGCTCAACCTCACCGAGG
>JAGLXM010000017.1 GCA_023132915.1 Candidatus Bipolaricaulota bacterium
GGGCCAGAGGATCGCAAAGCCAGTTTTGGTGATCATCCAAGTGACCATTGCATCGGTAGAAGCCCGCGGGAAGTAATGCCTGACCACCTGGTAGCCATCATCTGCTGACAGTTCTGCCTGGGCGATCCACTCCTGGGAGAAGGTCTCGATATCGGAGTCGTAAAAGTGGAGCCGTTCGTAGCTAGTCTCCTCCAGGAAATACTTGAGCGCGGTGTTCATCCCATCGCCCTTGCCAGAGCGCTTATCTCCCAGCCGCTCTTGCAGAATCAGGCGAATCTCCTTGTTGTTCTCCTTCTCAATCTCCGGGATGGCTGCCTCTATCTCCTTGTAGCACGCGTTCTTTTCATAGCCAACGCAGAGCACCGCACCTACCCGGGGATGGGATGCGGCCTCGCGGACATTCTTCCGGAAGACTTTGATGTCTTCTGATTTGAACGGAAAGACGACCAAGCTGCTCATATTATATTCCTTTCATTCTCATATTAGTATTACCTACCTTCTCTCTTCTATGACTGCGTTGCTTATCACCTCAACAAAGCAGGATTCCAGTGTCAGCTGAACGGTATCTCGCGTATCCCCGAGGGGGCAAGGGATTGGACTCCCATGAGACCAATACGGCCTTCTTCATCTTATCAATCCGTCTTTCTCCCCCCTTTTTTGTTGCCGAAACAAAGGCTCGTTATGTGTTAGTTGTTTTTACATACTCGACAAGGGGATCAGCCCTTGACTGCCCCCGCGGTAAGCCCACGGATGAAGTACCGCTCGAACAGGAAGAACACAGCAACTACAGGCACGGTAGCGATTACCGCCCCAGTCATGAGAAGCTGTTGGGAGACGTTAACGTTGTTTGCGACCGCTTGGATGCCTCGCGGCAGGGTATAAGACGAGGGCGAGTCGAGGAAAAGGAAAGCGAACAAAAACTCGTTCCAAGCGATCATAAACGTGTACAACGCCACCGATATCATAGCGGGCAGAGAGAGTGGTACAGTGATCCGCCAAATTACAGAAAGGCGCGAGCAACCATCGATGCGCCCCGCCTCTTCTAGATCTGGCGGGAGGGTTTTAAAGTAGGAGTGGAGCATGTAGAGTGCCACGGGAAACGTTTGAGCAAGGTAGAAAAGGACCAAGCCGTTCAGGTTATTGCGTAGCCCAAGCTTGCTGAAGATCACGTAGATCGGTATCGCGACGGCGATGGCGGGGAACATGTACACGAGGAGGATGCCTCGCGAAAGGAACGTGCGGCCCCGGAAACGCAGGCGCGCTACCGCGTAGGCTCCCAAGGTTGCGAACACTAGTGTAAAAGCCACCGTCATTAGGGAAACGTATGCGCTGTTTGCGAAAAAGCGTGAAAAATGGAACACGTTCCAGATCTCGGGATAGGTAGTGAAGACCATATCTCCGAGGTGAATGCCAATATCCGTGGGGTCTGCAAGGAGCTTGGCAAGCGGAGTCAAAGAGGCGATGATCATCCAGTAAAACGGAAAGGTAACTGTCACAATGAGCACAAGACCGCCCACCACGCGCAGAAACCATATGATGCTCCACTCAATCCGCAGCCTCATCTAAACCTCCACTTGCTCAGCCCTTCGCATCACCAACCGGAAGTAGATGATCAGTAGCACGGCCAAGCATCCAAAGAGCGCCATAGCCGCTGCTGCTCCGGCTCCAACGTCAAACTGGCCGATCAAGTAGTCCACCACCAGTACCGGCAATACCTTTGTCCCAGCTGAGCCGGAAGTGAGGAGGTACACATCGTCGAACCTATTGAACGTCCACATGAATCGTAATAGTCCTAGGGTTGCTAGAATGAGTTTTAACTGAGGCAAGGTGACGTAGAAGAATTTTTGAAAGGGCGTTGCCCCATCCACATCAGCTGCCTCATACAGGGTTCGGGGAATGGCTTGGAGACGAGCCATGATGAAGAGGAACGCGAGGGGAAAGTATCTCCAGCCCTGAAACAGGATCAGAGTAATCATCGCAAACGGCCGTTGTCCTAGGAGGTGAAGCGGCTGCTGGAGCCACCCCACATTCACCAGCGCGGTCATGATCGGCCCTCGCGGATCCAAGAGCAGTCGCCAAGTGAAAGTAAGAGCTACCACCGGAGCGATGTAGGGGATAAGGAATAGCCCTCGCATGGCACCCCTCCCACGGAATTTTGGGGACAGAAGAAGAGCCGCCCCGAGCCCCAGAAGCAGTGTGATGAGTGTTCCCCCGATGGAGTAAGTCAGAGTAGCAATTAGGGAAGATGTGAAGTCCGGATCCCTGAATACCTTGAGATAGCTATACGTAGTGAAGTTCAGGCTTAAAGGAGCAGACGTTCGGAGGTCACGCAGACCAAGTTTATGAAAACTGAGCCATAGGTTCCATACAGTTGGAAATATGATAACTAAAAAGACAATCGTAACTGGGACCAAAAGAAAAAGGTAGGCCAGCCGTTGCTCCTGGGCTTGTATTGTCCCTCTCTCACCCCGGATACGCAACAGCTGGCCCCCTTTCCCTAAAGTTCGCGCTTAACTAGAAAGCTAAGCAGATTCTACTTGTCTTCGCAGCCCGACAGGTATTTCACACGATCCTGCATCATCTGGGCTGCTTCCTCGGCGCTAGCAATCTCGCCATCGATGTACCGACGTAAAATGTCGATGACGGTCCTCGTGGCGTAGATGGCACTCACACACGCGCTGCGGCCGGATGCAATCCCCCAGCGGTCGATATTCTCCACGCCAGCGGCAATCGCGTCGATTACCTCAGATGGGTACAGATCAGAGATCTTACCCTTGCGGTCAACGCCGAATTCGAGTTCCTTCCATACGTTGATGTACCCCGGTCGCATGGGGAACATCCCCTCTGGAGCCATGGATAGCCACTTAGCGTAGCCCTCGCTGAGCAGGTACTCCGCGTAGGCCTGGGCCGCTTCGACCTCGGCATCTACAGTGATCCCGAGGTAGAGCACGGCCCCACCCTGAGCCGGCGCGCCAGCAGGACCGGCAAAGGCACTCACGATACCTGTTCGCTCATACAGGGAAGGTGTGCCTTCGGGGAACTCCGCCGTAACAGGCGCGCTATCCCGCAAGCCAGCTAGCTCGTCTAGGATGTACGGCGACCAGACAGTCATGGCGGTCTTGCCGCCAAGGTAGTCAAGGCGTGTGTGCATCCAGTAGATGTTCCCCGGAGGGGTGAACTGAGTGGCTAGGAGCTTGTAGAACCGGAGAGCAGCAATAAACTCCGGAGTGGTGAGGTCGATGTTACCCGCTTCGTCCACTAACCGAGCCCCGTTGGAGAGAGCGAAGTGCTCGAATACCTGCTGCATGTAGACCTGATCAGGATCAGTAGCCACCTCAATGCCGTACATGTTCGGCGGATCGTGCAGCACTACAGCTGCCTGCAGTATGTCAGCCCAGTTGTCAGGTACGGCAAGGCTATACTCCTCAAATAGGTCCTTACGATAGAGGAGAAGTTGTCCCCAGCCGTCCGTGGGGAGGGCAGCGTAGCCACTTCCAATCTTGACCGACTCCAGAGGGCCAGCACCGAAGGTGCCAACTCCCATCTTCTCTATGAGTGCAGTCGCGGCTTCAGCGTCTAAGATCCCCTCTTCTACCCAGCCCACTACATACTCAAGTGAGAGACGGACCAAGTCCGGAAGGGCTCCCGCAGCGTAGGCTGCCGCTATTCGTATCGGCAGCTCCGACTCGAGAATCGTAACAACCTCTACT
Source organism: Candidatus Bipolaricaulota bacterium (assembly GCA_023132915.1). Lineage (GTDB taxonomy): Bacteria > Bipolaricaulota > Bipolaricaulia > UBA7950 > UBA9294 > UBA9294. Next base: position 3,711 of record JAGLXM010000017.1, read on the forward strand.
TTAATATCCGGATGAAGAGCCATGAAGTCTGCCGCAAGCTCTTCTTGAATAACCACCCGTTTGGGCTCGACCAAGTCTGTCCAGATAGTCACAGTAGTCTCACCCAGGGCAAAAACCACCA